>DATCWB010000345.1:0-2779 GCA_036566625.1 Pyrinomonadaceae bacterium
ACGGCCGCCGACACGGACGCCACCGCCACGGACGCGCCGCCGCACGGCGTCAGCCATCAGGACGAGGCCGCCACGCGGCAGGGCGTGATGGACGCCGTCCCCGAAAGCAGGCGCATCATCGCGCTCATCGTCATCTTCGCCGTCGTCATCGTCTTCTGGATGGTCTTCCACCAGAACGCCTCGACCCTGACTTACTTCGCCGACGCCAACACCGACTGGACGACCATCTTCTCGCCGGAGACGGCGGCCGAATCGGGCGGCATCATCTCAAACTCGATCAACCCGTTCTGGGTCATCACGCTGACCTTCCCGCTCGTCTGGTTCTGGGGCTTTCTCGACAAGCGCGGCCTCGAACCTTCGACGCCGACCAAGATGGCCTTCGGCATGACCTTAACCGCGCTCTCCTTCTTCATCCTCTACTTCGCCGCGAAGACCGGCGAGGCGACCGCCGTCGGCGGCGACCCGTATGCGTTTCGCGTGTCGCCGATGTGGCTTGTGCTCTCTTATTTCGTCGTCACGCTCGGCGAGTTGATGTTGTCGCCGATGGGTCTGTCGCTCGTCTCGAAGGTCGCGCCGATACGTCTGCGCGGGTTGATGATGGGCGGGTGGTTCGTCGCCACGGCGATGGGCAACAAGCTGACGCAGATCGGCGTCTTCTGGGATCGCTGGCTGCACTCCACGTTCTTCCTCGTGCTCGGTTTGATGGCACTCGTCATGGCCGTCGTGCTGTTCCTGTTACTGAAACCGCTCAAGAAAGCGATGCCCGGCGTCTAGCGGCGACGACGGGCGAAGTTGACATATAACTTGACGCTGCGGCGAGGGCGACTCTAGAATCCGGTGCGCGCCCTCGCCGCCAGCAGCACGGCTCAGACGGGAGACGCGGGAAACTTACCCGCTCGCGTTTGAAAGGAACGACCGAATCCATGCAACCCCGCACCCAACGCCAGAAAGAAATCTTCGATTACATCCAACGCTTCATCGAGCGGCACGGCTACGAACCTTCCTACGCGCAGATCGCGCGCCACTTCGGCATCTCCTCGAAGGCCACCATCGCCAAGCACATCGAGGCGCTGGAGAAGCGCGGCCTCTTGGCGCGCAGCCACACGAACGGCTCGTTCGGCCTGAACGTCCATGTCGAAGAGGCAGCGGGCGATGGGCTTTGCGAGGTGCGACTGCTCGGCCGCGTCGCGGCGGGCGCGCCCCTGGAGACGGTTGACGACAACGGCGAGACCATCGGCGTGCCGCGCTTCCTCCTGGGGCGCGTGCGCCCCGAACGCGTCTACGCGCTGCGCGTCTCCGGCGACTCGATGATTGACGAGCACATCTGCGACGGCGACATCGCCCTCATCGAAAACCGTGTGGACGCGCGCGACGGCGAGATCGTCGTTGCCCTCATCGAGGGGTCGCGCGCCACGCTCAAACGCCTCCACCGCTTCGGGCGCGAAGTCGAACTCCGCCCCGCCAACTCCCAACTCGCGCCGATCCGCCTGCCCGCCGCGCAGGTGCAGGTGCAGGGCATCTTCCGTGGCCTGCTCCGCCCCGTGGCATAAGCCGAGAGCAAAAGAAATTGGAAAGTAGAAAGAGAAAGTAGAAAGTAGAAAAGAGGAGAGGGGAAGCTCGAATGCTTCCCCTCTCCTCTTTCCAATTTCTACTTTTTCCTTTTCCTTACGCGCTGACGGCCGCGCCCGTCGTCGGCGTGGCCGCGTCGGGCTTCTGTCCGGCGAGGTGAGCGTGGTAGAGGTCTGCGATGCGTTGCTCGTCTTTGGCAATATCGACGCTGATGTCGTCGAAGATTTGGGCGGTCGCCGGGTCGGTGAAACTGTTGGTGAGGTTAAACGAGTCAACGACGCCGGTTTGCAGATCGCCCATGGCGCGGCGCATGAGCGCAACGTCGTCGCTTGATTGCAGCCAACTCTTGAGGGTCGCCCACATGCCGCTGCCCGCCGCCTGAAACGATTCCTGCCCGCCGAGCGCGGCGAGGCGCGCTTCGAGCGAGGCGATGTGTCGCCCCTTGTTGGCGCAGATTTCCCTGAAGGCGGCGCGCAGGTCGGGCGCGGTGGCCTTCTCCGTGTAGTGCTCAAAGGCCGTCAACGCGTAACGCTCGCCGCGAATCGCCGTGTTGATGCCGTCAACGATCTCATCTTTCGTCGAACCGCCCCACCCTTCGGCCAGCTTCCACCAATCGGCCGACAAATTCGCTTCATCCGGCAGCGCATCCTTCAACGCGCCTTCGAGTCCGAGATGGCGCAGGATGCCGGCCGTGAAGACGGGCACGTCGCCCGGTCGCCGCGACGTGAACAGGTTCGCGTCGCGCACGAGCGGAGCGTCTTCGTAGTTCGCCCCGGCGTTCTGCATGTCTTTGCGGATGGCGCGGAAGCCGGTGGCGCGTTTGCCTTGCAGGAGGTCGCCTTCGATCAGAACCTGCGGCCCGTGGCAGACGGCGGCGACGAGCTTGCCGCCTTCAACGGCGTCCTGTACGAAGCGCACCGTCTTCATGTTGGTGCGCATCTTGTCGGGAGCCATGCCGCCGGGGATGACGACGGCGTCGAACTCTTCGGCGAGCGCGTCGGTGGTCGTCCGGTCGGCCTCCATCGAGAGTTTCATCTGCTTGCCCTGATACTTTTCGTTGACGCGCGAGCCGAGCACGGTCACTTCCGCCCCCGCTTCCCTGAGCGCGTTGTAAGGAATTAGAAATTCGCTGTCCTCGACGTGGTTCTCGATCAAAATGGCGACCTTCTTCGTGGTGCTTTCCTGCTTCGTCATCGGTTTAACTCCTTCA
>DATCWB010000346.1:0-2976 GCA_036566625.1 Pyrinomonadaceae bacterium
AAATCAGGGTTTCGAGCGGTTTTCAGAGGCGATTAATCGGGATCGGGGCGGCACAATATATTGAGGCCGGGGCGGCCTTCCAAACGCGCCGTAAAACGATGAAATATCCGGGCAAAGACCGACGCGTGCGCGAGCGTTTGAGACTCTCGCTGCCCGCGCGCGTGCAGGTTCGCGAGGACGCCGAAACCGAATGGACGGAGATGACGCGCCTCGCCGACTTGACGCCGTTCGGGGCGGGTTTTAGTCTCACGCGGCCGGTCGAGACCGGGCGGCTCGTGTATATGACGCTGCCGATGCCGCGCCAACTGCGTTGCTTCGACCACATCGAAGATCAATACCGCGTCTACGCGCTGGTGCGCTTCATGCGGGCAGAGTTTCCCGTGGGCGCGAGCGCGCCGAGTTTCAAGTTGGGTGTGGCCTTCGCCGGCAAGCGACCGCCGCAGAGCTATCAACTCGATCCGAAAAAGCGTTACGAGGTGTTCGAGCCGGAAGGAGAAAGCGGTTTGTGGAAGCTGCTGGAACAACCACCTCCGGCCCCGGGGCAGGTGGTGAAAAAAGAGTCGCGGCTGAGCGTGCCTGTCGAAGTGACAATCGAACTCTACGACGAGCGATGGAACATCACGGCGCGCGAGGAGACGGTCACGGAAAATATCAGCCGGCGCGGCGCGGCCGTTTACACATCGCTCAGGGCGGAGCGCGGCAGCTTCGTGCGGTTGACGAGCATGCGCTACCAGACTTCGGCCTTCGCCGTCATCCGCGCGCACCGCACAGGACAGGACGGCATCCCGCGCTTTCATCTGGAGTTCATGGATCAGGAGTGGCCGCTTGAAGAGTTCGGGTGAGATGCGAAAGAAGCGACAGAGTTTGAAGTTTCCGCGCGAGGTGTTGCTCGTCGAAATCGAGCGACACTGCGCGGAGTCGAGTTGCAACGCGCGCACGCGCGTCGGGCTGACGAAGGAAGAGGCGCGACTCTACGATGGCTTCGAGTGCCAGGTTTGCGAACGCTGGAACGCCGACGGCTTGACGGAGCGCGACATCCCCGAGTGGTGGGAAGAGTTGACCGTGACGGGACTGGCGACGCTGCGCGGCGACGCGTCCGGCGGCGGCGACGCGCCGCAGACCGGAGAGGCAGGCGAGGGCGGCGGCGTGGTCGCGCGTTTGAGCGAGGCCTGGCGGCGTAAGGCACATCGAGAGGGGCGCGGCGCGGAAGACGCGCCGGGCGGCGGGGGAGACGAGTCGCTTTGAGCGAGATGGAAACGAGCGTCGTGCGGCACGGTAAAAAGCCCGCGAGCGAACGGCGGGACGAGCCTTACGTGCTGCCGTTGTGGGCGATTCGTCTGCTGCGTGCGGCGTTGCGCCTGCTCTTTCGGCTCCTGTGGCGGATGCGTTACGTGGGCGTGGAGAATGTGCCCGCTTCGGGCGGCGTCATCATCGCCGCGAACCACCAGACCTACCTCGACCCGTTCTGGCTGGGCGGCCCCGTCCCGCTCTATTCTCGTTTCCTCGCGTGGGACAAAGTTTTCGACTGGCCGGTGGCCGGAAAACTCATGCGACTGTTGGGGGCGTGGCCGCTGCAACAGAAGGGCGACCGCCGCGCCTTCCGCCGTTCGCTGCAATGGCTGCGCGGGGGCGGCGCGCTCGTCATCTTCCCCGAAGGCGGGCGATCTTTTTCCGACGGGCGCATGCAGGAGTTCAAGGTGGGCGCGGCGCGGCTCGCGTTAGAGGCCAATGTGCCGATCCTGCCCATCACGATTCGCGGCGGCCACCGCGTCTGGCCGCGCGACTGGCGTTACCCGCGCCTCGGCCGCGTCGAGATCATTTACCACCCGCTCCAACACCTGAAAGCGCTCCCCGGCGAAGACACACGCCAGACCGCGCGCCGCGAAACCGACAAACTCTACGAAGTCATCCACTCCGCGCTTTGAGCAAACGCGGAAGCGGGAACGCGGAACGACGAACGGAAAAGATTGATTCTTGCTCCATCGGTTCATTGATTCAATATTTCTATTTCTTCATTGAATCAATGGATCAATGAACCGATGAATCAATCTCTGTTACTTCATCGTTCCGCGTTCCTACTTCACCGTTTCTCCTTTGATTCAGTCGCGCAGGGCGAGCACGCGCATCATCGCCTCGTGGACGAGGCCGTTCGATGCCATGATGGGCGGCGTGTAGATGTCGTAGGGCGCGTCGTCGTAACGCGAGACGCGCCCGCCCGCCTCTTCAATCAGAAGCGCGCCGGCGGCCACGTCCCAGGGGCGCAAGCCCTCTTCCCAGAACCCGTCGAAGCGCCCGCAGGCGACGTAGGCCAGATCGAGCGCAGCCGAACCGTCGCGGCGCACGCCCTGCGCGTGCAGGATGAAGTTCTTGAAGTTGCGCACGAAGTTGTCGCGCCCGCGCACGTCGTAAGGGTAGCCCGTGCAGAGCAGAGCTTCGTTGAGTTCACCGATTTCCGAGACGCGGATGCGCCGCCCGTTGAGCGTCGCGCCCGCGCCGCGCTCGGCGGCGAAAGTCTCGTCGCGCGTCGGGTCGTGGATGACGCCTAAGACGAGTTCGCCCTCGCGTTCGAGCGCGATTGAGACGCAGTAGCACGGGTAGCCGTGCGCGTAGTTCGTAGTTCCGTCGAGCGGATCGACGATCCACTTGTACGCGCCAGAAGCAGAGCCTTCGTGTTCGGACTTGCCCGACTCTTCGGCGAGGATGGCGTGGCGCGGGAAGTGGCTGCGAATGCGCTCGATGATCACACGCTCCGCCGCCAGGTCCGACTCGGTGACGAGATCGATGTCGCCCTTGTGCGTTACCTCCAGCGACGCGCGCCCGAACCGCTCGGCCAACACGCGCCCCGCCTCACGCGCGGTTTCGATGGCGAAATCTAACAATGGCGATCTCCTGTTTTAGTGAACGTTGACAAATTCTTTTTCCCGCGCGCGTTCAATCTTCGTAGACGTGAAACTCGGTTCGCTCGCCCTCTAAAAA
>DATCWB010000347.1:0-5645 GCA_036566625.1 Pyrinomonadaceae bacterium
CAGGACGCGCCGAATGCGTTCGGGCAGTTCGGGCGGGCACAGCCGCAGGCCCGAGGCCAGGCTGGCGGCGATGTGCAGCCCGACGGCGACGGCCAGCCCGTGCGGCAGCGTGAAGCCGCTCAGAGTTTCCAGAGCGTGGCCGAAAGTGTGGCCGAGGTTTAATTTGGCGCGGATGCCGAGACGGTCAAACGGGTCGGCTTCGACAATCGCGGCCTTACAACGAATGGCTTCCGCCATCAACGGCTCAAGCTCGTGCGCGCCGCGCGCTTCGAGCGCGGTAAAAATTCGCGGCGCGCCCAACACCCCGACCGTCAACAACTCTCCCAGACCAGAACTAAACTCTTCGCGCGATAGGCTGACCAGCGTGTCCGTATCGGCCAGCACCAACGCGGGCTGCTTGAAACAGCCGAGGAGATTTTTATGCCCCATGAAATTAACGCCCGCTTTGCCGCCGACGCTGGCCGTGATGATCGCCACGAGCGAGGTGGGGACTTGAATAAATTCCAGCCCGCGCATGTAAGTTCCGGCCAGCATGCCCGCCACGTCGCCGACCGTTCCGCCGCCGACGGCGACGATCACGTCGCCCCGGTCAACCTCTCCGGCCAGCAAGTCCCCGTACAAACCTTCCAGCGTTTCGAGCGTCTTCGACTCTTCGCCCGCCGGAATAATCAATAGTTCCGCCCTGAAGCCCGCGCCCCTGAGAGCTTCACGAAGCGGCGCGCCGTAAAGCGGAGCGACGTGTTCATCGGATACCAGCATCAGCCGCCCCGATTTGTAGCTGCCGAGGTAAGCGGCGGCGTTCGAGAGCAGCCCGCGACCGAGCAGAATCTCGGTGCGGGTCGCTCCCGTGGCGACGTTCACCTCGATGCGGTGAGTTGTGTCAATGGCTTGGCTCATAGTTTGAGGTGTGCGGCCAAATGGGGAGGCAGCGCGTTTCGTAGCTCACGGTCGGCGGATAAAGTAAGACGCGGCAGATAAGCCATCAGGCCGTAGACGACCGCCGCCGCCTCGTGCGGAGAGACGCCAAAGTGAACGTGTAAGACATCTCCCGTCGTGTCTCTACTCCGATCCGAAGTTACAGCGACGGCGGCGTCACGGTCGGTAGAGAGCCGCAGTTGAATCTTTGTCTGCGACCCGGCGCGGTGCAGCCGGTAGCTGTCGATCATCTCGGCGACAGACAGTTGGCCGGGAGCGGTCAGGTCGGCGTCCGTCGCCGCGCCGTAGGTCAAAAGGCATTGCTCGAAGACGGGCGCGAGCAGCCGTGTTAGTTGTCCCGGCGCGCCCATCGCCAGCGCGATGAAAGGGGTGGTGGCGCGGCTCATCAGTTCGAAAACCGGAAGCACGTCGGCCGCGCTCGACGCGAGCCCCACGAGTTTGACGACCGCCGCCTGCTCGCGCAGCGTTTCATAGTCAGGCCAGAAAGTTTCCGGCATACGGCTGTTCCAGTGGCGCGATGCGATCAGTTGCGTGCCCTCGGTGCCGCGTCCGCCGAACTCCGCCACCGTGTCCCATTCGACATCCACGTAGGCGCACCCCAGGTTGATGGCACGCCACAGCACGCGCTGTCGCTCCGCTTCCGAACCACTGAAATGTCCGCCCTCGCGCCGCGGCCGGCAGGTGATAATCAAACGCACCGGCGACTCTCGGACGAGACGTTCGAGGTCGAACGTCCTCATCATGTCGAGTCGCAGTTCGGCGAGACTGACGCGCGGCGCGAGCCTTCTTAATGTCTCAAGGCAGTTCGCGGTGTCGGGCAGAGCCAGCGAAACTGCGACCCGGTTTGTCGCGCCCGGTTGTGGTTGCATGAGTCGGTTTCCCCGTTGGCGCGGCGCGCGATGATCAGCGCGCCGAGCAGTCCGGCGGTGTCGGAAAGTTCCGTGCGCAGGAGCGCGATCCGCCGGTGTCGAGCGTTGAGAAGATTGCCCACAAGCGTTTCTTCGAGAGCCGTCCACCAAGCCGCGCCGAGCAGACCGCTCAAACCGCCCCCGACGATGACCGCTTCAAGGTCTAGAAGTTCGGACACGTTGGCGGCCGCCAATCCGAGCCAGCGTCCCGATTCGGCCAACGTATCGAGCGCCCACGACTCGCCGCGCCCGGCGGCGGCCGTCACTTCCTCCGCGCCACGCAGACCACGCATCTTTGCCACCCTCTCAAGCGCGCGCCCCGAGCAGAGCATCTGCAAGCAGCCCTGCTTGCCACAGGAACACGAAGGGCCGCCGGGCAGCATGACGACGTGGCCGAGTTCTCCGGCCCAGCCGTTGCGCCCGCGAAAAAGTTGCTCGTTCAAAATCAATCCCGCCCCGACGCCCGTCCCGATCATCAACACTAAAACATCACGGTAATCACGCCCCGCGCCGAGCGTCGCTTCGGCCAGCGCGGCGGCGTTGGCGTCGTCTTCTATCCATACCGGAGCGGCGAGACGTTTTTCGAGTAAAGCCTTGAAGGCCAGCCCGCGCCATGCCGGGCGATTAGGCCACTGCACGACCACGCCGCGCTCGTCCACCAGCGCGGCCAGCGAGACGCCCACGCCGGCCAGAGGACTGTCGAGGCCAGCCTCTCGGACGATCTCCGAAGCCGTGTCGGCGATCAACTCTACTTCCCGCTCGGGCGAGAGATCGGGCGGCCAGGCGGCCGCGCGACTGTTGACGATCTCGCTTCCGACGGCCAACGCCGCGCGGAAATTCGTGCCGCCGATGTCCAGACCGAGCAGGGGTCTTTCGCTATTCATCTACCTGATACTCCTGCCTCTTGAGAGTAGCGGCGACGGCAAGCGGCATCTCGCTTGCAGACATTATCGGCGGCCCGGTTTCCAGCGCCGCCGTCTGACGCAGGAAAAGCAGGGTGCGGGTCAGAGAGTCCCAATCGTGGACGATGAAATCAGGTTTGCAGAGCGTTTGGACGCGCTCCGGTTTGATGCCCCACGTTACCGCCACAGAGACCACGCCGGCGCGCGCCGCGCACTGCACGTCGCTCACGGCGTCGCCGATCATGACGGCCTCGTGCGGCGCGCAGCCGAGCTTACGCAAGGCATAGAGCAGACCTTCGGGGTGTGGCTTCGGGTTATTCAATTGATCTGATGACACTACCTCTTGAAAGTAGCGGCGCAGGTCGAAGTGTTCCAGAGTTTGCTCAGTCCGCTGGCCGTCTTTGCCGGTCAGGATAGCCAGTTTCAACTTCTGCGCGCCGAGCCTTTCCAGCAATGCGCGGCTTCCTTTGAAGACCTTGATGCGTTCGATATTTTCCCGGCACAGCAGGCGATATGGTTCCCAGAGCGTCAGAGGCAAACCGAGGTGCTTCATGATCTGTGGAAACGATTCGCCCATGTGCTCAAGATAAGTTTCTATCGGCGGTTGGTGGTCGCCGATGATTCGCCGGTAGACCTGCTCGAACGCAAAACGCATGAGCGGTTCCGAATCTATCAGCACGCCGTCGAGGTCGAAGATGACAGCCCTCAGCATAAGATGTCTCTTTCTGAACGGGTTTGAGTAGGGGCAACCCGGACGGGTCTGTACCGGCACGCCGGGCGCGAACTCTCAGCCGACGCCGACCGTGTTCGTCGCGTGCGCGCGAATTTTTTCGATGGCTTCCACTATCTCTCGTAAATCCTGCTCATCTCCGAGCAACACGCTATGGTGGAACCAGACGACCGTCTCACCGATCTCCTCGGAGACGGGACAACTCACGGCTGAATAGTCGGGCAGCGCGGGGTCTCCGGCGCGCCAGCGCGGGGCGAAGGCGGCGTTGCGGAAGACGGGCGTGCGATTAATGGCCGGGTAGGCGACGAAAGACGGCACGCCCTCCGCGATTAACGCATCCACGAATTCCTGCCGCGGCAAGTCGCCGAAGGCCGTCCGGTCATAACGGAACATGTACATGTAATGCGGATCGCGGGTTATGCGCGGGTCGCTTCCGCTTTGCGGCGTGAGTCCCGACACCTCGCTGAGCATCCGGTCGAGCCGCGCGGCGTTGGCTTCGCGCCGCTCGATCTGTTCGTCGAGCCGCGCCAGTTGCGCGCGCAGCACGGCGGCTTGCAGTTCGGACATGCGGCAATTGCCGGCGAGGACGCTGTGCTGGTAAGTGCGGTCGGTGCGCGGGCGTCCGCAATTGCTGAAGAGGAAGCAACGCTCGATGAATGCTTCGTCGTTCGAGAGGATGATGCCGCCCTCGCCCGCCGTCATCAGCTTGCCGGCCTGAAAACTGAAGATGCCGGCGTGTCCGAGCGCGCCGGCGCGCTCTCCCTTCCACTCCGCGCCGTGTGCGTGCGCGGCGTCTTCGATGACCGCCAGATTGTGCTGCCGCGCGATGTCGAGAATGGCGTCCATGTCGGCCACGCGCCCGGCCATGTGCACGGGGATGATCGCTCGCGTGCGCGGCGTGATGGCGGCGGCCAGCGCGTTCGCGTCGAGACAATAGGTGTCCGGATCGACATCGACGAAGATCGGCACGGCGTTGACGCAGAGCACGGCCGTCGCGGTGGAGATGAAACTGAAAGCCGGGACGATCACTTCGTCGCCGTGCGCGAGGTCGAGCGCGGCCAGCGCGACCTCGATGGCCTGCGTCCCGTTCCCCACGGCCAACGCATACTTCGCGTTCTGATATTTGGCGAACTCCTGCTCGAACTCTCTGACCTGCGAGCCGATTGCGCGCCACCACTGGCGACTTTCGATGACGGTCTTCACCGCCGCGAGTTCCGTCTCGTCGTACATCGGCCACGCGGGGAAGGGCTTCCGTTTGGCCGGTTTCCCTCCGTTGATGCTCAGTTCTTCCATCGGTTTATGTTCTCCTTAAATTTTGTAGAGGTTGCTGGTCGGAAATGTTCGTGCCGTCGCGCGGACAGGACGAAGCGTCGGGAATTCGGCCGACGTGATTCCCGACCCCGTGATGCGGGGCATCCTTCGCCCCTCGGCTATCAGCTTGAATGAGTTCGCGCGCGAGTGAGCCTGTTCGCTCAGGTGGCGAGCGTCACGGAATCCTGCCGGACGATGGCGGCGATCTGCGTGACCTGCTCGATCATTTGGCCGAGCATCTTAAACGAGAGGGCTTGCGGGCCGTCGGAGAGCGCCTTTTCAGGTTGGTGATGCACCTCGACGATGATTCCGTCAGTGCCTGCGGCGACGCTTGCGCACGCGAGCGGAATCACTTTTCTGACGGTGCCCGCCGCGTGGCTCGGGTCGACGATGATCGGCAGATGACAGATGTCTCTGACGGCCGGGACGACGGCGAGGTCCAGCGTATTACGCGTGTGGTCGTTGAAGGTGCGAAGGCCACGCTCGCAGAGAACCACGTCCTTGTTGCCTTCGAGCAGAATATACTCGGCGGCGAAAATAAACTCTTCGAGCGTGGCGCACATTCCCCGCTTCAACAACACGGGCTTGCGGGCTTGCCCGGCGCGGCGCAGCAAATCGAAGTTGTGCATGTTGCGCGCGCCGATTTGAATCACGTCGGCATACTTTTCGATGAGGTCGATGGACTCGACGCTGATCGCTTCGGTGACGATGCCCAGCCCGAACACCTCGCGGACTTCGGCCAGCATCTTCAAGCCTTCGAGGCCGAGTCCCTGAAACGAGTAGGGCGACGTGCGGGGTTTATAAGCCCCGCCGCGAAAGAGCTTGATCCCTAACTCGCTGACGCCCGCCGCGATGGTC
>DATCWB010000348.1:0-6084 GCA_036566625.1 Pyrinomonadaceae bacterium
ACGATGTTGTTCATGCACTGCCCGGCGCTGCCCAGATCGAGAAAGACGACGCAGACGCGCCGCCGCGCCAGCTTCTCGATCAGTTCCGTGTCCAGTTCCGAAGTCATCAACGCGACTCCGGCCACCTTGCGCTCGATCAAACGCTGCATGTAGCTCGACGTGCGCGCGGCCTCGTAGTTCGTGTTCGACAGGATCAAATCGTAGCCGCGCTCGAAGGCCGCCGTCTCGATTGATTTGACGAGTTCTGGAAAGAACGGGTTCGAGATGTCGGAGATGATCAGGCCGAGCGTGTTGCTGCGCCCGGAGGCGAGGCTGCGCGCGTGCGCGTTCGGGTAATAACCGCACCGCTCGATGGCGCGCAGCACCCGCTCGCGCGTCTCGTCGGTTACCCGCCTCGTCTTGTTGATGACGTGCGAGACGGTTGCCGTCGAAACGCCCGCCTCCCGCGCCACGTCTTTGATACGCATATTAATGAGTGGCAAGTGACAGGTGATAAGTGACAAGTTAAAACAGCTTGGTTTTTAACTTGTCACTTGTCACTTGTCACTCGTCACTTCTCCTGCTCCTTCGCCCGCCTCGGACACGTAGATGTTGGGCGTCAGACCCGTCGCGCGATTATATTCGCGCGTGATGGTCTCGCGAAAATTTTCCAGCGCGTCGCGGCGGACGAGGTTGACGGTGCAGCCGCCGAAGCCGCCGCCCGTCATGCGCGCGCCGAGGGTCGCGCCCGCGAGCGACGTGGCAATTTCGACCAGCACGTCCAGTTCGCGGCAACTCACTTCGTAGTCGCGGCTGAGCGATTCGTGGCTCGCGAGCATCAATCTGCCCATCTCTTCCAGCCGTCCGTCCCTGAGCGCGGCGGCGGCGTCGAGCGTGCGCGCGTTCTCCGTCACGACGTGGCGGCAGCGTCGCCCGACCACTTCGGGCAGCGCGCGGCCGTAATGCTCTAAATCCGCTTCGCTCACGTCGCGCAACGCGCGTATGCCTTCCAGCCCCGCGCGCCTGAGCAACTCCACGCCCTCTTCGCACTCCGCGCGCCGCGTGTTGTACTCCGACGCAGACAACTCGTGCTTGACGCGCGTGTCGCAGATGGCGACGAGCGTCTCGGTCGTGTCGACGGGGATGGCCTGCGTCTCAAGCGTGCGGCAATCGATCAGGAGCGCATGACCGGCGCGGCCGAGCGCGGCGATGAATTGATCCATGATGCCGACCTTCGCCCCGACGTAGGTGTGCTCCGCCTCCTGCCCCGCGAGCGCGAGCGCGACCCGGTCAACTTCCACGCCCGCCACCGACGCGAGCGCGAGTCCGGCGGAGACTTCGAGCGCGGCGGACGACGACAGCCCCGCGCCGACCGGCACGTCCGAAGTGATGACGAGATCAGCCCCGCCGAGCCGCACGCCGCGCCGCTCCAGAGCGTGCGCCACGCCCTCTACGTAATCGAGCCAGATGCCGCGCTCGCGCTCGCCCGGTCGGTCGAGGTCGAACTCGGCGCGCTCGTTCAAGTTCAGAGAGAAGATGCGGACGCGCCTGTCGGGGCGCGGCGCGGCGGCGACGCACGTTTCGCGGTCAATCGCCATCGGGAGCACGTAGCCGTCGTTGTAATCCGTGTGCTCGCCGATCAAATTGACGCGGCCGGGCGCGCGAAACAGGCGCGGGACTTTATCCGCGTCGCCGTACAAATCTCGGAAGGCGCGCCGCAGCGCGGCCGCGTCAATCACCGCCCGCCTCCTCTCCCGTCGCCTCGCCGGTAGTCGCCTTGCCCGCGCCACCCGCCTGCCAGACGACCGGCCGGACGTGCGCGCGCAGTTCGGCGGCCTTCTCTTCGGCGAGCGTGTCGTTGATGAACATCCCCGCGCCCGACTCGCTGCCCGCGAGGTATTTCAACTTCGTCGCCGTGCGCAGCGGCGGGTAGAACTCGACGTGAAAGTGATAGTAGTCGTAGACGCCGCCGTCCACGGGTCGCTGGTGCAAGACCATCATGTAGGGGAACGAGAGGTCGAACAGTTTATCGTAAGCGGCGATGACGGATTTGAGGATGGCGGCCAGATCGCGTTGCTCCGCGCCGCTCATGTCGGTGAGGGCTTGCAGGTGGCGCGTGCTCGCGATGTGGACTTCGTAGGGGTAGCGCGCGAAGAAAGGGATGTAGGCCGCGAAAGAATCGTTTTTGGCGACGACGCGGCGGCCGTCCGCCGTTTCATCGGCGACGATGTCGCAGAGCAGGCAGCGACCCGTCGCGTCTTTGTGCGCGCGTGACTGCGTGAGTTCGCGTTCGACGCGCGGCGGGATGAAGGGGTAGGCGTAAATCTGCCCGTGCGGGTGGTGGAGCGTGACGCCGATGGCCTCGCCCTTGTTCTCGAAGATGAAGACGTATTCGACGAACTCGTGCGCGGAGAGCGCGCGGAAGCGATCCGTCCAGACCTGCACGAGTTTATGAATCTGCTCGACGGGTTCCCCGGCCAGCGTCGAATTGTGGATCGGCGTGTAGACGAGCACCTCGCAGACGCCGACGCCGGGGCGCACCGGGTAGAGTTCCGTGGCTTCGACGGCCGGGGCGGGCGGTTCGGGTTGCAGGCTCGGAAAACGGTTCTCGAAGGCGACGATGTCGTAAGTTGGTTCGGGTATTTCCGTGGGAAAGCCGCCGGGCTTCGTGGGACAGAGCGGGCAGAAGTCTGCGGGCGGCAGAAAGGTGCGCGTCTGCCGGTGCGTGGCCGTCGCCACCCATTCGCCCATCAGGGGATTCCAGCGAAGTTCAGACACGCCTCTCCTCCGTCGCCTGTGGTTCTGCGTCCGGCTCGGCGCGTCGCTTAGAGTCAGCCGGCGCGCCCGCCTCCTCGTCCGAATTTGAAGGGGCGGCCGTCTCCTCTTCGAAGGTGTAGAAGATGAGGTAGCGCCCGTCTTCCAGAGTGATCTGCCTGCGTTGCATGTTGTTCCCAGTCTCAGCCTGCGTTGGTGAAGCACGAATTAAAGCACGGAATCCAACCGACTGGATAAACTATTTCATTTCCGGTTTCGACCGGCGCGAGACGACTTAGCGCGCCGACTGCGGCGGCGGCGCGCCGAAGACGGGCGCGGGCTTCGCGCGCGTCGAAGGGCTGCCCCATTCGACGCGCGGCCAGCCTTTGCGATAGACGATTCTGTCCATGAGCATGATGCGGCGCACGTCGCGGTCGCCCGCGATAGCGGCATCGGTGTTGCGCCTGCCCGCGTCAATCGCGTGATAGATGATCCAGTCGTCTCCGACTGCGTCGCGGATGACGGAGTTGTGGCCGGGCGCGATGAAGCGCATGTTGAGTTCGAGAATGACGCTTTGCGGTTCGCCCGTGGCAGAGGCCAGCGTCTCGAACGGCCCTTCGGCCGAGCGCGAGCGCGCGACCATCACGGCGTAGTGCGCCTTATCGCCGCAGCAGTTGTCGCCGGAGAAGAAGAGATAATAAAAGCCTCCGCGCTCCGTCACCCACGCGCCCTCGACGAGGCGTTGGTAGTTCGCGGGGTCTTCGGTCTTGATGGGGAACACGACTTCGCGCGCCACGCTTCCCCGCTTGAAACTCACGCGGTCGGCGGCCAACTCCTGCACGCGCAACGGCTCGAATCCCGAACCCCAGTAGAGCAGACGCTTGCCCGTGCGCGGGTCGTCGTAGGCCATCGGGTCGATGTTGACGAACGACTTGCCGCACTTCAAAGGTTTGCCGATGTCCGTGAACGGCCCCTGCGGGTGTTTCGACGTGGCGACGGCGAGGCACAAACCCGTGAGCGTGTTCGGGTCGGCCGAGTAGTAGAGATAAAACGTGTCGCCGTGCTGGCTGACGTGCGGCGCCCAGAACTTCTGCGTCTGGTTTGCCCAGGAGGGTTTGACGGGGAGCGCATCGCCGAGCCGTTCCCAACGCGTGAGGTCGCGCGAGCGTGCGACCTGTATGTTGAGGGTCTTGCCCGCAATCGTCGCCTGCGTGGCGTAGGCGTAGAAGAAATTGTCGGAGGCGCGGATGATGGTCGGGTCGGGAAAGTCTTCGTCGAAGATGGGGTTCGTGTAAGTCCGCGCCGCGACACTTTGCGCCGCGCCCGCCGGGCGATTCCGGTCGCGCCTCTGCGCGTTGATCGAAACCGGGAGCGGAGAAGAGAGCGTCACGAATATCAAGACAAGCGTGAGCGACGACGCGCGCCGGAATAACTGACGGGGCGATGCTACTTCCTGCACACTCAACTGACGAAAGAGACGGGCAGGGACAAGCCGCCCTGCTCCGACAGTCTCGCCCAGACCTTCCGGTTTCGCTCTCGCAGTGTGCTTCATCAATGCCTCGGTCTACTTCGCCGTCACCACGCGCACGGAGTCCCAATCGTTCTCCGCGCTGCTCCAGCCGTAGAGCATGATGCGGAAGGAGCGCGGCATGTTCTTGATGGTCTTGCTCAAGCCCTCCTGCCCGTTGAGCATGAAGAGAAACTCGTCGCCGCGCCGCACGATGCCGAGCGTCGGGTTCTTGAGTTTCGTGCCGAGCTTGCGGTTGTCGAGCCGTTCGCCCGCGCCGTCCACCACCGCCCACGCTTCCAGGGTCTTTTCGCTCGTCAGCACCCACTCGATGCGATTGCGCCCGGAGCCGTCGAACATGACGGCGAGGACGGCCGTGCCGAGCGAATCTTTCTGCCCCGGCGCGGGCAGCAGCGAATCAACCTTCATGATCGTGCCCTCGAAGATGAAACGGTCGCTCGTAAAACTCTGCTTGCTGCGGACGCCGGAACGCGAGCCGTTCATGCCGCGCATGCGCAACTGGCCTTCCTCAACTTTGAGTTTGCCGCCGCTCGTGCCCTCGAAACTGAACCGCTCCCACTTGTCGGCGTCGAGTTGCTGGCCGTCGAAGTTGTCGCTCCACTCTTCGACCTGCGGCTGCTGCTGCGGCGCGGGCGTGGCTCCTGCTTGCGCGAGCGCGAACGCCGCGCACAAGGACACGGCCGCCGCCAGACTCACGATGCGCGAAATGCGCGAAAAACTCTTCATCTACTGCCTCCCTCGATCAATCGAATAAATGCGCGTTTAAAAATGCACGTTGGCGAGCCGCCGGACGATCTCTTTGCGCTCGTTCTGCGCCTGTTCCTTCTGCCCCTCGTTCAGACGCTTGAAGGTGGCGAGCGCGGCCTGCGCTTCGGCCGTCCGCTTCTGGCGCGTGTAGACGCGACCGAGCTGGTAGTGCGTTTCGGCCGACTTCGGATCGAGTTCGACGGCGCGCGCGAGTTGTTCGGCGGCCGCGTCCAGACGCTCCGTGCGCAGGTAAAGTTTCCCCAGCGCGAGACGCGCGGAGGCGAGCGTCGGGTCGAGTTCGACGGCGCGCAGCAGAGCCTTTTCAGGGCGCGCGGTGTCCGAAGGATTTTGCTTGAGCAGGATGTCGGCCAGCAGGTAATGCACGGTGGCGAGTTGCGAATTGACCGCGACGGCGCGCTCGTAAAACTTGATGGCTTCGTCGTAACGCCCCTGCTCGGCGTGTGCGAGTCCGAGGTAGGCGAGCGCGGGGGCGGCCTGCGGGTCGAGTTCGACGGCGCGCGCGAGCGCGGGGGCGGCCTCCACGCTCTGGTGCTCGGTCATGTAGGCGAGGCCGAGCGCGAACCAGAGTTTCGCCGAACGCGGGAACACCTGCAAAGCCTCCTGCAAACGGATGACGGCGGCCTTCGGGGCTTGCGAGTTGACGAGGAGCAGCGCGTAGCGAAAGCGATAATCCTCGCTCGCGGGCGCGCGCTCGACGGCGAGACGCATCGCCGGGATCGCGTTCTCGACGCGCCCGATTGCTTCGTAGAGATCGGCGAGCGCGGCATAGACGGGGGCGGCGTCCAGCCCGCGCGCGACCGCCGACTCCAACAGGCGACCGGCCGCCGCCACGTCTTTACGCGCGCGATGGATGCGCGCCAAATTCACGACGGCCTCGACGTTTGCGGGGTCGGCCGAGACGACGGCGTTCAACTCCGCTGCCGCTTCGTCTAACAAGTTAGCTTCGACGAGAGCCGCGCCGAGTTCCGCGCGCGAGCGCGCGGAGGAAACTTCCGTCGAGGTCGTGGCGGCGGTCGCGCCGGTCAGGCGCGCGGCATAGTCGCGGTAGTGTGCGA
>DATCWB010000349.1:0-2156 GCA_036566625.1 Pyrinomonadaceae bacterium
GAGCCTGCGGCGTCCACCGCCGATTACGAGACGCATTACAACACGGGCCTCGCGTATCGCGAGATGGGCTTGATCGATCAGGCCGTGGAGGAATTGCAGGCCGCCATCGCGCTCGCCGCGCCTCTGGACGGCACGCCGCGCTACCTGCAATGCTGCAACCTGCTCGGCCATTGCTTCATGCAAAATAATATGCCGCGCCCCGCCGCGATGTGGTTCAAAAAAGGCTTGGACACGCCCGGCCACACCGACGACGAATATCAAGCCCTGCGCTACGAACTCGGCACGGCCTACGAACAGATGGGCGACCTCGAACGCGCCATCGAAATCTTCTCCGAAGTTTACGGCACGGATGTCAACTATCGCGGCGTCGCCGCCAGATTGCGCGACCTGCAAACGAAGAAAGAAGTGACGAGTGACAAGTGACAGGTGACAAGGGGAAGACGAGGTCTTATCTTGTCACCTGTCACTTGTCACTCGTCACTCGAGTTTTATGTCAGCCAGATTAACCGTCATCTTCTACATCATCCTGTGCCTCGAAGCGGGCATCGTGCTGACGTTTCTGCCGTGGGTTCACCCGTTCGGGCTGAGCGATTGGGGCGACAACTTTTTCCTCATCTACGTGGTGCAGAAGACGGGTCTGTACGGCCTGCAACAGACCATCGCTTCCGGCTGGGTGCGCGGCGCGGTGACGGGGCTTGGCCTCGTCAATTTCGCCCTCGCCTTCTGGGAGATCGCACACTTCCATCGCACCACTCGCGCGCTCGACGGCCACGCCGCTGCGCCGCCTGCGTCACATGCCGTTCGACCAGACCAAGCCGATCACTTATCTGATCACTGACGGGCGCACGACCCGCGAAACCACCGCGGCGAGCGCGGAGTTCACGCGCCTGTTCGCCCTCGTCGGCGCGTGTGTCCTTGCTCGCGTCTCGCTCGTCCAACTGCGCGAGAAACAGATGCGCCCGCGCGTGCTCTACGAACTCACGCGCCGCGCCGCCGACCTGACGCGCGGCAGCGAAACGCGCCTCCTCGTCAACGACCGCGCCGACATCGCGCTCGCCGCCGGGGCCGACGGCGTTCATCTCACCTCGCGCTCGCTCGACCCGCTGGTCGTGCGTAACATCTCGCCGCGCGGTTTCCTCGTCGGCGCGTCCACGCACTCGCTCGAAGAAGCGCGCGCCGCGAGCGCTAGCGACGTGGACTTCGCCGTCTTCGGCCCCGTCTTCGACACGCCCTCGAAAGAGGCTTACGGGGCGTCGCTCGGCCTCGAACGTTTGCGCGAGGCGGCGCAGGCCGTCGCGCCCTTCCCGCTCATCGCGCTCGGCGGCATCACGCGCGCGCGCATCCCGCAAGTCATCGAAGCGGGCGCGCGGGGCGTCGCCGGCATCCGCCTCTTCGGCGATGAAAGTGAACTCGACGCAGTCGTCAATGAATTGAGAGAGAGTTGCGGGGAACAGGATGAGGACGACTGACGCCATGCCGGTTGCGCTGACCATCGCGGGCTTCGACCCTTCGGGCGGTGCAGGGATAGTGGCCGACATTAAAACGTTCACGGCCTTCGGCTGCTTCGCGACCGCCGCCGTCACGTCGCTGACGTTTCAGAACACGACCGGGGTCTTCGGCGCGACGCACCAGACGGCCGGAGACGTGCGCGCGCAGGTGTTGCCCGTCGTCGAAGATTTTCGCGTCGAGGGCGTGAAGACGGGCATGCTCCCGACGCGCGAAGTGATCTCGGAAGTCGCGCGCCTGCTCCGCGAAACCGCTCTCAGCGAAGTCGGCGCGATTGTTGACCCGGTCGTGCGCTCCACCTCGGGCTTCGATCTGATTGACGACGAGGCGCTGGCCGCGCTGAAATCGGAACTGCTGCCGCTCGCGCGCCTCGTCACGCCCAATCTCCCGGAAGCCGAACGCATCACCGGACTCGAAATCAAGACGGAAGCGGACATGCGCCGCGCCGCCGCCCTCATGCGCGAGATGGGCGCGCGCGCCGTGCTCGTCAAGGGCGGACACCTGGCGGGCGATGCGGTTGACCTGCTCGACGACGAGGGCGGCGTCGAACTCTTCCGCGCCCCGCGCATCGAAACGAACGCCACGCACGGCACGGGCTGCACGCTCGCCGCCGCCGTCGCGGCCTGCCTCGCGCGCGGGATGAACCTGAC
>DATCWB010000350.1:0-2486 GCA_036566625.1 Pyrinomonadaceae bacterium
GGCGGACGAGCCGCCCGCCTGTGATTCGTTCGCGACCGCGAGCCGTTTCGCCTTCTCGCCTTTCTTCTTCTTTTTCTTCGACTGTTTGCCGGAAGTCGCAAGACCGGCCGCCGAGGCGGCGGTAGCTCCGGTGGCGGCTGCGGTTGCTCCGGTTGTGGCCGCTGTGGTCGCTGCGGTAGAGGGGGTCGCACCGCTAACGGCTCCGCCGGTGGTGACGCTGGCCGAGGCGGAGGAGGGTTTCAGTTCGGGAGTCTTCGTCTCTTTAACGTTGACGGGTTTCGTGCCGGAGGGGACGGGCGGAGGCAGCGATCTGCTCTGGTCGCGGTCGCCGCCGCTGAAGCGCGAGACGAAGAAGAGGCCGATGCCGACGGCGAGCAGCGCGGCGAGCAGCCACGGCCAGTTGCGCGTGACGACCGCACCGACCGAGGTCGGAGTAGTAGTTGACGGCGCGCTCGTCGTGATGGATGTGGGCGGCGCGATTGACGGTTGCGCCTGCGCGATTTGATCCGCGCCGGGCGTTGCGGCGGGCGCGACCGTGGGTGTGGCGATAGCGCTCGGCGTCATCTCGGCGGCAGGCGACGGGATGACGAACGGCGTCGCGGCGGCGAGAGCGTTGGTGTTGGCGTTCGAGTCGGTCGTGCGTCGGGCGTCGGGCGTGGGCTGCGCGTTGACGTTCGTCGGCGGCTTGATAATTCCGGCCTCTTCGGGCGGCGTGCGCCTTGTCGGGGTCGCGGCGGGCGTCGGCCGCGCGGCGGCGGCATTCGACGTATTCGAGTTGGAGTTTTTCGCCGCGCTGAACTGCACGTCGAGCCGGTTGAAGCGTTGGTTGACGCGCGCGGTCGCGCCGGGTTGGAGTTTGAACGTGTAGACTAAATCTTTGCCGCGCTTCTCGACCTGTGCGCCTTCAAAACCCCGGCCGCGCGCGCCGCCGCCGCCGCCTTCCGCCTGCGGGACGACGACGATAAAGCGGTCGCCGCTGCGATAAGCCGAGTAGTCGTTCAGTTCGCCGTCGGACGTGATCGTGACGCGCGAACCGTCCGCCGTGTCGCTCGTTTTCAGGGGCGTGATCCGCTTGGTGCGCGACTTCTGCGCGGGCGTCGCGGCGGGCTGCTGCGCGCGCGCGCGTTCAAAGTTGACGGTCGCGAGGCAGAGGCTAACGACGAAGGCGAGCAAAAGCCAACGCCGGGGGTTGATGAAGAGCGAGATCGATTGTTTGTTTTGACGCATTGCTTATGGCTACTCAGGGGCAGAGAGTCGAGCGAGTCCGGTCTACGTAAGGCGGCATTATGCTATAGGGGGCGCGCTCTTGTCATCATCAATTCGCCCCGACCACCTCTGTCACGACCGGCTGCGGCTCGCCGCGATAGACGGCTTCAAGGATGGCCGTGCGCAGCTTTTCCGGCGCGTTGGCCCCGAGCGCGACGCGGCGCAGGCGCGCGTCGAGTTCCGCATCGCCCATCAGGCCGAGCAGACGCGCGGCCGCGAGTCGCATGTTCAAATCCTGATGCTCTTCGACCACGCGCGCGATCAAGTCTGACTGGCCGCCCTTCGCCACCAGCGATAACAATGAGAAGGCTTCATAAGCCTGCCGCCGATCCTCGCTCGCCAGGCGGCTCAAAGCCTGTTTCGCCAGCCCCGCGCCCACGCACGCCGACGCCAGATGCCTGAGCGTTTCCTCGTCGGCCGTCTCCAACACGCGCACGTAGGCGTCGGCGCGGTCGAAACTGAGGCGCGAGAGGGCGCGCGCCGCCGCCGCGCGAACTTCGCGCGCCTCGTCGGCCATCGAGATCAGCACGGACGGGAAGACCGACTCGTGGCCGATGTTGCCGAGACTCGTGACGGCCGCCGCGCGCACGGCCGCGTCGCGGTCGCCACCGGCCAACGCCGTGAGGGCTGCCACCGAACGCTGCACCTGAAACTGTGCGAGTTGCTGCGCCGCCGCCACGCGCGCTTCCACGTCTGCGCTGTCGAGACGTTCGAGCGCGTCGGCGAGGCTCTCGTCTTCCATCCACTCGGGCAGTTGTTCGACCGCCGCGACCGGTTCGAGTCCCCTGATCTCGCCCGTGAACGGGTCAATCGCAGGCTCGTGATAAGCGAACGAATCGCCGTCCGCGCCCGCTTCCAAATTCAGACAATCAACCGAGCACGCGCTGAGCGCGCGGCCGAGCAACGCGGGCGGCAAGTTCGGGTGACGCCGCGCCATGTCGAGCAGCGCGCCGATGGCCGAGGGCAATCCGAGCGCGCCGAGGCTCTTGACGGCTTCGGTGCAGACAATCGGCTCGGCGTCGTACAGGGCTTCGAGCAGGAACGGCAGCGAGGCGCGCGAACGCATCGCACCGAGAGAGCGCGCCGCAGAAGAACGCTCGTAGGCGTCGGGCGCGAGCAGCACCGCCGCGCTGTGTCGCGCGACGAAGCCGTACTCTTCGAGCGCATAACGCGCGCGTTCGCGTTCCGCGTCGCCGAGCGTGTTCGAGTGCAGAACTTTG
>DATCWB010000351.1:0-8736 GCA_036566625.1 Pyrinomonadaceae bacterium
AAATCAGTGACGGGTGGCAGGTGACGAGCGATAAGTTAAAGCAAAGAACTTATCTTCAACTCGTCACTCGCCACCTGTCACCCGTCACTTGAAGAAAAAGCTATGCGACACCTGAAAGCTCATCGCAAACTGGGGCGGACGACCGAGCACCGCCTCTCCCTGTTGCGCAACCTCGCGACTTCACTGATCAACGCACGCAACGAGCGCGTTGTCACCACGCTGCCGAAGGCGAAGGAACTGCGCCCGTTCATCGAGCGCGTGATCACGCTGTCGCGCAAGGCGCAAACGCTCGAAGGCGACGATGCGGCGGTGCAGGCTGTCCACCTGCGGCGGCAGGCCGCGACGTTCTTCCACACGGGCAACCGCCAGCAGAAGAGCGAGACCGGACGGCGCGGCGTGGTGCGCCCGGTGCGCACGGCGGGCGTGGCCGCCGTCAAGCGTCTCTTCGACGAACTCGGCGAGCGTTACAAGGATCGTCCGGGCGGCTACACGCGCATCATCAAACTGGGTCGGCGCGACGGCGACAACGCCGAACTCGCCATCATCGAACTCGTCGGCAGCCCGCGCGAGATTGAAGCGGCGAAGCAGACCGAGAAGCGCGCCAAGTCCGTCACGTCGGACAAGCGTAAGTCGGCGCGCGCGTCGAAGTCGGGTGAGGCCGAGGGTGGTCGCCGCGGCGGCCGCAAGGCCGACAAGACCTACGAGAAAGAAGAGACGACCGCAGCGCGCGGCAGCCGCGCGAAGACGGGCGGCGAGGACGTGAAGGACGCGGACAAAGCGGGCAGCGGCGGTCGCCGTTCGAAGAAAACCGAGTCAACCGCGGCCGAGCAAGACACGGATAAATAGAGTTAGTGTCGGGCGGGGCGCGCTGCGCGTGTGAAACGAGCGCGCCCTTTGTCTCGCGCACCGCCAGCCCCGAATCCCCCGCGTGCGCAGGTTTGCCTGAGCCGTTAAGCGGGACGGGGCTTTGATTTTGCTCTACCAACGCCGAGCCGGAGAGACCGCTTGGAAACTCAAGCAGCGCGGAGGTGTAACCGAAGAACATGAGCGACGAAAAGAGACCCGAAGAAGGCGCAGGCGGCGATCAGCCGAACGATAGCAGCGGAGGAGGCGGCACGCGCCCGCAGCAGCAGCAATCGGGGGATGCACGCCGCGGTGGCAACAGCACGGGCGCAAGCGGCGGCCTCGGCGGCGGTCGTCATAGCGGCTCGCGTCGGCGTCATCGCGGCGAGCGCGAGAGTCAACCGGCGTCGCGCCGTGCGGAGACTTCGATCAACATGGACGAGTTGCGCGAGTTGGCCGACCTGATCGCCGCGCAGGGCTTCACCGAATTTGAGATAGAGAAGGAAGGCTTTCGCCTGCGCCTGAGCCGCAACACTTACACGCAGAGTGCGCCGCCGACGGGCAGCACGGCCGGTTCGGTCATCCCGTTCCCCGCGCCGCCGCCGGTATCGGACGCCGCTTCGAGCGCGCCCGCGCCGGCCGCAACCGACGCCCCGAGCGCGGTCGAAGACCTGTTCAAGATCACTTCGCCCATCGTCGGCACGTTCTACCGCGCGCCCTCGCCGACCTCCGACGTGTTCGTCAAACAGGGCAGTCGCGTCGAACCGGAGACGGTGGTCTGCATCATCGAGGCGATGAAATTGATGAACGAGATACAGGCCGAAGTCAGCGGTACGATTGAAAAGATTTACGTCGAGAACGGCCAACCCGTCGAATACGGGCAGGCTCTGTTCGGGATCAAGAAGTGAGAAGAGAGTGACAGGTGACGGGTGACAAGATAAAAATCTAATTCTTATCTTAAAACCTGTCACCCGTCACCCGTCACCTGTCACCTGTCACCTGCTTATGGCAATCGCCCCACGCAAATTTCGTAAGATTCTGATCGCCAATCGTGGCGAGATCGCGTGCCGGATTATCTGGGCGTGCAAGGAGATGGGCATCCAGACCGTCACTGTGCATTCGCAGGCGGATCGCGATTCGCTCCACGTGCGTTTCGCGGATCAATCGATCTGCATCGGCGCGCCGCCTTCGGCGCAGAGCTATTTGAACATCCCTGCGGTCATCAGCGCGGCGGAGATCACGAACGTTGACGCGATCCACCCCGGCTACGGCTTTCTCGCCGAGTCGTCATACTTCGCGGAGATTTGCGAGGCGTGCAACATCAAGTTCATCGGGCCGCGCTCGTCCGTCATCAAGTTGATGGGCGACAAGGTGGAGGCGCGGCGCGCGATGAAAGAGGCCGGTGTGCCGATTCTGCCGGGCAGCCCCGAGCCGCTGGAGACGGAGGAAGAGGCCATCAGGCTCGCGCGCGAGATCGGCTTTCCGGTCATCATCAAGGCGTCGGCCGGGGGCGGGGGACGCGGCATGCGCATCGTGCGCACCGAAGCGGAACTCGGCCGGGAGCTGGAGACGGCCTCGAACGAAGCCCTCTCCGCGTTCAAGAACGGCGACGTGTACATCGAACGCTACATCGAGCGGCCGCGCCACGTCGAGATTCAGGTGATGGCCGACGAGTTCGGCAACTGCGTGCATCTCGGCGAGCGCGATTGCTCCGTGCAGCGTCGCCACCAGAAGCTGATCGAAGAAGCCCCTTCGCCCGCGCTCTCGCGCGAGTTGCGCGAGCGGATGGGGAGCGTGGCGGTCGAAGCCTGCAAACGCGTCGGTTATTCGAACGCGGGCACGGTCGAGTTTTTGCTCGACGAGGACGGCCAGTTCTACTTCATGGAGATGAACACGCGCGTGCAGGTCGAGCATCCCGTGACGGAAATGATCACGCTGGCCGACATCGTGCGCAACCAAATCCGCGTCGCCGAGGGCGAGGAGTTGGCCTTCCGGCAGGAGGACGTGATCTTCGCGGGACACGCCATCGAGTGCCGCATCAACGCCGAAGATTCGGAGAAATTCACCCCCTCGCCGGGACTCATCACCGCCTGCAACATACCGGGCGGCCCCGGCGTGCGCGTGGACACGGCCATCTACCCCGGCTATTTCGTGCCGCCCTATTACGACTCGCTGATCGCGAAATTGATCGTGCACGCGCGCACGCGCGAGCTGGCGATTGCGCGCATGCGCCGCGCGCTCGAATCAATGGTGATCGAGGGGATCAAGACGACAATCCCGCTGCACCTGAAGATCATGGACGATGCGCAGTTTCAGTCGGGCGACTTTTCGACCAAGTTTTTGGAAGAGTTTTTTGAGCGGCAGAACAACGCGGGCGGCGTGAAAATCGCCAATGCCTGAAGTCCGCGCGCAGCGGGCTTTCGGCGCGTTGACCGGGTGGATGAGAGCCTTTATAATGAACGACTTTCCCGTAGGGGATTTTCGCGTCTGAGGAGAGTAAAGAGATGTCTTACGCAATTATCAGGTCGGGCGGCAAGCAATTCCGCGTCGCGGAAGGCGAGACGGTGCGTCTGCCTTCTTTGAACGAAGAAGCGGGGAAGACGGTGGAGTTCGAAGTGCTCGTCCTCGGCGGCGACAACGAGACGCGGGTCGGTTCGCCCGTCGTTGACGGGGCGCGCGTGGCGGGCACAATCGTCGAGCACGGGCGCGGCGACAAGATCATCGTCTTCAAGATGAAACGCCGCAAACAATACAAACGCACGCAAGGCCATCGCCAAAATTACACGGCGGTGAAGATTGATTCGATAGGCTAGACGCGTTGAATGATGAGCGCGAGACGGTGAAGTAAAAACTTCTGTCGTTCAGTTCATAGTTCCGCGCTCCTACTTCATACTTTCGAGGTTTGAGTTATGGCACATAAAAAGGGAGTCGGAAGTTCGCGCAACGGCCGCGATTCGCAGTCGCAGCGGCTGGGGCTGAAAAAGTTCGGCGGCGAGCGGGTGCTTGGCGGCAACATCCTGGCGCGCCAGCGCGGCACGAAATGGAAGCCGGGCAAGAACGTCGGGCGCGGCAAAGACGACACGTTGTTTGCCCTGATTGACGGCATCGTCAAGTTTGAAGACAAGGGGCGGCAGGGCAAGTTTATCAGCGTCTACGCCGCGGAGGCTGCCGGCGCTGTAGTCGCCGCGCCGGAGGCGGTTGCCGCTTAACCGAGCAGTATTCAACAGTTACTCTGCGACGCCCGCGCCTGCTTGAACGAACCAGCAAGCGTAGGCGTCGCTTCAATTTTTGATTGCGGATTGCGGGATGCGGATTGAAAAGCAGTTGCTTCTTCTAATCAGCATTCCGCGATCCGAATTCCGCAATCGGCATGTTTATTGACCGGGTCAAAATTCGCGTGAAGGGCGGGCACGGCGGCAACGGCGTGACGGCTTTCAGGCGCGAGAAGTTCGTGCCGCGCGGCGGGCCTTCGGGCGGCGAGGGTGGCAAGGGCGGCGACGTGTGGCTCGTGGCCGACACGGGTGTCAACACGCTCTTGCACCTGCGCTACAACCCCGAACACAGCGCGGATCGCGGGCGACACGGAGAAGGCTCGAACCGTTCGGGGCGCGAGGGCGAGGACGTTGTGGTGCGCGTGCCCGTCGGCACGCAGGTCTACGACGCGGAGACGGGCGATCTCATGTGCGACCTCTCGGAAGAGGGGCAGCGTTGGCTGGCCGCCAAAGGCGGGCGCGGCGGGTTCGGCAATTCCCACTTCGCCACTTCGACCAACCGCGCGCCGCGCTATCATCAGGAAGGCAGCCCCGGCGAGGAGCACGAGTTTCAACTCGAACTGAAAATTCTGGCCGATGTCGGCCTCGTGGGTTTCCCGAACGCGGGCAAGTCAACTTTGATCTCGACCGTCTCGGCCGCCCGGCCGAAGATCGCCGACTACCCTTTCACGACGCTCGAACCGCACCTCGGCGTGGTTGACCTCGGCGACTTCCGCACGTTCGTCATCGCCGACATCCCCGGTTTGATCGAGGGCGCGCACGAAGGCGCGGGGCTGGGTGACCGCTTCCTGCGCCACATCGAGCGGACGAAACTGTTATTGCATCTCGTCGATGTCTCTTCCGCGTCGGGGCGCGACGCCGTGGGCGATTACGAGGCGATCAACCGCGAGTTGCGCGCCTACGACCCGCAACTCGCCGAACGCCCGCAGATCGTCGTGGCGACGAAACTCGACGCGCTCGACGAGCCTGAGCGGTTGGAGAGTTTGCGACAGCGCGCGACCGGCGACGGGCGCGAGTTTTACGAGATTTCCTCGGTGACGAATACGGGCGTGCGCGAACTCGTGTACGCGGTCTCACAGATGCTCGACGCCTTGCGCGAGGGCGAGGCCGCGACGCGATCCGAAGCGCAGGAGCGAGCGGACGCGGTCGCCGCGCCGGGCATGGGTGAGAGCAGCGCCCCGCCGCCTTTGGATTGAGGTATGGACGCACAGCGCAGGGGCAGCGGCGCAGCCCGCATCGCGCTTTACGGCGGCACGTTCGACCCCGTGCATGACGGGCACGTCGCGGTGGCGCGCGAGTTGTTGAAATTGTTCGCGCTCGACGAAGTTCTTTTCATCCCGGCACACGTCGCGCCGCACAAACGCCGCCGCGTCCCGCCCGCCTCGCCGTGGCATCGTTACGCGATGCTCACGCTGGCGACACAGAGCGAAGCGCGCTTCCGCATCTCGACCATCGAACTCGACGAGCCGGAAAAGCCCTACACGGTGGAGACGATTGCGCGCCTCAAAGCCGCGACGCCGGGCGCGCGCTTCCTGTTCGTGATGGGGGCGGATTCGTGGGAAGAGATTACGACGTGGCGCGAGTGGGAACGCCTGCTGTCGCTCGTCTCACACGTCGTCGTCACACGTCCCGGTTACGAACTACCGACCGAGCACATCACTGAGGGGGCGCGCGGCCGGATAGTTGACTTGAGGGGCGGCGCGCCGGAAGCGCGGGGCGAACGGACGATTGACGTAACGGGAGAGTCGAAAATTTATTTCACCGACGCGGTCAACATCGAGATCGCGTCGAGCGACATTCGTCGCGCCGTGCGGGAGGCGGGCGAGGAACAAGAGGGAAGCATTCGAGTGCCGCAGCCTGTGGCGGAGTACATCAAAAAATACAGGCTCTACAGAGAAGCGCATGAAACAGAACGACACGACGCCGGAAGAAAACGCGCTCACGACTAAGAAGCGCGCGGCTTTGAAGAAAGAGACCTTCGACATAGCGACCGCCACCGCCGCGACGGCCGAGCCGGACGCTGCCGCCACCACGGCGGCGGCGAGCGACGAAGGTTTGGACGCGCGCATCGAGAGCGCGCTCCACGCGGCGAGCGACAAGAAGGCGCACGACCTCATCGTGCTCGACCTGCGCCCCGTCGCCACCTTCACGGATTATTTCCTGATCGCGAGCGGCACAAACGTTCGCCAGGTGCAGGCCATCGCCGACGAGATCACGGAGCGTCTCAAGCGCGAGGGCACGCGCGCCGCGCGCATCGAAGGCTATCAGACGGCCGAGTGGGTGCTGGTGGATTACGGCGATTTCATCGTCCACATCTTTGAAGACAAGGCGCGCCGCTTCTACGACCTCGAAAGGCTGTGGCGCGAAGGCGTGCGCGTCGCCCTGCCCGCCGGCTTGCAGTCGAACGCGGGCGCGGGAGGGGGAGACGGCGGCGGCGCGGGCGGTTCTTTGAGAAACGAATCGTGATCGAACTCGTGGCGCACTCGGCGGCGATGCGCGAGGCCGTGCGTCTCGCGGGTCGCGTCGCGACGACGGACGCCAACGTCCTCGTCACGGGTGAATCGGGCGCGGGCAAAGACGCGCTCGCGCTCCACATACACCGGCAGTCGAAGCGCGCCGCCGCGTCGTTCGTCAAGATTGATTGCGCCGCGCTGCCCGCCGAGTTGCTGGAGGCCGAGTTGTTCGGCTATGAGCGCGGCGCGTTCACGGGCGCGAATGAGTCGAAGCCCGGTCGTCTAGAAGCGGCACACAAGGGAACGCTCGTGCTCGACGAGATCGCGCACCTCTCGACGGACGCGCAGGCGAAACTGCTGCGCGTCATCGAGCAGCGCGAGTTCGAGCGTCTGGGGGGCAGGCGCACCGTTCGCGTGGACGCGCGACTCGTCGCGCTGACGAACGTCGATCTGGACGAGGCCGTCAGGCGTCGGGCTTTTCGCCCGGACTTATTCTACCGGCTGAACGTCGTCCGCATTCACGTGCCGCCGTTGCGAGAACGCCGCGAGGATATAGCGAAACTGGCACGCGGGTTTTTGAAAACTTACGCCGCGAAGCATGGCCGGCGCGCCCTGCGGATCGAGCCGGACGCGCTCCGTCTGCTGGAAACTTACGACTTCCCCGGCAACGTGCGGGAACTGGCGCACGTCTTAGAGCGTGCCGTTATTGTGGCCGACGGCGAGCGCGTGGAAATCGAGCATCTGCCGGAGTCGGTGCGCGCGGCGGCGTCGCTGCAAAGAAGGCGCGAGGCGCGCATGACGCTCGCCGAACTCGAAGCCGCCTACATCGTCGAAACGCTCGCCGTCGCGCGCGGCAACAAATCCGAGGCCGCGCGCATGCTCGGCATCAGCCGCAAGAACCTCTACGAGAAACTCGCGCGGCAGAAGGGGAACGATGAAGGATGAATAATTTAAGAATTGATTCATTGATTCATCGGCTCATTGATTCAGTGAGGAAATGGATCAATGAATCAATTCTTCTTCATCCCTCATCCCTTCGGTGATGCGTATTCGTCTCATCTGGGTGGGCAAGACGAAAAACGAGCATGTGCGCGCGCTCGTCGGCGATTATCTGCAACGGCTGGGGCGGTTCGTCCGTTGTGAGGTGACGGAACTGCGCGAGAGCGCGAGCGGGGGCGAGCGCGTCGTCGTCGAGGATGAGAGCAAGCGAATCACGAGCGCGCTCGCGCGGGCGGACGGCGCGGTGACGGTGCTGTTGGATGTCGAGGGGCGGCGCGAGTGGAGTTCGCCGGAGTTGGCGGCGCAGGTGGAGCGTTGGCAGTCGGAGGGAAAGAAAGAGATCGCGTTTGTCATCGGCGGGCATCTCGGAGTAGGCGCGGAGTTGAAGGCGAAGGCGGACGTGCGCTGGTCTCTGTCGCGGCTGACCCTGACGCACGAGATGGCTCGCGTCGTGCTGGTCGAACAGCTTTACCGCGCGTACACGATCATGCACGGGCTGCCGTACCAGAAGTAGAGCGCGCCGGCTGAAACCTTCGACGCGCGTTCGCGTTTTATTTGAAATCAAAACGGGGCAGAACAAGTAGGGTTTAAGAGAGGGGCATAAAAATGGATAAGCGTAGATTGAAGTCATACCGTGATCGTTTATTGGAACGGCGCGAGGGGTTATTCCGGCAGGTGACGGAGGCGGAGATGTCGAGCCGCGAGCGCGACCTCGAAGCCACGCAAGACCCCGCCGACATGGCCGCCAACGCCTATACGAAGGAACTGTTGATCTCGATGTCAGCCAACGACCGCCGCCTGCTCGCGTTGATTGACGAGGCGTTGCTGCGCATCGAGACGGGCGGTTTCGGCGAATGCGTCAATTGCGCCGAGCCGGTGCAGGAGAAGCGTCTGGAGGCCGTGCCGTGGGCGCGTTTCTGTCTCAAGTGTCAGGATTTGCAGGAGCGCGGGCTGTTGAACCCGGAAGAAGAATAGCCGCGCGCCGCAAGTTGATTAGCCACGACAGCCCTCCGATTCGAACTCGTCCGAATCGGAGGGCTGTCGCCTTTTATGCTCGCGCGAACTTTGAAGACACAGGTAAACTGTCTTCGATGTGGGCGGCACGACAACTCGACGCGCTCTACGACGCGACGCTCGCGCTCGTCTATCCGATGCGCTGCGCGGCGTGC
>DATCWB010000352.1:0-7720 GCA_036566625.1 Pyrinomonadaceae bacterium
AGTTCTGCGTAAGGTTTCAAATAGGTCTATTTTATGTCTGTCCCATTCATCCCCCGGAACACACGCGCGGGCGCGCTGCTGTGCCTGCTGCTGCTCGTCGCCGTCGCGCTGTTCGGCGTGAACTCCTGCGGGCGTTCCGCATCGAAGGCCGATGCCAAAGCCGACACGCGCGCCGAGGAAGGCGCGGGGAAGGGCGGCGCGGCGAATGCGTCCGAAGCCCCGCCCGTCGCCGTCACGACGGCGAAGGCCGAGGCGCGCGAAGTGCCGTCTTACATTCAATCGACGGGCAGCCTCGTCGCCGAGGAGACTTCCGACGTGGCCTCGCAAGCTTCGGGACAGGTTGTGGCGACGCCGGTCGGCGTCGGCGCGTTCGTTCGTCAGGGCGACGTGATCGCGCGGCTCAACGACAGGGACGCGCGCCTGCGTCTGCAACAGGCGCAGGCCGGGGTGCAACAGGCCATCGCGGGCGTCAGGCAGGCCGAGGCGCGTCTCGGCCTCCGGCCGGGCGGCAACTTCGACGCCAGCGCGATCCCGGAGGCGCGCGCTGCGAGCGCGGGTCTGGAACAGGCGCAGGCCGAGTTGCGTCTCGCGGAAGCGAACGAGCGGCGTTACCGCGCGCTCGTCGAGACGGGCGACACGGCCGTCTCCACCTACGATCAATTCCGCACGCAGCGCGACACGGCGCGCGCGCGGGTCAACGCCGCCCGCCAGCAACTCGAATCCGCTCTCAACACCGCGCGCCAGAGCAATCAGGCCATCCAGACGGCCGAGTCGGCGGTCGCTTCGGCGCGCGCGAAGGTCGCCATCGCGCAGAAGGCCGTGGCCGACGCTACGATCCGCGCGCCCTATGCCGGGTACGTCAGCAACCGCCCCATCGCCGTCGGCGAGTACGTGACGCCCGCCGGCATCATCGCCACTGTCCTGCGCACCAACCCGATCAAGCTGCAACTGCAAGTACCGGAGGCGGAAGCGCCCTTCATCACGCCGGGCATGGGCGTCTCGCTCGAAGTTGACGCGCACCGCGAACGGAAATTCGCCGGGCGGGTGACGGCCGTCAACCCCGCGATTGACCCGGTTTCGCGCGCCGCCACGGTCGAGGCCGCCGTCGAGAACGGCGACAACGCGCTGCGCTCCGGCATGTTCGCCACCGCTCGCATCGTCCGCGCGGGCGGCAGCCGCGCCGTCTATGTGCCGCGCTCGGCCGTCTTCTCCGACCAGAACACGCAGTCCTATCGCGTCTTCGTGATTGACAAAGACACGGCGAAACTTCGCGTCGTGCAGATCGGCACGGAGGAAGGCGATTTCGTCCAGATACTTTCCGGCGTCAACGCCGACGAGACGGTGGCGACCAGCAACCTCCAACAACTTTTCGAGGGCGCGCCCGTCAGGGGCAATTGATTCATTGATCCATTTCTTCATTGAATCAATGAACCGATGAATCAATGAATCAATCTCTGTGGAGATAATTTTATGCAGAAGTTAGCCGAAATTTGCGTCCGTCGTCCGGTCTTCGCCACCGTCATCATTTTGATCCTGACCGTCGTCGGCGGTTTCTCTTTCTTCACGCTCGGCGTTGACCGCTTCCCGAAGATCGATATTCCGACCGTCTCGGTTTTCACGAGCAACCCCGGAGCCGCGCCGCAGGAGATCGAGACCGAGATCACGGACATCATCGAGGGCGTCGTCAACACCGTCCCCGGCATTGACGAGATGCGCTCCAGTTCCGCACAGGGGCGGTCGAACGTCACGATCAACTTCAACCTTGAGAAAGACCCCGACCTCGCCACGCAGGAGGTGCGCGACAAGGTTTCGACCATCATCAACCGCCTGCCGGAGACGGCCGACCCGCCCGTCGTCCGCAAGGCCGACCCCGACTCGCAGCCCGTGCTGGTTTACGCCATCAGCGCGCCGCGCTCGTCCATCGAGTTGACCGACATTGTCCAGAACCAGATTCAGGAGCGCATCGAATCGGCCGACGGCGTCGGCGAGGTGGTTGTCTTCGGCGGACGCCAGCGCGAGATCAAAGTTTACGTGGAACCGGATCGCCTGCGCGCCTACAACCTCTCGGTCACAGAGGTCAACAACGCACTGCGGGCGCAGAACCTCGAACTGCCCGGCGGGCGGCTCGACGAGGGCGCGCGGACGGTGACGCTGCGCACGCTCTCGAAGGTGACGAAGGTCGAAGACTTCAACGACATCGTCGTCGCCACGCGCAACAACTACCCGGTCAAGATTCGCGACATCGGGCGCGTCGAAGACAGCGGCGTTGACCCGCAATCGGCCGCGTCCCTGAACGGCGTACCAAGCGTCTCGCTTGGCATCCGCAAGCAATCGGGCGTGAACACCATCGCCGTCATCAACGGCGTCAAGCAGCGCATGGCCGAGATCACGCCGCTCCTGCCGCCGGATTTGAAGGTCGTCGTCACGCGCGACCAGTCGGAGTTCATCGAAACCAGTTTGCACGCCATCGAGGAGCACTTGGTCGTCGGCGGCCTGCTCGCGGCTTTGATCGTCTTCCTGTTCCTCTGGAACTTCCGTTCGACCGTCATCGCCGCGCTCGCCATCCCGACCTCGATCATCTCGGCCTTCGCCATCATCGCCGCGCTCGGCTACTCGCTCAACCAGATGACGATGCTCGCGCTGACGCTGATGGTCGGCATCGTGATCGACGACGCCATCGTCGTGCTGGAAAACATCTATCGCTTCGTCGAAGAGAAGGGCATGCACCCGTATCAGGCGGCGATTGAGGGCACGCGCGAGATCGGGCTGGCCGTCATGGCGACAACTCTCTCGCTGCTCGCCGTCTTCATCCCCGTCGGGTTTATGACGGGCATCGTCGGCCGCTTCATGTCCTCGTTCGGACTCACGTCGGCCGCCGCCATCGCCGTCTCGCTCATCGTCTCGTTCACGCTGACGCCGATGCTCGCCGCGCGCTGGATCAAGCCGCCGAAAGATTCCGTCACGCCCGAAGGCTTACCGGCGGGCGCGGCTGCCGGCGGCGGAGACTCGGACGATCACAACAAACACGCGACCCCGCTCGCCGATCCGGCCGTCGCGGAAACCGTCTCGACCGCCACGAAGGAGCACACGTCGTCGAAGGGTGGCCGTTTCTACCGCCCGATTGACCGCTCGTACATGTGGATGCTGCGCTGGTCGATGGCGCACCGCTGGATCATCGTCGTGCTGTGCGTCGTGGTCGTGGCCTCGATCTGGCCGCTCTACAAGTACGTCGGCTACAACTTCCTGCCGGACGAAGACGAGTCTGGCTTCTCCGTGAACCTGCGCGCGCCGCAGGGCACGAGCCTCCCGGCCACGCAGTCCGTGCTGGAGCGCGTAGCGCGCGACGTGCGCGAACAGATTCCGGGCGTCGAGTTAACGCTCGTCAACGCGGGCGGCTTCGGCGGCGGCGGCCAACCGAATCAGGGCAACGTCTCGGTCAGGCTCAAGCCGGTCAAGGAGCGCGAGTTTTCGCAGACGCAACTGATTCAGCAGACGCGCGACCTGATCCGCAAGCGCAAGTATCCGAAAGAGTATGTCATCAGCGCGTCGGGCGGTTCGTCCATCGGCGCGGCCATCGGCGGCGGCGGAGGCGGTGGCGGCGGTTCGTCGCTCGGACTTTTCATCAGCGGGCCTCAGATCGCCAAACTAGACGAGTACTCGAACAAGCTCGTCGAGCGCATCAAGAAAGACAACAACTTTCGAGACGCAGACCGCTCGCTCCGGTTGAGCAGCCCGGAACTGCGCATCATCATCGACCGCCAGCGCGCCGCAGACCTGGGCGTCAGGGCGGGCGACGTGGCGCAGGCTTTGAACACGCTCGCGGCAGGGGCGCGCGTCACCACCTTCAGCGAAGGCTCGGATCAATACGACGTGGTGGTGCGCGCGGGCGAAGAGTTTCGTCGCACGCGCGAGAATTTGAGCAACTTCACGGTGGCCTCTGCAAACGGCGGCACGGTGGGGTTGGAGAAACTCGTGCGCCTCGAAGAGGGCGATAGTCCCGCCTCGATTGATCGCCTGAACCGGCAGCGGCAGGTGACGATCTCGGCGAGCCTCGCGCCGAACGGCTCGGAGGCCGACGCCCTCGTGGCCGTCCAGCGTTACGCGCAGGAGTTGAACATGGAGGCCGGGTATCGCACGGGCGTCACGGGTCAGTCGAAGGAATTGCAGCGCGCGAACCAATCGTTCATGCTGGCTTTCGCGCTCTCGTTCGTCTTCATGTACCTGATCCTCGCGGCGCAGTTTGAATCGTTCATCCATCCGGTGACGATCCTGCTGACGCTGCCGCTCTCGATTCCGTTCGCGCTCCTGTCAACTCTGATCGCCGGGCAGCGTCTGAACATCTTCTCCGCGCTCGGCATCCTGCTCTTGTTCGGCATCGTCAAGAAGAACGCGATCTTGCAGATCGACCACACGAACGAACTGCGCTCGCACGGCATGGAACGCTACAGCGCGATCCTGCAAGCCAACCGCGACCGCCTGCGCCCGATCCTGATGACGACCATCGCGCTCGTCGCGGGCATGGTTCCGCTCATCCTCGGCAGCGGCGCGGGCGCGGCGACGAACCGTTCTATCGGCGTGCTCGTCGTCGGCGGGCAGAGCATGTGCCTGCTCCTGACGCTCCTGGCCGTGCCGGTCTTCTACTCGCTGTTCGAGGACGCGAAGGACTCGCGCGTGTGGGCTTACACGGGGTCGCATTTCAACAACTTCAAGGGGGGCGTAGGTCGCCGTTTCTCCGACGCTTATGCGGCCGCAACCGCGACGCTCACACGTCGCCCGAAGGTCGTGAAACCGCTCACGCGGCAGGCCGCAAAGGATGGTTATGCAGATAATGTTTCAGGTGATTAAGCGCGCGCGGCGCGTGAGTCGCAACGCGGGCGGCGCGAGTTTGCGGCGTGGCGGGTTGGCGTTCGTCATTGCGACGGCGACGCTCGGCGCGCCGTCGGCGGCGTTGGCGCAAAATCAAACTCAGCAACAGCCGCCCTCTTCCACGCAGCAGCAGTCGCCGCCCGCAGGCACGACGACGCAGCAGAGACGACCCGGCGCGCTTCCGCCCGCGACGACCGAACTGCCGCCCAACTCTGCGACTGCGCCTGTGCGTCCCGGTAACGAGGCGCAGCAGAGCGTGCAGCCGCAGACGGGTGTGGAGCAGCAGCGGCAGGCGACGACGCCCGAGACGCAGGGGCCGCGCCCGCCTTCGCCGCAAGTGCCGAACGCCTCGCAGCAGGGCGCGCCGGCCGCCGGACAGACGCAGACGGCAACGCCCGCCGGAACAAATGCGCCCCAGACGCCGGGGAGCAATGCGCCCGGCGGCACGCAGACTCCGGGCACGGTCGGGCAAACTCCGGGGCAGAACGTCGGCGCGTCCGCAGGCATCGCGCCCGCCGAGTTGCCCAGCGAGCCGCCTCCGGTCGCGCCCAATTTTGAAGCCGCGTCGCGCCCGCTTCCTTCGGCCGAACGCGTGGGCGTGGACTTGTCCGAGCAGTTGCCGATCTCGCTCAACGAGGCCATCGCGCTCGCCTTGCAGAACAACAACGACATCGACGGTTCGCGCATCAACGTCGAGATCGCCGAGTTCAATCTGAACGCGGCGCGCGGCGTCTACGACCCGCTCTTCTCGTCCGAGAGTTATTACGAGTCGCGCACGACGCCGACGAGTTCGACCATCAGCGGCGGCGCGAACGGCTCGGTCACGCAGAAGGATTTAACGGGCGCGATGCGCCTCGGCGGCTTCTCGCCCTACGCGGGCGGCAACTATCAACTCGACTTCTCCTCGACGCGACTGCTGACCACCAACCAGAACGCCACGCTCAACCCGCAGTTCCCGACGGCCTTCACCTTCACCTACGCGCAGCCGCTTTTGCGCGGCCTGCGCTTCGACAACAACCGCCGCACCATCGAGATCGCGAAGAAGAATCTTTCCCTCACCGACGCGCAGTTTCGCCAGCGCGCCATCGAAGTGATCTCGCAGGTCGAGCAGTCTTACTGGGATTTGGTCTTCTCGCTCCGCAATTTGCAGGTGCAGATCGACGCCGTCCGGCAGGCGCGCGTGCAGGTGGAGAGCAACCAGCGGCTCGTGGCGCAGGGCGTGCTCGCGCCCATCGACATCGTGGCCGCCAACACGCAGGTGACGACCTTCGAGCAGAGCGTCTACACCGCGCAGGAATCCGTGACGCGCGCCGAGAATACGCTCAAGACTTTGATCCTCGCCGACCGCACCGCCACGCTCTGGTCGCGCCCGCTGACGCCCGTCACGCCCGTCAATCTCGAAGCGCCGCGCGTGCCGCTGGAGCAGGCCGTCCGCGCCGCGATTGATAACCGGCCGGAACTCGCGCAGCTCCAGACGAGCGCGGAGATCAACCGGATCGACGAACGCTTTTACCGCGACCAGTCGAGGCCGCAGGTAGACCTCGTCGGCACTTACACGTCCACCGGCCTCGCCGGTTCGACCGTCACGCCCACGATCAATCCCAACACGAGCGCGAACGCCCAACTGCGCGCGCGCGTCAACGAACTCTCCGGCCTGGCCGGTCTCCCGGCGCTCGAAACGGGCACGGGCACGACGGGCAGCACCGTCAACCCGAACCTCGTCGGCGGCTACACGACATCGCTCTCGAACCTGCTCGCGCAGGACTACCCGACTTACCGCGTCGGCGTGCGCGTCGAACTCCCGTTCCGCAACCGCACGGCGCAGGCCAACCTCGGCCGCTCGCTCGCGGAGGGTCGCCGCATCACGAACCAGCGCGCGCAGGCCGAGCAATTGATCGAGGCCGACGTGCGCAACGCCACGCAATCCCTGCGTTCGGCCGAAGCGCGGCTCGCCTCCGCCGCCGCCACGCGCTCGTCGGCCGAGCAACAGTTCGAGAGCGAGCAGCGGCAGTTCCGCGCGGGCACGACGACCGTCTTCCTCGTCCTGCAAAGACAGAACGAACTGCTTGCCGCGCGCGGGCGCGAGCTACAGGCGCAGACCGATCTCAACAAGGCCATCGCGGATTTCCAGCGCGCCACCGGCAACACGCTCGGCGCGAACAACGTCTTGGTGCGCGCCACGCGCCAACTTGAACTGCGCCCGGAAGCCACCGCCGACTTCGACACCTCGGCCGTCTTGCCCGCTGGAGCGACATCGAAGCCGCGCGCGGGTGAGACGGCGACGGGCGGCGCAGCGACGACGGCGACGGGCGGCGCATCGTCCGCGGCGACGACGACGGCGTTGACACCGGAGTCCAGATCGAATGAGCAATAAACTCGCGCAGTCGTCTCCCCGGCGGGCGCGAAAGTTTCCGTCCATGCGGGCGCGAAAGTTTGAAGGCGCGCTTTACGTTTGCGCGTTCGCGGCGCTCTCTGCGCTCGCGGCGTGTGCGGGCGGCCGGGACGAAGCGCGCCGGGGCGTCGTCATCGTGAACGCGCCCGTGGCGGGCGAGGTGCGCCGCGTGCTCGTACGCGAGGGGATGGTCGTCGGCGCGGGCACGCCGGTCGTCGAGATCGCCGTGCGCACAGAGGCCGAGAGCGTGCCGCGGACGAAAGCGGAAGACCCGGTGGCGCGCGCCGGTAGAAACATCGGCGCGGCGCAGGCAGGCATCGAGGCGGCGAGAGCCGAGGCGGTGCGCGCGGAGGTCGAGGTGCAACGCCTGACGCCGCTCGTCGCTTCGGGTGACGCGCCGCAAGCACAACTCGACGGCGCACGCGCCGAGTACGAACGCGCGCAGCGCCGTTTGCAGGAGGC
>DATCWB010000353.1:0-21274 GCA_036566625.1 Pyrinomonadaceae bacterium
GCGTGGTCGCCGTGTGAGGGGATGGTTCACGCACACCGGGTCGAGACGTTATTGCTGTGACCTGATGCCGGAACAGCGACCCGGCCGGATACGCCCGAGCGTGAGCGCGTTTCGAAGGCTGCCATTGCTAGAAAGCTCGACGCCCTGTCGGCGTTCCCTGTGTCTCTCCGGCAAATACTCTTCCGACAGTGAATTCAGTTTCGCCGTGGCTTCCAATTCGATACGTTTCCACCTTAACATCCATTCATGCCAGTAATTGTTGCCGCCGGAACAATCCCGCCCTTTTTAACCGAAGTGGTTGCGCTGCTCGTCGCGGGCGCGGTCATAGCTTACGTGTGCAACCGCTTCGGCTTAGTCCCCATCGTCGGCTTTCTGCTGGCGGGCGTCTGCATCGGGCCGAACGCGCTCGGGCTTGTCCGCGACCGCGCGCTCGTGGACGCGGCGGCTGAAGTCGGCGTCATCCTGCTGCTTTTCACCATCGGCATCGAGTTCAGCTTGCAGAAGCTGGCGCGGATCAAGCGGCTCATCTTCGGCGGCGGCGGGTTGCAGGTCGGGCTGGCGACGCTGCTGACGATGGGCGTGCTGGCGCTCGTCGGCGTTGACTGGCGCACGGGGCTTTTCACAGGCTTTCTGGTCGCGCTGAGTTCGACGGCGATAGTGCTGAAACTGCTCGGCGACCGGGGCGAGACCAACGAGCGGCAGGGGCAGGTCGGGTTGGGGCTACTGATCTTTCAAGACCTCGCGATCATCGTGATGGTGTTGCTCGTGCCGATGCTGAGCGGTTCGGGCGGTTCGACTGTGGGGATCGTGTGGGCGCTCGTGAAGGCATGCGCGATCATCGCGGCGGTGCTCGTCTTCGCCAGACGTTTGATGCCGAAGGTGCTGGAGATGGTGGCGCGTACCTGTTCGCCGGAACTGTTTCTGCTAACCGTGATCGCCATCTGCTTCGGCACCGCTTACCTGACGAGCCTCGCGGGCGTGAGCCTTTCGCTCGGCGCATTTCTCGCCGGTCTGCTGGTGAGCGAAAGCCGTTTCAGCGAACACGCCCTGAGCGAGATCATGCCCTTGCAGATTCTCTTCAGCGCGACCTTCTTCGTCTCGGTCGGGATGCTGCTCGACTTGAGTTTTCTGGTGCAGAACTTACCGCTCGTTCTCGGCGTCGTCGCCATCGTGCTCATCGTGAAGGTCGTCACGACGGGCGCGAGCGTGCTGGCGTTGGGGCATGGGCTGCCGGTCGCCGCGGCTTCGGGGCTGATGCTGGCGCAGGTCGGCGAGTTCTCGTTCGTGCTCGAAAGAGCCGGAAGGGAAGTCGGGCTTTCCCCGGCAGGTCTCGCTGCGGCAGGGTCTCAGACTTTCATCGCCTCCACGGTCGTGTTGATGGTTCTGACACCGCTCCTGATGCAAATCGGCTCAAGACTTTCTCGCCGCCTGGAAACAAAGCAAGCGGGGCGTGAAGCCGCGACAATCGCCGCTCAACCGTTGCCGGAGCACTTGCCGCAGTTGGAAGACCACGTGATTGTCGCCGGGTACGGCCAAGCGGCGCGGCGTCTGGTGCGCATCCTCAGCGGGTCGGGTATCCCCTATATCATCACGACGCTCAGCCCCGCCGGCGCGAACGAAGCGGAAGCTGACGGCTTGATTGTCCTGCGCGGAGACGCGAGTCACCAGCGCACGCTGCAACTCGCCGGCGTCGAGCGCGCCAAGATGGTAGTCATTGCCGACGACGATCCGGCGACGGCGCGGCGCATCGCCTCGGTAGCGCGCACCACGAACCCGACGATGCGCATACTTGTGCGAACGCGTCACATTTCCGAAATCGAATCGCTCACGGAGGCAGGGGTTGACCGCGTGATCGCCGAAGAGTTGGAATCAATCGTCGGACTCTTCTCAGACGTGCTGCGCGATTACCGCATCACGGCCGAGGAGATCGACGCGCACGAAGAAGAGATGCGGCGGGGCGGTTATGTGGCGCTCCTGCGTGACCCGGTAGAGGGTGTGGCGTCGGTGGTTGAGTGCGATCTACCCGAAGACTGTCTCGACACGCGCACCGTGACTATTCGCACCGGCGCTGCCGCAACGGCGGCGACGCTCGCAACGCTCGCCCTTGAAGATAAATATGGCATAACCCTCCGCAGCTTGCGCCGGAACGGTGACACGTTGAGCGACCCGCCTGCCGACTTCACCTTAGAGGCGGGCGACGAAGTTGTACTGCACGGCACTGCCGCCGCTTTCGCTCGCAGCGCGCCGTTGTTTCGCTCTCAGGCTGGAAGTCCCGTCGAGGTCGATTTCGCGCCCACGATACCGGATAACGGCGGCGGCATCGACACCGAGCAGATTCTGGAGTTAAAACCAGACCCGTCGGCGTCACCCTCTTCCTGCGCGCACCTCAAGATGACTCGCGCCGTAATGCCAAGCGCGCGTGGTTGCGAAGAATGTTTGCGGATGGGCGACACGTGGGTTCACCTGCGCATCTGCATGACGTGCGGGCACGTCGGCTGCTGCGACTCGTCGAAGAACAAGCATGCCTCGGAGCACTACCCGGCGACCGATCACCCCATCATTAAATCGCTCGAACGAGGCGAAGATTGGGCGTGGTGTTATGCGGATGAAACTTACTTGTAGGGAAGGCCGAAACGCGTAGCGACGCCTGACGCTGCTGTGATACGCAGGGTTGAAAATCAGAGTGTTGCTGCGGGCGAAGTACCTAGACGAGAGTTTCTACCGCGCGGACAAGGCACGTTCGCGGAGCGAAGACGGCCGCGCGGGGCTGGGACTCGCCATCGCTCTATGGATCACTCATGCGCACGACGGCGACCTGCAATTAGCCGAACTCCGGCCACAACGGCACCACTTTTATCGAACCCCTGCCCGTTCCTACACGTAACCAACTGTAATCAGTTGATTTCCCCCGTTTACAGAAGATTTGATAGGTTTCCTTGATAAATTGCGAAAGAATGTAAGGTTTATCAATCAAGGGGGGAATTCGGATGAATCACAGGGTAAAAATGGTTCTGCCAGTCGTCTTGATGCTCTTGGCTTTCGGATACGCCGCGCTGGCTATCGTGCGGAGCGGCGGTCGTGTTATGAGCAGCGGCAATTTCATCACAACGACGACGAAGGATGAAGAAGTCAAACAGCCGGTAGCCTTCGACGGGGGCATGTTCGAGGCATCCGGGGTGGTGCACGTCCCCGACTCGGACGGCGTGCTTTTTGTGGATGACGGTCGCCCTGACGAAGTCTTCTGGATGAGACTTGGCGACGGGCGCAGCCAGGCTGGCGCGATCAAAGCGGTCAAGCTCGGCACGAGCGTCATAGACCTCGAAGGCATCACCACCGATGGCTCGCATTTCTATGTTGTGGGTTCGCAGTCCAAGGCGAAGGGCGGCGATCTGGCTGGTCTCGTGCGCTTCCGTTTCGATGCGCGGGGTCGGCGGGCGGAAGGCGTTGAGGCTATCTCCGCTCTGAAGCGGCTTCTCTCGGAAAACGTAGCCGAACTGCGCGGGATGGACGACAGGAAGTACAGGGACGGCGGCATTAACATCGAGGGCATCGCGTGGGACCCTCATGGCCGAAGGTTCCTTCTCGGTCTGCGCTCGCCCGTCATAGAGGGACAGGCGCTCGTCGTCCCCGTGCGTCTGCGCGATTCGCGTGGTGCATTCTCTTACGATAACCTCGCGGTCGAGGGCGGGAAGGCGATCAGGTTGCCGCTCGGCGGAGCGGGCATCAGGAGCATTGAGTACGACGAGCGCGTGAAGGCCTTTCGCATCCTCAGCGGGGCGGCGGCCAACGCCGAGAAGGCGAATTTCAAGCTCTGGGAGTGGGACGGAGATGTTACCCAGCCCATGCTCCGTGAAGCGGGCGAGTTCGACCGCAAACTCAAGCCCGAAGGCATCACACGCGTCACGACGGGCGGGCGAGATTTCACGTTCATCGTCTTCGACACGAGCGGCTACGCGGCAATGAATTAGATAAGGCAAACTAGCTGAAATGCCCTGCGCGTTCGCATCGCCGCCTGAGCAACAGTAACTTGTAACTTTCCGCGCGCTAAAATAATTCTCGCCACGCCATCCGGTTTGGAAGAATGGAACGCCGCGAGAGCGCACGGCTTCCAACCGCGATGGCGAACGCGACGACGATCAGAATCGCCGCGGCTGCGAGCGTGATCCGCATCCCGGCGGCAACAGCCTCGGGACGCGCAGTGGCGATGTCCGTCGTCGCCGATGCGGCCGCGAACACCGCGCCCATCACGGATGCCCCGGTGATGAGTCCAAGATTACGCGACAGGTTGAGCATGCCGGATATGACTCCACGCTGCCCCGGACGAATATCGGTCATGATTGCCGTGTTGTTGGCTGCCTGAAACAACGCGTAACCGGCGGTGACGACGATGATAGGAATGATGTAGCCGGCGATGCCGAAACTTGTCGGCATCATGGATAGCAGGCACGAGCCAATCGCTATTCCGACGAGCCCGATGTTGGTCATACGCTCGACGCCAAAGCGATCCACAATGCGACCGGCCGGCACACCGCTCAGCGCGGCGACGAGCGGGCCTACCGACAAGACGAGTCCGACCAAGGCCGCTTCTAACCCGAGCGCACGAGAGAGATAGAACGGCCCAACCACCAGCGTTGCCATCATCACCGTCGAGACGAGCGTGCTCATCGCCAGGCTCGCACTCAACACCGGATCGCGGAACATCCCCAATTGGAGCAAAGGCGATGCCGCTCCTGCCTCGGCCAGCACGAAGAGGCCGACTCCGAAGACGGCAGCCAGCAGCAGGGCGACGTTAAGCTGCCCGAAATGGCCGCGACCGATAGTCATGGCAAGGGCATAAGCCGCGAGCGTTAAGCCAAGCAGCAGCGTGCCCGCATTGTCGAAGCTGGCCCGATCAGTCTTCGACCCCCGAAGATCAACGGGCAGGTAGCGATGCGCCAGTAGAAAATTCAGGATACCCAGCGGCGCGTTGACGAGGAAGATCATCCGCCAACCAAGCCCGGCGATCAACACACCACCGAGCGATGGCCCTAGAGTAGTGCCGACCGCGGACATCGTTCCGAGTAGCCCCATGGCGCTGCCGGTCTTTGCCTGCGGGACCGTCTCACCGACCAAAGCCATAGTGAGAGACATCATGATCGCCGCCCCGAGACCCTGCGCCGCACGGGCGGCGATCAGCAGCCAGAGCGTGGGCGCGATGCCGCACAGGAGCGAGGCCACCGTGAACAGACCGATTCCGACCAGTAATAGCCGTCGGCGGCCGATGATGTCACCGAGCCGTCCGGCGCTGACGATAACGGTGGTGATGGCGAGTAGATAAGCGAGGACGATCCACTGGACTGCCTGAAAGGAGGCATTGAAGCGCAGCGCCAACGTCGGCAAGCCGACGTTGGCGCTGCTGGTGGCGAGCGAAGGCATCAGCATGGATAGGGACAGGCTGGTCAGCGCCCACCGATTCGAAGCAGTCCCTTCAGCAATTTCGGTTAACACCTCGCCTCGTTTTGCAATGATTGGCTTCAAAATAACCTCCGCTCTTTTGGCAACTCTCGAAATGGAACTGTCGAGACCATACTCTCTTGTGTGACATGGCGGAAGACGCACCATTTGCACTTTATTCGTGCGTTTGACGCCACATCAAGAATAAACTGTGCTAAAAACAATGCATGTCAACCCCGGATTTCAACTTGCTTGTGACTCTCGATGCGGTGCTCTCGGAAGGGAGTGTTGCGCGAGCGGCGCGGCGACTGCGGCTGAGCCCGTCGGCGATGAGCCGCGCGCTCGCGCGCTTGCGTGAGACGACGGGCGATCCATTGTTGGTCAGGGCGGGACGCGGTCTCGTTCCAACGCCCCGTGCGCTCGAACTCCGCGAAAAGGTCAGTCAGCTTGTGCAGGACGTTGAGGCGGTTCTACGCCCTGCCGAGACGCCCGACCTCAAGCAACTCGTCCGGACGTTCACGCTGCGAACCAGCGAGGGCTTTGTTGAGAACTTCGGGCCGAATCTCATTGGCCGCGTAGGCGAGGAGGCTCCCGGTGTGCGGCTCTGCTTCGTGCAGAAACCAGACAAAGAGAGCACGTCTCTTCGCGATGGGACAGTCGATCTGGAGACCGGCGTGGTGGGGAGTACGATGGGCCCGGAAGTGCGCGCGCAGGCGTTGTTCCGAGACCGTTTCGTTGGCGTCGTGAGAATGGGGCACACGCTGAGCCAGGACGAGATCACTCCCGCCCTTTATGCTGCGGCCAGGCACATCTCGGTCTCGCGGCGGGGGCTCGACCAGGGACCGATTGATGAAGCCTTGAAAAGGTTCGGGCTGGAAAGGGAGATCGTCACCATCGTCGGTGGCTTTTCTACCGCGCTGGCTCTGGCTCGGTCATCCGATCTGATCGCCAGTGTTCCCGAAAGACACACCGGACGCTTACGCGCCGGGATGCATAGTTTCCCCCTTCCGTTTCCCACGCCGGAGTTGACGATTTCATTGCTCTGGCACCCGCGGCTGGATGCCGATCCGGCGCATCGCTGGCTGCGCGACCTCGTTCTGGAGACCTGCCGAGGCGTACGATGAAGGGAGGCGCTCCCGGGATGGGAATTGAATCCATCCAACGTCCCGGAACGACAATTATGTCAAAGCAGAGGCTCGTTTCCGCGCGGCCGACATACCCGTAGATAGTCGCTTTGCCCACCCGAATCCGTGCTCATGCTGCGCTGCCGGTCGCGGCTGTCCAGAATGAGTGCTCGATGCTATGGCGTGGGACTGAGAAGGAAGTGATCCCGACTACTGCCTGAGTCCGATAAGAACATTTTTGAACTAGAGGGCTTTGCACAAAAAGTCTGTGTCAGCCAGGATGCTGCGCAGTACTCATCGTGCTTGTTCAACATATCGGTATGTTTTCCACTTCTCGTGCAAAGCCCTTATAAAGGTTTCAGATATTATCGGACACATAGAGTCATCCACATCCGATTCCGAGACAATGCTTATATCGCGCACGTCTGAGTAGTTGAGCATGCGCCCGACGCTCACCGAAATCCCTGAGCATTAGGCGACGTTCCAGCTCTGATGTGATCTGTGACGCCACGCCAAAGCTTAAGGGCGAAGTTGCTGCGCCAGCATCCAGGGCAGCAGGTCTGGCTCGCCCAACACGTTGAGCCAGACATTGTGCCCGACGCCCGCGTATTCGTTATAGCGCACGTTGCCGCCCGTCGCTTTCAGCGAGGCGACCATCCGGCGTGATTCGCTGACCGGCACGATAGGGTCGTCCGCGCCGTGAAAGACCCACACCGGCGTCCGCCCGATGTTCCGTGCGACGGGCGTGAAACGGTCTTCTGCGGCCACTAGTGAACTGCCGCCGCAAATCGGCACCAGCGCCGCGAATTTGCCCGGATGTTTTGCAGCCGTGTGCCACACCCCGAAGCCGCCCATCGAAACTCCGGTCAGGTACAGCCGCGTTTCGTCAGCTTCGAACTCCGCGACGGTTTGCCGCAGGGAATCCATCACCATCCGCTCCATTTCCGCGTCGTGCCAGTAAAGCCCTCTGCGGCACTGCGGCAGCAGGACGATAGCCGGTATCTGTTCCAGGTAACTACGCAGCATCGCATTAGCCCCGCCCTGGGCGGGCACGTAACCGCCCTCGCCGCGCTGCCTGATGCCGTGTAGAAAAACGATGACGGGGGGCTTTGCCTGCTCCCGAATTTTGGACGGTACGTAAACCTGATAATCGTATGTGGCTGCGTCAACCTTAACGCTTCGAGTCAGCAGGCCGCTTCGCTGCTGCTCAGCCCGAACGGATGACCCGGTAATAGAAATTCCTCCCATCAAGAGGAGCGAAAACAATAGAGAACGCATGTGAAACGTTTAACCCTTCCTTTTGGAATCCTTGTTTGGAGACGTATTACCGTCCTGTTGTTGTCTGACCCGCGTTACCGCCGGAGGAATAACGTCGCCTATCCCGGCACGCACAAGCAAGCTGACCGCCTCGTCGTAAGGCGTCTCGCCCTGATTGACCAGCACCGCCCGCGCTCCATTCCTCAACGCCAGCCCGACGAGCGAGGCCGCGGGGTTCACCACCAGCGACGAACCTAAGACCAGCATCAGGTCGCAGCGGCGGGCGTGCTCGGCGGCGAGCATCAACTCTTTCTCCGGCAAAGGGTCGCCGAAGTTCACGACCGAAGAGATGAGACGACCGCCGCAGTCGGGACAGACGGGTTGCCCCGCAACCGGTTTCTGTGTGCGATAGCCGGGACCCCATCTTGAGGCATCCCACCCGACCGCCCGCCGCTCGTGGAGGCGGTCGCAGGACAGACAGCGTAAGAGATGACCATTGCCATGCAACTCCGCCAGAATCTCCGGGTCTATACCAGACCTCCGGTGGAGGTTGTCCGTGTTCTGTGTGATGAGGAAATGGAGTTTGTCGAGGCGTTGGAGTTCGACCAGAGCCAGGTGTGACGCGTTCGGGCCGACCTGTTCCGGAGAGACCCTCCAGCGCGGAGCGGGCAGTCCGGCATCGCGGCGAGTCCACACGCCGTCGGGGCCGCGGAAGTCCGGGATGCCCGAGTCAGTGCTGATGCCCGCGCCCGTGAAAGCGACTATGTGTTCGCTATCGATGATCCAACGGGCGATAGTATCAATATGCTGTTCGAGAGATTTCTCCGTAATCATTTTATTTGTTAGCCGTCGAACGCCTGCCGCAGGCCGTGGAAGTATGCGCGCTGAAGCCTCTCCAAGTCCTCTTTGACCAGATTGAGGCCGAAGACGCACAATTCGAAGTTCTCGGCCAGTTTGCGGAAGAGCGGGGCTTCGTCCCTGTACTCGAACTGGTCGAAGGCCGAGACGACCTCGTAGGACTCCTTGCCCGCCTTCATGTAATCCACAAAAACATCGAGCCGCATCTGCCCGAACCGCTGCCGTCCCGAGAGGCTTTCGGGAAAGAGTCCCGACATGAAGAGCACGTAATCGCCGACGTGCTTGCGCACCTCGCGCTCGCGGTCGAAGGAACTGGCTTCGAGCAGCGGATTTGATTCGAGCAGCATCTCGCCCACGTCTTCCAGCCTGCGCCCGCGCGAGTCGCGAACGCGGTAGAGGTTGTCCACATGGGTGAAGTCCACCAGCAGCCCGGAGATGTACGCGGCGAGCCGCGGGTCGGGCAGGCGCACGTCCGCGTCGAAGCGTCGCCGGACGATGTCTGTGAAGAAATGGCGTAGAGGGTGGTCGCGGCCGATGGTCTGACTTCTTCTCATGACTCTTAACTCTTTCGAGGTCTGATCTCTAAACTCTCGCCGACGCCCTGCGGTCGAACTTATCCACCTCGCCCCAGTAACGAGGCTGAACCAACAACCGCCGCACCAGCGGCCTGAGACCGGGCGCGACCAGATACCCATATCCTCCTACGAGAGTGGAGAAGATGACCGTCTGTCTCAGGCGCAGCAGGTTGCGCACCCTTTCGGGCACAAGCTGCCCCTGCACCCGGAGCAGTATCCGGTAACGCCACTCGCCCAGATGACTACGGTAGCGAGCGTAGAGGAGGGCGGTGTGTTTGCTGAAGGCTAAGTCTTGCGCGAGGTGAGCCTGCCTGTCTGTTCGCCACCGGGCATAATCTTTCGGCAGCTCCTTGATATTTAGCCCCTCGCCGACCTGCTTGAAGACGGCGTAAAGCTCCTCACGCTCGGCGGCCGAGAGCGCACCGTAGAGCATGAGGTGCGCTCGCTCGGAGTAGTCCACGAGCATGTAGAGCACGTCCCTGAACGCCCAATCGGGGATAGTCTGCCCGCGCTGACGCTCGACCGCGCCGTGAATCGAGTTGATTCTTTCCAGCGTTCGCCCGGCCGTCTCCTGATCCGCAAAGACGATCTCCTGCGCGTAGCGAACCGTGGAGAACAGCCGCCCGATGGGGTCAGCCGGAATTTTGCCGGTGAAGAAGAGCCAGTCAACCGCCCTGTTTAAGGCGAACTCCGCGGCTGATCCGGCAAAGACGAGCAGGACGAGTTCAGGGTCACCCCAGATTTTCCTGACAATTGAATCTGGCGCGACGAAATCAGGATTTGCCGGCGACATCGAAGGATCGCCCCTATCAGTGTTGTAGATATGCGTCACCCGAGACTGCCCTCACGCCGACAGGACGCGGACGCCCTCCGCTCGGCACGTGTTGCAACAGTCATTCCCGCTGTTACGTTTGGTTAACCCCTTGATGACCGTCTCCGCGCCCGTCCCATATTCGCGTTGCGCATCGAACTATTCCCGCGCCAATAGAATTATGCACTGTCATCACCCGTGAACGTAAAGATTACCCGCGCTGCATATAACCATAAAGGGCAGTTGATGTTAAACTGATGTCGAGCTTGATCATGAATGCTCACCGCTGTTGACCGGCGGAACAATTAAATGACTTAACCGTACTACTCGTTCTTGAAGGGAGAATGAATAGATGGCCGAACTGCGCGGCGCGATCGCCACGCCTGAAATCAAGGCGGAGTGGGAGCGCGCATATCAGTTGTACCGCGAGGCACCGGGCGTGCCGCATGATAAGAAACTTGATCGAACCGAGCGCATCTCTTACGTTGCCGTGAAGTTGAATTTAACGCGCAAGCAGGCCAAGCGCAGGATTAGAAACTACGAGGCGTGGCAGCGCAATATCAGTAAAGGCCTCGTCGGCAGGTGACTGTCGCGAGGCGCTAATCTACCCAGAAACAAGTCAGCGCGTGCTAAGTCACGGGGCGCGTTGCGCTCCCGCAACGAAATAGAGTATCGCGCGAATGGTCCGAGTCCGGCGAAGAGGTGGAGGTCTTCGATACGCTCGACGTGTGTGTTGCGCTCAAGCCGGTCGAAATACTCGCCTGCCACACGATTGGCCGTGCATTTGACGCCGCCCCGTAAGTGCGCGATCCGTCTATCGCCGGATCATCTCTGGATGCATGTTCGTTCTCTCACCCTTACTCTGGCCGCGCTACTCGCTCGGTGGGTTAAGTTCAAAGTTAACCCGTATCTTTTCAAAGTTCGCGGGGGACTGGAATTGACATGCAGTTTACGCGGCGACGGGTATTGAAACTGGTGTCCGGCATTATTGCCGCGCCCATTTTGGCGACGTGCCGCGCGCAGCATTCCCAGGGGGAGATATTGGTGCAAACAAATAACCGGCAAGCGCATGGCGTGGGACAGGAGCGCGAGGGCGTTTTGCTGGCACGTCCCGCGCAGGTTGATAACGAGTCGTCCAAGGGAGAGCAGAGGCTAAAGCTCGACGGTCAGCGCGACGGACTTCTTTACGTACCACCCGGATACCGGAAGGACAAACCGGCGCCATTGGCGCTGATGCTGCACGGCGCGGGCGGCAGTGCGCATCATGGCCTGTCGCTTCTGCGAACCTTCGCCGACTCTGCGGGTCTCATTCTTCTCGCGCCGGAGTCGCGACTCCGGACGTGGGATGTTATCGCCGGCAGTTACGGCCCGGACGTGGCTTTCATTGATCGCGCGCTCGATCAGACGTTTAAGCGTTATGCCATTGACAAGCAGCGCATCGCGTTCGGGGGCTTTTCCGACGGGGCTTCTTATGCGCTCTCGCTCGGCATCATTAACGGCGACCTTGCTACGCACGTCATCGCTTTTTCGCCCGGCTTCATAGCCCCGACAAGGCAGCAAGGCTCTCCGCGTCTTTTCATCTCTCACGGGACACGAGATCAAGTGTTGCCGATTGACCGTTGCAGCAGGCGGATCGTACCGCAGGTAAAGCGCGCCGGATTCGACGTGCGCTACCGAGAGTTTGACGGCCCGCACACGATCCCGCCTGAGATCGTGCGTGAAGCCATAGATTGGTTCGCGGAATAAAGGCTATGCGCGCGTGCTGGTCGCTGACGACCACGCAATAGTTACGCGGTGCCATCCCTCTTTTTCCACGCTCCCATAAACGAATTCTGCATTAAAGCGTACAGACGAACCAGGTCTGACCCGCTATATTCTGCACGTCAGTGTCAGTTTTAATATGAGCGCCGGAGCGGTGGCGAATTTATCCACCACATGCGCCTGCGGGCTGACTCATCACAGTGACGTGACAGTACAGGGAAAGGGTCGGCCTTTATCCCGAAGGTCTGCATCCTCACACACGACCCGATACGAAATGACAACCAAGCCCGGCGAAGCGGCACGCCCGGGCAGGCAGTTGACGCCGCACTGTCCTGCCATGACATCCAAACCGGAACAGAACCGACGCCCGGTGGTGCTGGTGGTCGAGGATCACGATGACACCCGCTTCATGCTCAGAACTGTTCTGGAGCATGACGGATACGTGATTCTGGAAGCCACGGACGGACTGCAAGCACTGGAAGTGGCCGGGCGCGAAAAACCCGATCTGGTGCTGATAGACGGCAACCTGCCGGGACTCGACGGCCTCTCCGCCATCCGCCGGATGCGTGAACGAGAACCACTGCGCGACATGCCCATCGTGGCACTCTCCGGTCACGCGAGTCCGGAGTTTCAGAACGCGGCGCGACTTGCGGGGTGTGACGCATACATTACGAAGCCGCTCGACTTCGTCGAGTTGAGGATCACGCTGCGCAGGCTGCTACCCGCCTATTCACATGCAGCTTAGAGAAGAAATAGGGCTGAAAGGTCACGCCTTTCGGACTGCTCGAAATGGACGTGTGCGACCTGCCCGAAAGCGGAGGGCGCAGGTTTAAATCGAGCCGGAAAGCGCGTTCGAGTTCGCATGAATAACAACGAGCAATTACTGCGGAAAGCGGCACTTTACGAGACGATATTTCTTGCCATCGTTTTCGCCGCTTTCCTGTGGAAGGGATGACAGGTAATTATGCCCGCCGAAATTCCAACAGACACTTCCCTGTTCGGTTTATTTGAAATCAGCGATCAGGGAATCATTCGTTATTACCAGCCCGACGCGAATGAGAATGAAGCCGGCATGAGGGCGGATTTAACAGGTTGCAATCTCTTCAAAGACGTTGCGCCAGGCACGCTGACGAAAGAATTGCGGGAGCGCATCCTGCATTTCAGGCGAAGCGGCAGGCCGACGGAGAGCTTCGACTTTGCCCTCAGCCCCGACAGAGGCGATTTGATGTTGAGAATCCGATTGACGGCCATTCAAGAGCGGACGGCGGATGGAAACCACGGAAGCCGTGCAGGTTCATATCCGTAGAGCATAGACGGCCGGCGAGAGAGAGCATCCGGCAGAGGCGCGAGAGAGCGCATAACCGCATCCCTGAAAACATCATGCTCCCCGTTCGGATTCCATTGCCTTCAGGCTTATTCTTCATTCTTTAGAGTGAGGCGTGCGAGCAGATTCTTCAACTGGCCGTGGTCTTCGAGATAAGTGATCCAATCATTGTCGCCGACTTTCATGTCCGTACCTTCCACGTCCGCTCCGTACTTTTCGGCCATCACCACGAGCGGCGTGTGCCCGTCGCACCCGGCGTGTTCGCGTATCCTGCGCCCCACCCGCAAGACCTCGTCCGTGGGTTTGCCGATGAGATTGATGAGAATCAAATCGGCTGTAAGTGCCCCCCCCTCAATCTTTGCAGCGCATCTTCTTCATCCAACGCCATGGTCACGCGGTAGCCATAGCGGGTGAGATTCATCTTTAAGAGAGGACGCGTGTCATCGTCCTCCTCGACTAAGAAGATGCACGGTCGGTTTCCATTGTCATTACACATTTTGGCCTCCTGATAAAGAGGCACTATGACACCCCGACGGCTATTTCTCAGTACTGGAACGGACATAACTACAAATTGTGCTGTGTACGTTGGTGCGGGATGATCACGATTCTCGACCGTGGGAGGATGACGGCGGGCGGGTATCACACTTTCATTTAACTCCAATCCTGATCCGGCTTTTTCCGAAGTCGTGCGGCGGCCTCGATCACATCCTGCAAATCTACGGGGTCGCTGAACGGATCGGCGTCGAGCACGGTCACGCGGTTAAGCTCTCTCTGCCAGCGGCGCAACTCTTCGACGTAGGGCGCGTGTGGGACACGCCGCAAGTCGCCCCCTTCGTCCACCAGATCACAGATGCCGTTATTCAACCATTTGCCGGTGTGCCAATCGGGCATGTCCACGGCCGGGAAGAGGCAGATGCCGTGTAGATCAATGCCCTCGCTCACGGCCGCGAGAGACTCCTCCATGACATCTTTCAGCCAGGCCGCGCGACCATGACCCAGCCCGCTCGTTTCCCCTATGATCATCGGCCGGTGATACCTGTCCCAGACGAGGTGCAAAAGGTCGCAGAGAGGTTTGACGCGGTCGTCGCCCGGTTCGAGCGCCTGGTGCGGCCCCTGCTCCCTGTATTCCATCTGGCCGAAAGAGTAGTTGTTAGCCCCGACGATATCCAGAATCTCGGGCGAACCGCCGAGTTCGGGGTGCTCTTTCCCGCAGATGATGTCCCAGGCAAGGAAAGAGTCTGTGTAAGTTTCGTGGTCGGCCGCTTCGATCTGGTCAGGCCGGTCTCGCGGCGCTACCACCTGAACCAGAGGGTCTATGTGAACCATGCGCGCCGACGGCTCGATCTCTCGAATAGCATTCACCCCGGCGATGGCCGCCGCGCACAACGCGAGACGTAATCTGAAGCGATCCTCCCTGCTCGTTTTATACGGAGCGACCCAGCCCCACTCTCCGCCGCAAAACGAAAAGAACGTAATCTCATTGATGGGCGTGAAGTAATAAGGCCCGCGCAGACGCGCGACGACATACTCTGTCGCGGCACGGCAATAATCGGCAAAGCGCGACACAAAGTTTTCGGAGAAGGGGTCGAGTTCATCCGGGTAGCCGTAATGGCAGAGGTCCCAGACGGGAAGTATCTGCGTCTGCCGCATCGCCTCGATCATGGGGTCGATTGGTGAAAAGTCGTATCGCCCGCCTTTGTCCACGAGCGGCCAGGGAATGCCTTCCCTTGCGACGGCGATGCCGAGTTCGCGCAACATGCGGTAATCGCCGTGCGCGTGTGCGCGGTGCTGCGTCTCCTCCGTGAGGTTACGCCGCCGCTTATCTTTCCAGAGAAAAGTCGAGCACTCGAAACCGGAAAGAAAGAATGTCGGAAATATGCCCGGTCGTTTAGTCACGCCTCTATGTTACCAGAACATTGCGCGCGAGGCGCTTCGCGCTCAGGGGCTTTGCCGGGAGCCTGCCTGCTTGAGCCCGCGCTTTGCCTGTGAGTCGCCTGATGAGTTCCACCTCTTCGGTGCGGTATGGCGTGCCGTCGGTGCGAAAGACCTCGTGGAACCAGATCAGGGGTTCCCGGTCAACGTATGGACGCCGCCACGAATCCCAGGGCAGGTGCGTCTGTGATTTTCCCTGCACCAAACCCCAGTTGATCGCCGCGACGTTGTAGCGCTTGGCGATGGGAAGGCTGCCTTCGAACGTGCTGCCGTTGCCGCGCGCCATGTATTCGGTGCACAGGATCGGACGGTTGTATCGCTGTAGTTGCTTGATGCGCCGCTCGAAACTTTCCGGGGCGTCGTAGTTGTGGAATGAGATGATGTCGGAGAGATAGAGTTGTGTGATCTCCATCGCCGTCAACTCGTGCGGATTCGACCAGTCGCCGCCCTTCCAGACGCCGGAGGTGAGCGGCTGCATCGCGCCCGCCTCGCGCGCCCACTGGAACGCCTGCGGCAGCAGGGCGAGCACCAGCTCGACCTTGTTCTTCGGCTCAAGGCTGATGTAGGCGGGGTCGTTCATGTTGTCCGGCTCGTTCCAGATGTCCCAGGCGAGTATGCGCTTGTCGTTTTTGAACGCGCCGACGACGCCTTTGACGTAGGCTTCGAGACGCGGGTACTCCGCGGGGTCTTCGAGCGCGACCTTGCCGGGCGACTGCATCCAGCCGGAATTGTGCACGCCGGGGCGCGGGGCGCGCTGTTTGCCCGCCACGGGAAACGGGTCCCAGCATGAATCGAACAGGACGAACATCGGGCGAATCTTGTGCTTGTCTGCGATCTGTAGAAAGGTGTCGAGGCGTCGCTTGAAACCTTCCGGGTCTTGCTTGTAGGCGAGATCGTGCAGGTAGACGCGCATCGTGTTCATTCCGATGTTCTCAGCCCAGCCGAGTTCGAGGTCTATGCGCTTGGGGTCGAAGGTCTCCGCCTGCCACATCTCCAGTTCGTTGATGGCCGTCGCGGGGTTGTAATTGCTGCCGACGAGAAACGGCTGCTGCCGATACTAGGCGTTGGCTTGCGCCTCCGTCCATCTGGCCGAAGGCGCGGCCGCGGCGGCGTAGCACAACAGTAGGATGAAGACGAGTGAGCGGGCGGCTTTGTCTATGACGCGCATCTGTTTTCAAGTCTCCGTGTTGAGTTGATGAAGGCGAGTTGATCGGCCGTGTGCGGCGAATGCTCCGGCTCGCAATATTCGCGCGAGCCTCCGGACGCACGCTCGCGTCTAACGCTCCCGGTGTGAACTATTCGTCTACGTTGCGGCCGAGCGTAAGCGACGGCGTCGCGGTCTCGCCCTCTCAAGCATCAGGCGATGCGACATTTGAAGTTTCAACGGATGTTCGCCAACTCATTTATCCGCGCGCGCACTGCCCTGGTCAACAGACGCACATCCGCCGGGCTGTAGTTGGCCGCGCGGAAGGCGTCGCCGATCTGCTGGTCGCTCAGGCGCGCGAGCAGGTCGCCCAGCCAGGCGGCCTCCTCCGTCCTCAGATCATCGAAGAGGCGTTGACTCTTGCCCTTGTAGTAGAGGAAGACGCGCCCGTCCGTCGCGTCTTCGAGAAAAGGGTCTTCGGCGTAGTCCGCCGGGTCGTTACGGTTGCGCTTGATGCGCCAGATGACGGGCGCATCCACCTTCACCCTGCCAAACGTCGCTCCGAGATCGCTAACGATGTAGCGAAGGTTCTTCCGCCCGCCCTCCAGGTCGGATACGAGCAGCACCTTGTTGTTGCTGTCCTTGATGTCCCAGTTGTTCAGGAGCGCCATCATGATGATCAGCCCGCGCAACTCTTTAGTGCCCGAGAAGGGGTTATCCATCCACTTCCATTCGTCGAGCCGCTCGATATGTTCCGGCCTCGCCTCAAGCCTGACGTTCTCAAACGTGCCTTTCCCCTCGATGTTGAGCCGCGGGATCAGGTAGTTGATCTCGGTGGCATAACCGATAGCCCACAGCAGCCGGACGGCAGCGGTCTCGGACTGCGCCTCCTTGCCCACCTTCGCCACCCAGACGCGCCCGGAGGCATCACGCACGCGGTACTTTGTAGAGTAACCGCCCGTCTCCATCTTGATGAAAGTGATCTTCCTCAGGTCGGGCTTCATTCCCTCGCCGCCCGGCCCGAGCAGGAGATCGCGCGTGGCGATGTCGCCGGGGTTACGCCACAACTCCGGCGTGCCCGTGAGAACAACTTTCTGCTTATCCTGTTTAGCTTGTTCCTGCGAGTATGATGGAAGGCTTAAAACCAGAAGCGCGGCGAGGGCGGCGAGCGTACGAATCGTGTTTCGTGAAATCATATTGATGTAATGCCTCTACGTCTGTTTAGACCATCTACCGGACAACAGCCTGAATGGCTCTCTCCCGAAAAGCGTTCGTGTCAACTGCAACTAATGCGAAAAACCGCACCCATAGCTATGGGAACGCCTTCGTCGGATAGTCCACTTCACGGCAAGCGGCGTACCATCGAACCAATGTTAAAATTTAGGCACAAGAATCAACGTCTCTCCACATTTCTGACACGAGCGTACCATCCCCCTACACCCGTGCCCGGCTCTGGATGTTTATAACCCTTACGCTTGCCGAACCCGGATAAAACGGAGCGGGGCAACGAAGCTTTATTCTTCGTTGCCCCGCTTCAAGCGATGTCGCTCAGGGTAAATAAGAGCCGGCCTGCTCTTGACCCGGACGAAGTGCGGTCAGGATGTTTTTTTGCTACCTTAATCTAACGTGCGATATTTCATCTTGAACAAGGGCGGAGGCGTCGAGTTCTGTACAGAACTCGACGCCTCCGCCCTTTCCAATTTTTGTTACGATAGTCACTCTGTATTCGGGTTAAACTCGCGCGCGAGATCGCTGGCACGCAGGTCTTCGATCCCCGGCGCGGGCATGTGCGGTGCATCGCTCAGCTTCTCCGTCGGGCTGAGATTTTGCTCGCAAATATTTTCTTCGTTTGGCAAATGTTGTTGAACGTCGGCTCTGAACATAAGTCATCCTCCTGCTCTGTCGCGTCCCTTAGTGTAAACGAAGCGCCAAGCCGGAGACTTGACGCTTCTGTTGTCGGAAAACAATTGATTCTTTCTAGGGGCAGATGATAGGCGCAACGTGGCCGGGAATGGTTGCGATGCAGTTGCAATGGGACAGCGATTTTGTTGGCCGGCGACGAGGATGGTTTAAGCTGTAGCGATGAATGAGACCGGGAATCCTCCCTTAAACAATTTGACGACAGAGGGGCCGGCGAAGCCCCGCAATGAATATGAGCGACGGCGCGCGGAGCGCCTCTCGGAAGCGGCGCGGCAGACGGGGCGCTTCCGCACGGTCGGAATTCTGCGCCTCGCTGTCCTGGCGGCCGGGCTGGCGGTTGCCTGGCTCGTGTACAACGGGACGGCTCGCTGGTGGTGGTTGCTTCCCACGGTGGTCGGCTTCATCGTCCTGGCCGACTTGCAGCAGCGCATTACACAGGGGCGTCGTCGTTTCGAGCGTGCGGCTGCCCTGTACGAGCAAGGGTTAGCCCGGCTCGATGATCTCTGGGCGGGGACGGGGGCGACGGGCGAACGCTTCCTCAATGGCTCTCACCCGTATGCGGAAGACCTGGACCTGTTCGGCCACGGCTCGCTCTTTGAATTGCTGTCAAGAGCGCGCACCCGCGTGGGCGAAGAGACGCTGGCTAACTGGCTTCTCGCGCCGGCCGCGCCCGATGTGGTGCGCGCACGTCAGACCGCAGTGGTCGAACTTCGTCCCCGACTCGATCTGCGCGAAGACCTCGCGTTGCTCGGCGAAGGCATCCGCACGGGCGAAGACGCGCAGGCACTCGCGGAGTGGGCGGCCGCTCCCCCCTGGTCTGCCTCGCGTCCGACGCGCGTGATCGCAGCGTCACTGGGGCTGCTGTCGTTCGCGACTCTCATACTCTGGATCGCCGGGTTCGGCGTCATCCCGTTTCTCGTGGCGCTCATCATCGGGAGAGCTTTCGCCTTCCGCATGAAAGCCACTGTCGAGCGCATCGTCAACGGCATTGACGCGCCGGGGCGTGATCTGACCCTACTATCCGAGGTACTCCGACGGCTTGAGCGTGAGCGTTTCGAGAGTCCGCGGCTGGTCGAGTTGCGCGCCGCGCTCGATGTCGAAGGGGTAGCTCCGTCGCAGCAGATCGCGCGGCTCAATCGCCTGATCGATCTGCTCGACGCTCGACGCAACATGCTCTTTGCGCCGCTGGCCGCCGTGCTGCTCTGGCCGCTCCAGTTCGCCATCGCTATCGAAAGATGGCGTCAAAGTTCCGGCCCGGCCGTAGCTCGCTGGCTGGCCGCGGTGGGCGAACTCGAAGCTCTCGGTTCGTTGGCCGGTTATTCCTACGAGCACCCGGACGATCCTTTCCCCGAACTGTTGGAGGGCAGAGCGTCATTTGTGGGCGAAGGTCTCGGCCATCCCTTGATCCCCGAAACGCGCAGCGTGCGCACAGACCTGCGCCTGTCGGATGATCTACGCGTGCTGATCGTCAGTGGCTCGAACATGTCCGGCAAGAGCACGCTGCTGCGGACAGTTGGTATCAACACCGCGCTGGCTCTCGCCGGCGCGCCCGTGCGAGCCGGCGCGCTCCGCCTCTCAACGCTTCAGGTGGGAGCCTCAATTCGCGTGCAGGACTCGTTACAAGCCGGAGCCTCGCGTTTCTACGCCGAAATCACACGCCTGCGCCAGATCGTGGGACTGACCGAAGGGTCACTCCCCGTCCTCTTCCTGCTTGATGAAATTCTCCACGGGACGAACTCGCATGATCGACGCATCGGAGCCGAAGGCGTCGTGCGCGGTCTCATCGAACGCCGCGCAATCGGTTTAATCACGACACACGATCTGGCGTTGGCGCGCATCGCCGAAGAACTCGCGCCGCGCGCGGCGAATGTCCACTTCGAGGATCATCTGGAAGATGGCAAGATGACATTCGACTATCGCCTGCGCCCCGGCACGGTGCAGAGAAGCAACGCCCTCGAATTGATGCGGTCGGTGGGACTTGAGGTTTAATAACTGACGTGTCAGGGCGTTCCTGTAGTGTGAACAGCCTTTGCTCCGCGAGGACAGTCGAGCACAAATTAAGGCTGCATGCGGGCGATGATTTATCCACGGAGAAAATCCCGATACGAGCATGGCAATGATGGAGAGGAAAAAGATTTACGCCGTTAAGCGATCCGCGACGGGATTAGGGTTGTTCGCCACTGATCGCATCCCGCCCCGAAAACGAATTATCGAGTACACCGGCACGCTCATCTCGAACGCAGAGGTGGAGAAAAAGCGCGGCAAGTATTTTTTCGGGGTCAATACCAAATGGTCAATAGATGGCAGTGGGCGCGCGAACAAGGCGCGCTACATCAACCATTCGTGCAAACCGAACGCCGAAGCATTCATCTCCGGGCATCGCGTCTGGGTCTGGTCGAAGAGGACGATTAAATCCGGCGAAGAGATTACTATTGATTACGGCAAGGAGTATTTCGAAGAGCAGATAAAGCCACGGGGCTGTCGCTGCAAGGCATGTGGTGAGAAACCGACCGGGGCTTTGCCTAAGCCGCTCGTTTCTCGGCGCGGATGATCCGCGAGACGTCATTCGTTAGCGCCGCCCCCGCTTCCACTAATACCGCACGCTGCGGCTGCGTCGTACGTGCTACCTCGCGCAATCGCCGTGCGTCGTCGAGCGTCCCGAGCACCAGTTCATCTTCGCCGTGGTCGGCCAACAGCAGCATGATCTCACCCGCTGTGGCGGCAATCTCATCAGCCAATTCAGGCGATAACCCATTCGTCCCACAACTCCAGATGTCCGAGAACAGTTCTTCAAGTCGTGTTGAGAATCGAGCGAGTTTGTCCAACTGGAAATGATGAGCAGTCATAATGAGGCAGGATTCTAACACCAGGAATTGCGCAGGGCTAGTAACTTTGAACAGGTAAATAAATCAACGAAATCGCATCCGGTAATGACGTTTCTGTCATAGGAAATCCGGGGCAAAAGTCCGTCTGATGGTGGAAGAATTTTTTATTGACAGTTTTATCGCACGGGTTTATTTTTTGGCTGAATTGCAACCTTCCTCATCCTCGCGGATAAGTTGCGGTCTCTTCAAAGGTGAAACGCCCCGCGCTTTCCCGAGCCGATTAACTCGAACCAGAGCGGGTTTTTCTTCA
>DATCWB010000354.1:0-9669 GCA_036566625.1 Pyrinomonadaceae bacterium
AGGCGCACGGCGGGCGCGACGCGGGCGCGACGCGGGCGACTCGCCCGACGCTCCTCGGACGCCTGCACCACTGGTGGATACTGTTCGTCGCGGGCGCGCTGCTGCTCATCTTCGGGCCGCCGGTGCTCCTGGTCGCGTGGATGGCGGGCAGGCGCGAGTGGGTCTACCCGATTGCGCTGTGGGGCGCGCGCCAATGGTTGCGCCTGAGTGGGATGCGCGTCCGCGTGCGCGGGCTGGAACAACTCGACCCCCGCCAGACTTACATCTTCATCGCCAATCATCGCTCTTACCTCGACACGGCGACGCTCTTCGCCTACACGGGGCGTCGCGTCGGGCTGTTCGCCAAAAAGGAGTTGCTGAAAGTGCCCATCCTCGGCGTCGGCATGGGCTTCGTGAACATCATGGCGATTGACCGCTCGAACCGCGAGCGGGCGCTCGACACCGTGCGCGCGGCCACCGAGCGCATCCGCTCCGGCGTCTCCTTCGGCGTCTTCGCGGAGGGCACACGCGCACGCCCCGGCGAACTGCTGCCGTTCAAGAAGGGCGCGTTCTACATGGCGATTGAGACGGGCGTGAGCGTCGTGCCGGTGGCGATGAAAAACACTGACCGGCTGATGGGCAAAGGCGAGGGCACGGCGCGCCCCGGCACGATTGAGATGGTCATCCTCCCGCCGGTCGAAACCCGTGGACTCTCGACGGACGAAGACGTTCGACGCCTCGCGGACGAAGTGCGCGCGCGCGTGGCGGAAGAATTGGGACGAAAGTAAGCGAACCGCTGAACGTGGAAGGCCGCCGCGAAGCGCATTGCTTCGCGGCGGCCTTCTACGTTCGATCTGCGCCCGATGTAGTTCAGGGTTTCTTCGGCGTCGGGGCGGGCGTCGAGTCGGGGATGATGTCCTGCCCTTCGTCAATCACTTTCACCTTGGCGCGCGGTCGCGCGAATTCGGAGAAGGTGATGCGCATGCGCATGCGTACGACCCCGCCGTTGTCGAAAACCAGTTCCTCGTCGGCGTAGGTGTAAGTGGGAAACCAGAACCTGCCGTCGATCTGTTCGCGATAAGTATCAAAAGTCGGATAGCGCGAGTTCTTCTTTTCAGGGATGCTCTTGCCGCGCACCTTCACGATCTGCAAATCCTGATCGTCAACCCAGATGCGCCCCTTGAATAAACGTTCCTTCGTCTTCTTCGGGTCGGGCATCACCTTCGGCGCCACGTCGAAGACGTACAGGTTCAACTCGTCGATCTTCTCTTTGCCGACGTAATTGATGTTGTAGAGGTTGATCTTCGAGGGTTCGAGGGCAAAGGTCTGCGCGCCACTGAAATCTTCGAGATCTTCCGCCGTCAATTCGAGGTCTGTCAGCGTCGAGAGCGGGAACAACTCGATCTTCTCGAACTGCCTGCCGCTGTCGTCAAAGACGAAGCGCGAGACGCGGCGATACTCGCCGGAAATCTGCCCGCCCATCCCGATGGTCTGCACGATGGCCTCGCGCTTGAAACTGTACTGATTGAACGCGGAACGAAACAACGCCTCTTTGGTAGTGAACTCGCGGATGATGCGTTCGACATCGACGCCCGCGGTTGAAGCCGAAGGCGCGCCGGCAGAGGCCGTCGAAACCTGCTGCGCCCGTGCGGGCAGCGCGGCGGAGACCGTCAGCAGCACGAGAGCCGCCAGCGCGGAGAATAACAGACGAGAGCTTTTCATAAATTTTCTCTGAGGAACCTGCGCCAGATTGCCGTCATCGCCCGCCGCTCGAAGAGAGCCGAGCGACCCTTGTTGGAACCCCTTTGATGCAACCGGCGGAGCGCGTGTTGCCAGCTTCGGAGGAGCGTTTGAGAGCCGCCGGTGATTGTGCGGCGTCTTTTTTCTTCTTCTTCTCCAGGCGGCGACGCAGTTCTTTGAGCGGGATTTCCTGCCGCACGCCGTCGCGCTCCTCATCGTCTCGATCAATGTTCCCGCTCACCTTGCCTTCTTTCACTTTCAGCCAGTGCGCCCCGCAACTCGAAATCGCATAATCGCCCTTGTCAGGCTCGGACATGAAATAGGATTGGCGCGCGACGAGCGCGTCTTTAATCGCAGGTTCGAGCGCCAGCACCCATTCAGTCCCGGCGGGAAACCAAGAGACGTACGGGCGGCAGAGATTGCCGGGGTCGCCCGAGACGCTGACGACCTGCTGAGAAGTTTTTCCCACCAGTGTCTCAAGTACCTCGATGTCCATCTCCGTCCTGGTCTCACCTTCTCCCGTGTGGCGCAGGACGCGGCCTCGGATGACGAGTGCGGAGGCAGGCGCGAGTGTGAGGAACGAACCGCCCAGCGGAGCGCAGGAGCACGCGAAGACATCGCCGGGCATCAGGGCGATGAGCAGGACGCTCAACGCCGCCAACGTCGCTCTTCTGAATTTCGCCATGAGAACACTCCTTATCGAGAGTCTATTGGACGAACTCGACCTTGACGCGGTGCGGGATGACGCCGCGCTCCGTGCCCTCGTCGAGGAGGCGCTGGACGGCCGCGCGCCCGCGCTCGGTGTAGTCGAGCGTCAGTTCGTTGACCCACATCCCGACGAAGCGGTCGGCCAGTTCCGGCTCCATGTCGCGCGCGAACTGCATGGCGTATTCCAGCGCGTCGGCGCGGTTGTCGAGCGAGTAGCGGATGCTGTCGTGGAGGCACTTCGAGACCTGCGAGATGGTCTCCGCGCCGAGGTCGCGGCGGATGACGTTGCCGCCCATCGGCAGCGGCAGCCCCGTGCGCTCGTGCCACCACTCGCCGAGGTCTAAGATCTTGTGCAGGCCAAGCGACTGGTAGAAAAGCTGTCCCTCATGGATGAGCAGCCCGGCATCGGCGCGCCCCTCCTGCACGGCCTCGATGATCTTGTCGAAGGGCACGACCTCGTAGGCGAACCCCGGCGAGCAGATGCTCAGGGCGAGGAACGCGCTCGTCAGCTTTCCCGGCACGGCCACTTTCAGCGACGCGAGTTCTTCCGGTTTGAACTTCTCGCGCGAGACGACGATGGGGCCGTAGTTGTCGCCGATGCTCGCGCCGTGCGGCAGAAGGGCGTACTTGTCGGAGATGTAGGCGTAGGCGTGAAAGCTGATGGCCGTCACGTCGTAGACGCCGCGCATGGCCTTCTCGTTCAAACTCTGGATGTCTTCGAGCACATGCGTGAAGCGCAAACTTCCGGTGTCGAGTTTGTTGGTGGCGAGGCCGTAGAACATGAAGGCGTCGTCGGAGTCGGGCGAGTGCGCGACCGTGATGGTTTGTGTCGTCATAAGTGTGAATATTATTGCCCGGGTGAACTTTCCTAATCGGGGTCTCTCTCCTCCGCCTGGCGCAAGAGCCGGAAGCGGTTTTTATCGAACAGGTAATAGTAGGCCGTGCGACTGCCGCGCGCGTCGTAATGCGAACGCGTGAGCACGAGCAGTTTGCTGCCGGGGCGGAAGTTGGGATGGTGTGCGGGGTCTGCCTGTGACGGTTCAGGGGGGATATCCGTGTATTCGACCGGCGGCCAATAAACTCTCCCCGTCTTCGCGTCAACCACGGCCAACTGCGCGCAGCCCGTGCCGCATCCCCAGAAGACGACCGTGTAGTGTCCGGCGAAGTTTACTCCCTGCCGCGAATCTTCCCTCAACCTGCTGCGAAACCGACGCGCTCGCTTTGTGTCCAAAATTACGGGAGCGATGCGGCCTCTGTAGACTTCCCGCACCGGGTAATCATCGAAGCGCGGCGACACGCGCGTCGTCGCCCTTGTTGTTGTCGCCGCCGCGCCCTTCGCGCGCGAGCGTTTCTGCGCGAGAGCATCCGCAGCCGACGCCGCCAGCATGAACAGTATCAGCGTACCGCTCATTGTCGTGCGTATGGGTAAGTTGAATCTTCTCGTCATGCTCTAAAAGGTTCGGCCGTCGAATCGATCCGGCGCGCCGGTCGCGTTGCCCGCCAGCCGGGTCAGAGGAGGCGGCCGTAATACGCAACCGCCTCGTATTCGATATGGACTCGCCCCTCTTGCTGGTGCGCGTCGAAAGCGCGGCGGAGCGCATCGAACATCGGCTCGTGATTGGGATGCCCCGCGAGCGGCACGTACGAGGCCGACAGCCAGCGGCCACGCAGGGCTTCATAATCCAACACCTGCTCGTGCGCGAAACTCCGTGTGCCGTAACCGCGCGGGAAAAATTCCCCCATCAACTCCGCGCCGGGATTGTCTGCGGCGACGCGCTCGTAGTCCGTGCCGTAGGCGCGAAGTATTCGTTCGAGTTCGCGCAGGAACGGCGTCGTATCGACCCGGCGCATGTTCCACAGCAAAACCACCCACCCGCCGGGACGCAGGATGCGCGCGAACTCATGCCGCGCGCGCGCCGCGTCGAACCAGTGGAACGCCTGCGCCGCCGTGACAAAATCGACGGATGCGTCTTCGAGCGTCGTCGCCTCCGCCTCGCCGTTGACGCTCTTGAAGCCCGGAAACTCGCCGAGAGAGTTTTCGGCCTCGGCGCGCATCGCGTCGTTCGGCTCGACGGCGAAGACGGTGCGACAGCCGCCCGCGCGCAACAACATCTCCGTCCAGATGCCCGTCCCTGCCCCGACATCGGCGACCACCGACGACGCGTTCAAGCCCAACTCCGCGCGCATGAACTCCACAATCGCCGCCGGATACTTCGGGCGGTACGCGGCGTAGTTTGCCGCGCGCTCGGTGAACCGCTTCGTCGGCTCGGTGTCGAATGGTGTTGCCTGAGTCATGGAGTTCAAGAGCCGGAAGCGCGCGGGGCTTCGCTCAGGCCGCGGTCATCTCCTCTACGGGGCGGTAGAGCGTGTCGCGCTCGACGGCCTCGAAACCGGCGTCTTCGATGAGCGCGGCGATCTCGTTCTTGTTCATCTTCACTTCGTTGTTCGACTCGACCGAGTAGCTTTCGCTCAGTTCGCCGCCTTCGGTGATCGTGCCGTCGAGGTCGTTCGCGCCGTAATGGAGAGCGACCTGCGCGAGCCGCTTGCCGAGCATCACCCAGTAGGCTTTGACGTGCGCGAAGTTGTCGAGCATGAGACGCGAGACGGCGATGGTCTTCAACGAATCGACGCCCGACGGGCCGGGGCAGGCGGAGAGTTTCGTGCCTTCGGGATAAAAGGCGAGCGGGATGAAGCACTGGAAGCCGCCCGACGCGTCCTGCTGCTCGCGCAGGCGCACGAAGTGATCCACGCGGTCTTCGATGGATTCGATGTGGCCGTAGAGCATCGTCGCGTTGGTGCGCAAACCGGCAGCGTGGACTTTGCCGGAGAGAGCGAGCCATCGTTCGGCGTCCGTCTTGTGCGCGCAGATGCGCGAGCGCGTCGGCTCGCGGAAAATCTCCGCGCCGCCGCCCGGACACGAATCCATCCCGGCCTCTTTCAACTGCTCGATCACGTCTTCGTCGCGCATCTTGTAGAAATCGGCCATGTGGTCGAGTTCGACCATCGTGAAGGCTTTCAGATGCAGGCGCGGGAAGGCACGCTTCAGACTCGCCAGCAAGTCCGTGTAATACTTGAACGGCAGCTTCGTGTTCAACCCGCCGACGATGTGCAACTCGGTCGCGCCCTCCGCCACGGCCTTGCCCGCGACCCCGACGGCCTCTTCGACGTTGTGCGTATAGGCGTCGGGCATACGCGGCGTGCGATAGAAGCCGCAGAACTTGCAGTCGGCGTAGCAGACGTTCGTGTAGTTGAAATGACGGTTGACGTTGTAGTAAGTGCGCCGCCCATGCAGGCGACGGCGAACGGTGTCGGCCAGCTTAGCGAGCGCGGCCAGATCATCGGTCGCGTACAAATCCAGCCCCTCGTCGAAAGACAGGCGCGCGCCCGCTTCCACCTTCGCGGCGATGCTGTTCAGTTTCGGGTCGTGTGAAAAATCCATGTTCATTATTTCGATCCGTCAGTCCCAAATTTCCTGCAACTCCAACTCCAGCCCGCCGAGCAAAGGCTCGCCGGAGACGGCGCGCGGGTCGTCCAACTGCTCGATGGCCGCGCCGGGGCGATAGACGTAAACCCGTCGCTCCTGCGGGTCAATGAGCCAGCCGAGTTGCGCGCCGTTCGCCTTATACTCTTCCATCTTCTGCCGCAGATTTTTGAGCGTGTCGGTGCGCGAACGCAACTCCACCACGAAGTCGGGGCAAAGCGGCGGGAAGCGTTCCTGTTCCTCTTCCGTCAGCGCGTCCCAACGTTCGTTGCTCACCCACGCGAAATCGGGCGACCGCTTCGCGCCGTTCGGCAGCGTAAAGATGGTGGATGAGTCGAAGGCTCGGCCACTTTTATCTTCTAAAGCCCATGTCGTGAGACGCGTTATGAGGATGGCATTTCGTAAGCCAGTTTTTCCGCCGGTCGGAGGCATGATGATGAGGTCTCCTTCGCTGGTGAGTTCGAGGCTCAGGTCAGGATTAAGCTGGCAGAACTCGTAGAACTCTTGCTCGCTCATTTTCTTTAAGACCGGACTGAAGTGGAGCACGAGCGGCTCGCGTTCGGCGTTGGTTGAAGTTGTTGCGCTCATAGTTAATTTCTCCCTTCCGGCTGACCGGCCGAACGGCGACGAAGATTTACAGCTTCCCCGCAAACACTGCGCCGCCGAAGGTGACGAACAGGATCACGCTGACGAAGGCGTTCGTCGTGAAGAACGCAGCGTTCAGGCGGCTGAGATCGTCGGCGCGCACGAGCGAGTGTTGATAGACGAGCAGCGCGCCGGTCGCTAAGACGCCGAAGAGCGCGAGCGCGCCGGGCGTCGCCACGAGGTAGAGTGCGACGAGCGCGGCGAACGCACCCGTGTGGAGCAGGCGCGAAATCCAGAGCGCGCGCGGGATGCCGACGCGCGCCGGGATCGAGCGCAGTCCGGCGCGGCGGTCGAAGTCGTAATCCTGACAGGCGTAGAGCACGTCGAACCCGGCCGTCCAGAGCAGCACGACGAGCGAGAGCAGGAGCGGCACGGGGCTGTCGATTGCGCCCCGCACGGCGATCCACGCGCCCGTCGGCGCGATGCACAGACACCAGCCGAGCGCGAGATGCGAGAGCGACGTGAAACGCTTCGTGTACGAATAGAGCAGCACGCTCGCGAGCGCGACGGGCGCGAGCAGAAGCGTCAGGCGGTTCAACATCGCCGCCGCGAGGAAAAAGAGCGCGGCTGAGACAAACGTGAACGCCCATGCGAATTTCAGAGAGAGCAGCCCGGCCGGGATGGCGCGCCCCACGGTGCGCGGGTTGGCCGCGTCGTACTTATGATCGGCGATGCGGTTGAAGGCCATCGCGGCGGAGCGCGCCCCCACCATCGCCAGGGTGATCCAGAGCAACTGCCACAGGGACGGCAACCCGCGCGCCGCGAGCACCGCGCCGAGCAGGGCGAAGGGCAGCGCAAACAGCGTGTGCTCGATCTTGATCATTTCGAGCGTCGTGCGGATGCTCTGCGCCGTGGTCGTGTCGGTTAATTCGGAAGTCATGTGAAAAACGGCCGCCCGTTTAGTCGCCGTCAACGGCGACCGTCGCGTCCGTCGTCGTCGGGTCGCCCCGCCACTCGGTGCGCCGCGAATGGGGCACGCCGAATTGGTCGAGCAGGCGGAAGACCAGGTGATCGACCAACTCTTCGATGCTCTGCGGGCGGTGGTAGAAGCCCGGACTGGCGGGCAGGATGCGCGCCCCGGCGCGCGAGAGTCGCAGCATGTTTTCGAGGTGTATGGCGTTGTAAGGCGATTCGCGCGGGACGATGACGAGCTTGCGGCCTTCCTTCAAGGTCACGTCGGCCGCGCGGTGAATCAGGTTCGTGCCCGCACCGGAAGCGATTGCGCCGAGCGTGCCCATCGAACACGGGACGATCATCATGCCGGCCTGCGCGTGCGACCCGGAGGCGGGCACGGCCGCCATGTTGTCGAGGCGATGCACGCGAATCAGTTTCGACTCCGGCGCGACGCCGACCCATTCGTTGATCGTGCGCGCGTCGCCGCCGTGCAGGTTCGCGCCGAGTTCGACGAGCGCGACCGTGTGCGCCGCCTCCGACATGATCAGATTGATCCGTTCGACCACGCCGCTCGATGCCAGGTAATAGAGCGTGCGGTGCGCGTAGAGTGCGCCCGAAGCGCCCGTGATGGCGACAGTCAGTTCCATAAGTCGTGCCGCGCTGCGGGCGCGAATGTCACGCCGCGCGGAAAAATGAATGGTAAAGCAAAAGCGCGCCGATGGCTAACGCCACGAGGCCGCCCCACGCGTATTTCCGGTGGGCATTTGCGCCCGCCGGGATCATGCGCTCGGCCTGACCGGGAATCAGCGCGTAAGTCACGCTCTTGAGCGTCATGCCCCAGCCGCAGACGGTGACGATAACGGGCAGATCGAGCACCCAGACGTTATGCCCGAGCACGATCACGAGGCCGAGCGGAAAGGTGTACATGGCGATGATGATTCCGGCCACGCCCGTCGCCCTCAGCCACAGGAAGAAGTCGCGCCACTGTCGCGCCAAGACGATGTGTGACAGACCCACGGCCAGCATGCAGATGGCAAAATACCGCTCGATGAAAAGCGCCACGAGTTTCTCCTCCGTCAATCATAGAGAGCGTTTGCAGAGCGCGGTTAACGTGAGGAACCGAAGTTTACACCAAGCGGCAAACCCGCGCGCCGACTGTCCGGATGCGTGATTGTTGAGCCGGGGCGGAGCGGGGCAAATTGCGAGCGCGCGAGCGTTCGATGCTAGAATGCCGCGAAGGCCTGGAAGCCCGGTTGATTCAAAACAAGATGAATTTACGCGAAATAGAAGAACTGCTGCGCGCCCATCAGACGGGCGACATGGAGACGGCGGAGGCGGCGCGGCGGCTCGCCAATCTTCATTACGAAGACATCCAGCACACGCGCATCGACCACGCGCGGGCGACGCGACAGGGTTTTCCCGAAGTCGTCTTCGGGGCGGGGAAGTCGCGCACGCAAATCTGCGAGATCGTCGAACGCCTCGTCGCGCGCTCGCCGAACGTCCTCGTCACGCGCACGGACGCGGAGACCTACGGCGAGGTGCGCAACATCGCGACCGACGCCGAGTGGCACGCCGCGGCACGCCTGATTCGCATCCGGCGCGACCCGACGGAACTGGGCGCGGGCGAGGTGGGCATCGTCACGGCCGGGACGAGCGACATCCCCGTGGCCGAAGAGGCGGCTTTGACGGCCGAGGCGATGGGCAACCGCGTGGCGCGCATCTGGGACGCGGGCGTGGCGGGCATCCACCGCCTGTTCGCCGAACACGAACGCCTGCGCTCGTTTCGCGTCATCGTCGTCGCGGCGGGGATGGAGGGCGCGCTCCCGAGCGTCGTCGGCGGGTTGGTCTCGGTGCCCGTCGTCGCCGTGCCGACGAGCATCGGCTACGGCGCATCGTTCGGCGGCGTCGCCGCGCTGCTCGGCATGCTCAACTCCTGCGCCTCGAACGTCACCGTCGTCAACATCGACAACGGCTTCGGCGCGGGCTTCGTCGCCAGCCTGATCAATCGCCGGTGGAACGATAAAGAAGTGATGAGTGATGAGTGATGAGTTATGAGTAAAAAGACAAATCGCCGTAGGTTTATACTCATCACTCATCACTCATTACTCATCACTCTCGTCGTCGCGCTGGCGACGGCTAGCGCGGGCTGCGGCGCGCGGCGCACGCCCGACCTCGAACGCATCTTCGCTCCGGCGCGTGCGCGCAAAGATAAACTTCCGGTC
>DATCWB010000355.1:0-9641 GCA_036566625.1 Pyrinomonadaceae bacterium
CATCTCGCGCGCCTGCTTGATCGTCGCGGCGTACTGCTGCTTCTCAAGCTGGTTGTAGATGAACGGCTTGAACAGTTCGAGCGCCATCTTCTTCGGCAGGCCGCACTGGTGGAGTTTCAACTCCGGCCCGACGACGATGACCGAGCGACCCGAATAGTCCACACGTTTGCCGAGCAGGTTCTGGCGGAAACGCCCCTGCTTGCCCTTCAACGTGTCGGAGAGCGACTTGAGCGGGCGGTTGTTGACGCCGCGCAGGACGCGACCGCGCCGGCCGTTGTCGAAGAGAGCGTCAACCGCTTCCTGCAACATGCGCTTCTCGTTGCGCACGATGACTTCGGGCGCGCGCAGTTCCATCAACTTCTTCAGACGGTTGTTGCGGTTGATGACGCGACGGTAGAGGTCGTTCAAATCCGACGTGGCGAAGCGACCGCCGTCGAGCGGCACGAGCGGGCGAAGCTCGGGCGGGATGACCGGGATCACGTCGAGGATCATCCAGTTCGGCTGGTTGCCCGACTTGCGGAACGACGTGACGACCTTCAGCCGCTTGGAATATTTCAGTTTCTTCTGCTGCGAAGTCTCGTCCTTCATCTTGACGCGCAGGTCAACGGAGAGTTCTTCGATGTTGACGATGGCGAGCAGTTCCTTGATCGCCTCCGCGCCCATCTTGGCGACGAACGCGCCGGGGAAGTCGCGCATCAGTTCGCGGTAACGCTCGTCGGTCAGGAGTTCGCGCTCCTTGACGGGGGCGTCGCCCGGGTCGATGACGATGTACGACTCGAAGTAGAGCACCTTTTCGAGTTCGCGCAAGGGGATGTCGAGCAGGTGGCCGATGCGCGAGGGCAGTCCCTTGAAGAACCAGACGTGCGAGCAGGGCGAGGCCAGTTCGATGTGGCCGAGGCGTTCGCGGCGCACCTTCGCCTGCGTCACTTCCACGCCGCACTTGTCGCAGATGACGCCCCTGTGCTTCATCCGCTTGTACTTGCCGCAGAGGCATTCCCAGTCCGTGACCGGGCCGAAGATGCGCGCGCAAAAGAGGCCGTCGCGTTCGGGCTTGAACGTGCGATAGTTGATCGTCTCCGGCTTCGTCACTTCGCCGTGCGACCATTGCCTGATCTTCTCGGGCGACGCAAGTGAGATGCGGATCGCTTCAAAGTCGGGCGCGAGTTGCGTTTTTTCTTGCTGAAATCGAAACACGTTGTATCTCCTAGTAAGCAGTCAGCCGATAAACAATGAACGGTTATTAAAACGATTGGCGGTGAGCGTGTGCGCCGGGGACAGGCTAAAACTGCTTGCGGCTCACACGCTCACTGCTTACTTTTGCTACCCTTCCGTGCCGCCGAGCAGGGCGACCACCGGTTTGCCCGCGCCGTCCGCAGTTTCGTCGGGCACGGCGTTGCGGTCGATGAGTTCAACGTCGAGGCAGAGCGATTGCAGTTCGCGCACGAGGACGTTGAACGACTCGGGCACGCCCGGATTGAAGTCGGCTTCGCCTTTGACGATGGCCTCGTAAATCTTCGAGCGTCCGGCCACGTCGTCCGACTTGGCCGTCAGGAGTTCTTGAAGAATGTGAGCCGCGCCGTAGGCCTCCAAAGCCCACACTTCCATCTCGCCGAAACGCTGGCCGCCGAATTGCGCCTTGCCGCCGAGCGGCTGTTGCGTGATCAGGCTGTACGGCCCGATTGAGCGCGCGTGAATCTTGTCGTCAACGAGGTGCGAGAGTTTGAGCATGTAGATGTAACCGATGGTCACTTTCTGCTCGAACGCTTCGCCGGAGAGACCGTCGTAGAGCACGGTCTTGCCCGAATCGCCGACGATGTCCGGCAACCCCTGCTCGCGCAAGGAGGCGGTCGCTTCCTTCAACTTCTGCTTGATCTCCGGTTCGGTCGCGCCGTCGAACACGGGCGTCGCGAAATGGACGCCGAGCACGCGCGCCGCCCAACCGAGATGCGTCTCCAAAATCTGCCCGACGTTCATGCGCGAGGGCACGCCGAGCGGGTTCAAGACGATGTCCACGGGCGTGCCGTCCGGCAGATAGGGCATGTCCTCTTCGGGCAGGATGCGCGCGATGACGCCCTTGTTACCGTGGCGGCCGGCCATCTTGTCGCCGACCGAGAGCTTCCTCTTCATGGCGATGAAGACTTTGACCATCTTGATCACGCCGGGCGCGAGTTCGTCGCCCTGACGCAGCTTGGAAATCTTGTCTTCGTAGATGTCCGTCAGAATCTTGACCTGACGATCCGTGCGATCCTCGTACTCTTTGACCTCGGCCGCCACGTCCACGCGCGTGGAAGTCAGATGCGCCTTGCGCAGAGCCTTCGGCTCGACGCCCGCGAGCATCTCGCGCGTGATCGTCTCGTTCTTCGGAATGCGGACTTCCTTGTCCACCGTCAAATCGGCGGCGAGCTTGCGCCCCTCGAAGAGTTCATAGATGCGCTGGTCGCGCTGTTCGCGCAGGATGCGCATCTCGTCTTCGAGGTCGCGCCGCAGGCGATTCTCTTCCTCTTCCTCAATCGCCATCGAACGCGCGTCGCGCTCTTGCCCCTTGCGCGTGAAGACCTGCACGTCAACGACCGTGCCGTCAATGCCCGGAGGGCACTGCAAGCTCGCGTCCTTCACGTCGCCCGCCTTCTCGCCGAAGATGGCGCGAAGGAGTTTCTCTTCGGCCGTCAACTGCGTCTCGCCCTTCGGCGTCACCTTGCCGACTAGAATGGAGCCGGGCTTGACCTGCGCGCCGATGCGGATGATGCCGCTGTCGTCCAGATCGCGCAGCATGTTTTCGCCGACGTTCGGGATGTCGCGCGTGATCTCTTCGGGGCCGAGTTTCGTGTCGCGCGCCTCGATCTCCAACTCCTCGATGTGAATCGAAGTGTAGTAGTCGTCCTTGACGAGCCGCTCGGAGACGAGGATGGCGTCCTCGAAGTTGTAGCCGCGCCACGGCATGAAGGCGACGAGCACGTTGCGGCCGAGGGCGAGTTCGCCCTTGTCCGTGCACGGCCCGTCAGCGATGACCTGCCCCTTGTCGACGCGCTCGCCGATGTTGACGATGGGGCGTTGATTGATGCAGGTGTTCTGGTTCGAACGCTTGAACTTGGTGAGCGTGTAGATGTCCGCCGTCACCTCGCGCGAGATCGTGCCGTCCACGTTGTGATCGGCTTTGACGATGATGCGCTCGGAATCGACGTAATCCACCACGCCGTCGCGCCGCGCGGAGACGACCGCGCCGGAGTCGCGCGCCGTGACGCGCTCCATCCCCGTGCCGATGTAAGGCGCTTCCGCGCGCAGCAGCGGCACGGACTGGCGTTGCATGTTCGACCCCATCAGCGCGCGGTTCGCGTCGTCGTTCTCAAGGAACGGAATGAGCGAGGCGGCGACGGAGACGAGTTGCTTCGGCGAAACGTCAACGTAGATCAACTCGTCGCGCATGGCGACGACGAACTCGCCCGCTTTGCGCGCGGCGTTGCGCTCGTTGATGATGTTGCCGTCGGCGTCGAGTTCGATGTTGGCCTGCCCGACGACGTATTTGTCCTCTTCCCACGCCGTCAGGTAGAACGGGTACGGCTCGTAATCGGCGCGCTTGCCGTCCGCGCCGATGCGCTTGTTGGCCTTCTCGATCTCCTCCTGCAAGATGTGGTCGCCCGGCTTGAACTTCGTGTCGCCGCCGTTGATGATGCGCACGTATTCGACGACGCGCCCCTGCTCCACCTTGCGGTAGGGCGACTCGATGAAGCCGAACTCGTTGATGCGCGCGAAGCACGAGAGTGACGAGATAAGGCCGATGTTCGGCCCTTCCGGCGTCTCGATGGGGCAGATGCGACCGTAGTGCGTCGGATGCACGTCGCGCACCTCGAAACCCGCGCGCTCGCGCGAGAGTCCGCCGGGTCCGAGCGCGGAGAGGCGACGCTTGTGCGTGATCTCCGAGAGCGGGTTCGTCTGATCCATGAACTGCGAAAGCTGCGACGACCCGAAGAACTCGCGCACGGCCGCCGTGACGGGCTTCGCGTTGATCAGATCGCGCGGCATCGTCGTCTGCATCTCCTGCTGGATCGACATCTTCTCTTTGATGGCGCGCTCCATGCGCACGAGGCCGATGCGGAACTGGTTCTCGAGCAGTTCGCCGACGGCGCGCACGCGGCGGTTGCCGAGGTGGTCGATGTCGTCGGCGATGAACTCCGCCGGATTGCGCCGCATCTTCAGGAGGTAAGAGATCACCTGCACGAAGTCGCTGGCGGACAGGAGCGGGTCGGCGATGCGGTCGCGCTCCGGCCGTCCCATCTTGATATTGAACTTCAGGCGGCCGACGCGAGAGAGATCGAACTTGCGGTCGTCGAAGAACATGCCCTCGAACAGACGATATGAAGTCTGCACCGTCGGCGGGTCGCCGGGGCGCATCTTGCGGTAGATTTCCAAGAGCGCATCGACCGGCTTGTTGATCACGTCTTTTTTGAGCGTGAGCGACAAGACCGAGCCGAGATCGTCGCGTTCGGGGAAGAAGACGGAGAAACTCTGCACGCCCGATTCGGCGATCTCCTGCAACTTCGCGGGGTTGATCTCGGTGTTCGCTTCGAGAAGCACCTCGCCCGTCTCCATGTTCACCACGTCGGCAATGGCGTACGCGCCCTCGAACTGCTGCGTGTCAACTTCGACTTCCGTGACGTGCCCTTTGCGCAGATCGCGGAGCGCCGTGGCCGTCACCTTTTTACCCGCGCGCGTCACGGGTTCGGCATGGCCGCGCACCTTGAGGTCGTTGTCAACCTTCATACCGACGAGGTTCGACGCGCCCTCTTCCGCGACCTGTATGAAGAGCCGCCCGCCTTCGACGCGCACTTCGTCCACCGTGTAGAAGGCGCGCAGGATGTCCTCGTCGGAGTAGCCGGCGTTCTTCACGGCGTCTTCGAGTTGACCGTCTGTGTGAAACGCCTTCGGGTCGAACTGCGGGTTCAGCCAGATGCCGAGCGCGCGCAGGAAGATCGAGGCGAGAAACTTGCGTTTGCGGTCAATGCGCACATAAAGCAGGTTCTTCTGGTCATACTCGAACTCCACCCACGAGCCGCGGTACGGAATTACCTTCGCCAGATAGACGGGCGACTTCTCGAAGAAGACGCCGGGCGAGCGGTGAAGCTGCGAGACGATGACGCGCTCCGTGCCGTTGATGATGAACGTGCCGTTGTCGGTCATCAAGGGGATTTCGCCGAAGAAGACCTCTTCCTCCTTGATGTCGCGGATGGACTTCGCGCCCGTCTCCTGATCCACGTCGAAGACGGTCAGGCGAATCTTCACTTTGAGCGGCACGCTGTAGGTCATGCCGCGTTCCTGGCATTCCTGCTGGTCGTGTTTATGCTTGAGGCCGACGGGTTCGCCGCAGTTGTCGCACAGTTGGGGCCTGACGGCGTTGAAGGTGCCGCAGTTGTTGCACAGAGATTCGCCGGGCACGAGCGGGTCTACTTTGACGAGCGTGCCGCAGCTCTTGCAATTGGCGCGCAGGTAACGCAGACCTTCCAGTCGTCCGCACTTGCACTGCCAGTTGCCGATGTGGTATTCGACGAAATCCAGCTCCGCCGTCCCGCGAAAATCCGAGATCGGGAAGACCGAGCGGAAGACGGCCTGCAAGCCCGTCGGCTCGCGCTCTTCCGAGAGCAAGTCCATCTGGAGAAAGCGGTTGTAGGAATCACGCTGAATCTCGATCAGATTCGGGATGCGCGCCGCCGTCTTGATCTTCGAGAAGTCGTGACGGGTGGGCGGCTGGCTCAGGCGGCGACCGTGGCCGCTCGTGCTCGCTTGAAGCGGATTTGCAGACATCTTTATTATTCCTCTAGTGACAAATGACGGGCGCGCGGCGACATGTCGGAACAGTTCCGAGGTTTCCTGTCTGCGTCACTCACTGCCCGTCACTTTTGCCCTTTTCGATAGAGACGACAAAACGCAGCCAGAGCGCACAAGTCTCTGACCGCTTCGATAAAAGTTTAGCGGTTGATTTTTCTCAAACTTACTGTGAGAGTATCGCCAACACCTCAATACTCCCCTACCTTAGCCGCTCGGCGGCCTGACTGTCAAGAAAGCAAAAGAACAGTGACAAGTGACGGGCAAAGACAAGTTTTGTTTTAACTTGTCACCCGTCACTTGTCACTCGTCACTGTCTTACTTGACTTCGACGGTTGCGCCCGCGTCCGCCAACTTCTGGCGGATCGTCTCGGCCTCATCCTTCGTGACGCCTTCCTTGACGGCCTTCGGAGCGGCTTCGACCAAATCCTTGGCCTCTTTCAGCCCGAGCGCCGTAATCTCACGGACGACCTTGATGACGTTGATCTTGTTGCCGCCGGCGGCCTGCAAGATCACGTCAAACTCGGTTTTCTCTTCCGCCGGGGCAGCCGCTTCGCCGCCGCCCGCCGCCGGAGCAGCCGCCACCGCCGCAGCAGCAGCCGACACGCCGAACACGGTCTCCAACTCTTTGACGAGTTCCGAGGCTTCCAAAAGGGTCATGCCCTTCAAATACTCAATCACATCTTCTCTAGTTGCCATGATAACTAATTAACCTCCTCAAGGGTTCTGCTTGTTGTGTTCCTCGTTGATGGTTCGCAGCAGGAGAACCCACGGGACACTTCTCTTCGGTTCGTTGCATCCGAACTCCGAAAAGCGTCCGAGCCAAAAGGGACGACCTGACAAATCGCCCCGCCCGTTTTAACCGCGTCCAGCTGACCCTACGCGAGATTTGAAATCACAAATCTCAAAATCGAAATTAAGACTCAGGCGGCTTCCCCGCCGCCCTTCTGTTCGCCGATCTGTTTGACAACAATCGCCAGGTTGCGCGGCACGGCCGACAGCACCGTGACCAGACGCTGCGCCTGGCAATTGATCAGGAACATGATCTTCGAGATCAATTCTTCCTTCGGCGGCAGGCTTGCAATCGCCTCGACATCCGCCAGCGCGACGACCCGGCCTTCGACCACGCCCACCTTGAAGGCGAACACTTCCGGGTTGTCCTTGACGAACTTCGAGACCGCCTTTGAGAGCGTCACGGCGTCGGTCGTGCTCGTGGCAATCGCCGTCACGCCTTTGAAGTGCTCGGTCGCGCCCGCGAACTGCGTGCCCTCGACGGCGCGACGTGCCAGAGTGTTCTTGACGACCATGTACTTCGCGCCCACCTGATCCAACTGGCGGCGGAGTTCCTGATCCTTCGTGACCGTTAGTTTGTTGAAGCCCATCAGCATCGCGGCGGTCGCTTCCTGAAACTGCTGCGTGAGGGCTTCCAAATCTTTCTGCTTCTGTTCTCTCGTTTTCATTTCTCTTCCACGCTCCTCACCAGCTATTTCACGTAAGCCGTTTCATCCAGCAGCACGCCCGGACTCATCGTCGCGGCGAGATTCACTTTTTTGACGTACTTGCCTTTGGCCGTCGAAGGCTTTGCCCTGACGACCGCGTTGAGCAGGGTCTGCGCGTTCTCGCGCAGAAGTTGCTGGTCGAAGGAGACCTTGCCGATGCCGACGTGAATGACGCCCGTCTTGTCCACGCGATACTCGACCTTGCCGGCCTTCGTCTCGCGCACGGCGGTCGTCACGTCGGGCGTCACCGTGCCCGTCTTCGGGTTCGGCATCAGGCCGCGCGGCCCGAGCACTTTACCGAGTCCGCCGACGAGACGCATCATGTCAGGTGTGGCGATCACGGCGTCGAAATCGAGCCAGCCGCCTTTGATACGCTCAACCATGTCTTCGCCGCCGACGAAATCCGCGCCCGCCTCTTCGGCCTCGCGAATCTTGTCGCCCTGCGCGATGACGAGCACGCGCTTCGACTTGCCCAGACCGTGCGGCAAAACGACCGTCCCGCGCACGAGTTGATCCGCCTTGCGCGGGTCAACGCCGAGCCACATCGTCAACTCAATCGTCTCGTCAAACTTCGCGAAGGCGATCTCTTTGACCTTCGCCAACCCTTCATCCAGATTGTATTTCCGGTTCGGCTCGATCTTTTCCAGAGCCGCGCGGAATTTCTTGCCGTGCTTCGCCATTACTTATCCTCTTGAGGTGCGAGCGAAACTTTCGATTGCGGAATGCGGATTTCGGATTGCGGATTCGCAACCCTCACGCGCCGAACTTCCCCAACGAACCTGTCTCTCCCTCTCGACGGGACTGCGAACTCGCTCGCGGATAATCCGCAATCCGAAATCCGCATTCCGCAATTACTCGACCGTGAGTCCCATGTTGAGCGCGGTGCCTTCGATGGTCTTGATCGCACTCTCCAAACTCGTCGTATTCAGGTCGGGCATCTTCGCGCGCGCGATCTCTTCGATCTTGTCGCGCGAGATTGTGCCGACCTTCTCCTTGTTCGGCTTGCCCGACCCCTTCGAGACGCCGGCCGCCTTCTTCAACAAATCGGCCGCAGGCGGCGTCTTCGTCTCGAAGGTGAACGAACGGTCGGCGAACACGGTGATGACGACCGGAATTTTCATATCCGGGTCCATCTGCGCGGTCTTCGCGTTGAAGGCCTTGCAGAACTCCATGATGTTCACGCCGTGCTGGCCGAGCGCCGGGCCGATGGGCGGAGCCGGATTAGCCTTCCCCGCCGGAACTTGCAATTTGATGTAGCCTGTAATCTTCTTTGCCATATAACCTCAGTGACAAGTGACAGGTGACAAGTGACGAGCAAGAATCAAGACAAGTTTTTAACTGTTAGCTTTTAGTTTTAACTCGTCACTCGTCACTTATCACTCGTCACTGCTTTTTTACTCGTCCTCGGTAAACGTTACCTTTTCCACGTCCAGAAAATTCAGTTCGACGGGCGTCGAGCGTCCGAAGATGGTGACGACGACTTTCAAAGTCGATTTGTCGGCGTTGACCTCTTCGACCTTGCCGGTGAAGCTGGCGAAGGGGCCGCTCTTGATGCGCACCGTCTCGCCCGACGCGTAGGTGAACTTCGGCTTCGGCTTCTCCTGCGCCTCCGTCACGTTATGCACGATCTGATCAACTTCCTGCGGCGTCAGGGGCGTCGGGTTCTGCCCGCCGACGAAACCCGTCACTTTCGGCGTGGACTTGATTAGATGAAAAACGTTGTCGGGGATATGCCCGCGGTCGTCGCACTCGATCTGCACGAGCACGTAGCCGGGGTAGAACATGCGCGACGACTCGACGCGCTTGTTGCCGCGCATCTCGACGACCGTCTCGGTCGGGACGAGCACTTCCGTAATCTCGGCCTGCAAGTCGGTGTCGCGGATGCGCGCCTTTAAGCTATCGCGCACTTTCTTTTCGTGCCCCGAATAGGTGTGTAGGATGTACCACTGCTGCATCTTCTAAAACGTCCTCGCTCCGAACAAAAAGAGCTTGTTCTACCCGGTAGAACCTGAATTTCACCCTCCGAAAATTTCTCAACCGCCGAGGGCTTTGGTCAGCCCGTTGATGACGAGCGTCCAGCCTTTGTCAATGAGCCACAAGTAAGTGGCGAAGAAAGCCACGGCGATGATCGTGATGATCGTGGTGTTCTGCACGTCCTTTAAAGTCGGCCACGTCACGCGCCGCATCTCGGAGCGGACATCGCTCCCGAAAGTGGTGATACGCTCGAAGAACCCCGCCCGCGGCCCCTTCAGGCCGCGCTCGCGCCGCACCGCGCGCCCCTCCGGGCCTTCACCGAAACGCGCCGCACGCGGAGACGCATCGCCT
>DATCWB010000356.1:0-2335 GCA_036566625.1 Pyrinomonadaceae bacterium
CCTGCCAGCGGATGTTCACTTATCAGTATCAAGGAAAGGACCAGTGAATGAAAGAAAAGAATTCATCCTTAGAGCCTGAAAATAACAGCCATCCGCAGAAGGCTACAAGGAAGGGAGCAGGGAGCAGGGGCAGTCAGGCGAAGTCGGACAAGCTCGTGGCCGAGGTTGAGCGTTATCGCGCACGCGTGGCCGACAACGAGGAACGACTTCGCACCAGCAGAGCTTCGGACGGTACGCCACTCACTGACCTTCAACGCACGAATCTGGAGGAGATTATTGCCCGCCAGCGCGCGCGTCTCCTTGAACTCTCAAGTTAAAAGAAGCAGCGACCCCCGCCTGTTTTCAAACTAAGATGAGTCAATCATATTTATTGCCCTAAATGGCATGTCAGAAACAAATACGCTGAACAAAGATTACGGCTTTACGCGCGATAGGGAAGACGCCCGCGTCGTTGAGGAATATCTCAACCCGTTGCCGCGCTCGATCATCCGACCCGGTGAGCACGAACTGCTCGACGGTGAATGGCGGTTCGGCCTCGACCTCGAAGATCGGGGTCTCAGCGAAAAGTGGTATCTCAGGCATGACTACGCGGGCACGGCCACCTGGCCGGGCTCGATAGAAGCCCACATGGCACAGGCCAAGGGTGAATTGGCCGACACGCCTGCCTGGCAGGACACCGTCGTTGCGTGGTACGAGCGTGAGTTCTCTATCCCTGAAGATTGGTGCACAGACTCCGGTTGTCTGGTGCAGGTCACTTTCGGCGCGTGCGGCTACGAGACGCGCGTATGGCTCAACGGTCATCCCCTCAGTACGGTCGAGAGCGAGGATGTCCACCTGGGCGAGTACACGTCCTTCAGCTACGAGCTGCCGCCCGAACATCTCCAGCCGGTCAACCGGCTGACGGTGCGCATCAGCGATTCCTACGACGCCGAGATTCCGCGCGGCAAGCAGCAATCAACCGTTTATAAGCAGGGAGGCATCTGGTATCAAACCTATACCGGGGCGGTCAGAAGCGTCTGGCTGGAGCCGGTCAGGCGTAACCGCCTGCGCTCGCGTCTGAATGTGATCAGCAGTTTCCGAGACAACTTCGTCTCGTTCGATCTGACGACGCGCATACACGATCCCGGTCTCTATTCATTGCGGCTCGTGGTCAGCGTGCGAGGGAGCGAGCAACCCGTCGCCATCAAGGAAGTGCAGTTGCCGCTAGAGACGGGCGAGAAACGACAGCGCGTGACCGTGGCGCTGCCCGATGCTTTGCGTTGGTCGCCCGCCACGCCGAACCTTTATCACCTCGTCGCACAACTCGGCGGGCAGACTGAAGCCGTTTCACAGATCGAAGCGCATTTCGGATTGCGCACGATAGAGGCACGAGGACAGTCCGTCTACCTCAACAACGAGCCTTTGTATCTGGACGGCATACTCTACCAGCCCGGCACGGCCACCTTCGAAGAGATGCGCCGCCACATGCGTGCGATGAAGCAACTCGGCTGCAATCTGGTGCGGGTGCATATCGCCGGCATCGACCCGCGCATCTACGATCTGGCCGATGAGATGGGGATGCTGCTCTGGGTGGAAGTGCCCAGCCCGCATCGCTCCAGCCAGCAGAGCCGCGAAAATCACTGGGCGGAGATGGTGCGCATGCTCGTCCACATCGGCTCTCATCCTTCGGTCGTCATCTGGAGCCTCTACAACGAAGACTGGGGCGCGGAGGACATTGCCACCAACCCCGAAACACGCCGCTACGTCGCCCGTGCATACGACTACCTGCGCCAGAACCACCCGCAGTTGCTAGTGGTGGATAACGACGGCTGGCAGCACGTCTCGACCGAGGGGAGGCTCACGTCCGACCTGCTCACGGCGCACCTGTACACGCCTGACATCAACTTCTGGCGGGAACTACTCGAACGTCTGTCGCGGGGCGAGACGGAAGGCGTGGCGGTGAAACCTCTCATCATCGGCGACCCGTACTTTTACGTCGGGCAGGTGCCGCTGGTGGTGAGCGAGTGGGGCGGCTTCGGCTTCGTTGACTACGGTGGGCCGGACGACGAGGAAGACAAGGCGGCGCGCATCAGAGCCTTCAAGCATGAACTGCGCCGCCACGCAATCGCCGGAGACGTTTACACGCAGGCGACGAGCATTGAGGAGGAAGATAACGGGTTGATCGATCCGCAAACCGGCGATCTACTCGTGCCCGCAGGGCTGCTCAATTCATGCGCGCCCGAGTCATCATGATGTCGCAGATAAGTTTAAGAGCGGCTGGATGACGAGATGCTTGCGCTCTGCCGGACGTTCGAGAAAGGGGCGAAGTTGTGGATGACACAAGGGTGATGGCGCA
>DATCWB010000357.1:0-24116 GCA_036566625.1 Pyrinomonadaceae bacterium
ATCGGCCATCACCTGGTGAATGCCCTGAAGTCTAAAGGTTACTGGGTGAGAGGCGTGGATATAAAGTACCCGGAATACGAGGTCAGCCGGGCAGACGAGTTTGCGTTGCTTGATTTAAGAAGGAGTGAAAACTGCCTGCGCGCAACTGCGGGCGTCGAGCAGGTTTACAACCTTGCCGCGAACATGGGCGGCATAGGTTTTATCGAAAATCACAAGGCCGAGATCATTCACGACAACGTCCTGATAAATATCCACATGCTCGAAGCCGCTAAAAAGAATTGTCTGGACAAGTTCCTCTTCACGTCTTCGGCATGCGTCTATCCCGCTTATCGTCAGCGCATCACGGATGCCGTTCCACTCAGGGAGGAAGACGCGTATCCGGCCGAGGCGGAGGACGGTTACGGTTGGGAGAAACTGTACGCGGAGAGGGCCTGCCGACACTACCGCGAGGACTACGGACTTAAAACTTACGTCGTCCGCTTCCATAACATCTACGGGCCTCTCGGCAGTTTTGACGGAGGCAGGGAAAAGTCGCCGGCGGCGATTTGTCGCAAGGTCGCGCTGGCCGACGACGTTGACGAGATAGAGGTGTGGGGAGACGGAGAGCAGACGCGCTCTTACTGTTACATCGACGATTGCGTCGAGGGTCTCACCAGGTTAATGGACTCGACTTACCACGAGCCGCTTAATCTCGGACAAGACAAAATGATCACGGTCAACGAACTGGTCGCACTTGTCGCGAGCATTGCGGGCAAGAAGATCATGAAGCGGTATGACCTGGCGAAGCCCCAAGGCGTGCGCGGCAGAAACAGCGATAACACGAAACTGCGCGAGGTGCTCGGCTGGGAACCGCAGACTCCTTTGGAAGTAGGTTTGGAAAAAACTTACAGATGGATTCAAGGTGAGTTGATCGAAACAGGATATTCAAGGCAGCATGCGCGGTGCGCGTAAACACCCGTAAACCGAATCGGACGGTGGGCTGTTACCATCAGGGACGATATAGTTGTCGCTCTCGACGGTTCGCGGGAGAGAGTTGATGTCGAAAGCCTTTACCCTGATATTGGTAGGTTGCTGGGTTTGTGCTTGCGGCGGTCTTCACATCGCGGGCGCTCAGAACCTGACCTATCAAGACATCGAGAAATTGCCGGTTCCGCCCGCTGATCACCGCATTGCCTACGGGATTGACCCGGAGCAATTCGGCGAACTGCGCCTGCCGGAAGGGAGAGGCCCGCACCCGGTGGCGGTCATTATTCACGGTGGGTGCTGGTATGCAGAATATAATATCAAGCACGTCGGGAACTTCGCCGCGGCGTTGACAAAAGCAGGTGTTGCAACGTGGACATTAGAGTACCGTCGCATCGGAAATCCCGGCGGCGGGTGGCCGGGCACATTTGAAGATGTCGCGCGCGGCACGGATAGCCTGCGCTCCTTCGCTCGAACTCACCGGTTAGACCTGAAGCGCGTCGTGGTCGTCGGACATTCGGCCGGGGGACAACTGGCGCTCTGGCTGGCCTCCCGCCGCCGGCTGCCGAGAAGCAACGTTCTATACGCGCCGAAGCCCCTACCCATACGAGGGGTTGTCTCTCTGGCAGGCATCACCGACATGTCAGCGTTCGGGCAGCGTTGTGGTGGCGCGGTAGGTAAATTGCTCGGCGGCACGCCGGAGAAATTTCTCGAACGCTATCAGCAGACCTCGCCAATCGAGATAGTCCCTCTCGGCATCCGCCAGTGGTTGATTCACGGGGCGCGCGACTCGATAGTCCCGGTTGAGCAGAGCAGGAACTATGAAGCCGTGGCTAACGGAGCGGGGGATAAGGTGACGTTGATAGTGCTCGACGACGCCGGCCACTTTGATTTGATCGCACCGCAGTCGTCCGCCTGGTCTGTAGTACAGAAGGCTGTGCGGGCGGCGAGCATCAAACAACCTAATTCACGGCCGTGAAGGAGGGTAATATTCAAACTGCAAATAATTAAGCGGGATCATCGGCCAGAACTCCTGGACGTAGGACATCGGAGTAGCGCCTGACGATCCCGCTGGCCCTTTGCGGGGTGGCTATTGATATAGCACCTAATATCATCATCGTCAGTACGTTTAAGCACACATATCAGTTAAAGCATCCCGATCCCGCCACGTTAGCCCTGGCGAGCCAAAGTGGAGACCGGGGGCGAACGTGCGACGTTCTACAGGCGAATATGAGCGACTTGGAAGCGATTGAAAATGATAGTTATGTCAGGAACGCCCTTGTCATATTATTGCTAGTATTGCGCGCAAGGCATCTTTCTGAAATGCCTTGTCCAAAGTGAACAGTTATGGATAGATCAACATTGAGGCTCATTATGAGCATAGCACTGCTAATCATCCCTGGCGCGCTGAAAGCGCAGTCATTGGTTAGAGAGCATGCCGTTCCCGTTTTGAATGCCCCTGACTTCGTTCAAGCTCACCAATCCAACGATGCTCGCATCGTCTCCGGCGTGATTATCTCGGCGCAAAACGAGCTTGTGGCCGGAATGACGATCCTCGCACGAACAGCCTCCGGAGAGCAGAGAGCGATGAGCGACGCCGAAGGCAACTTCCGCCTGTCCGTGCCCGGCGGGGCAGTGACGCTCAATATCTTCGGCCGGGGCATTGCGCTCGTTTCAAAAACAATCGCGGCGGACGAGCAGACTGAAGGCTTGCAAATCAGGGTCTCGTTTATCGTGCCGCCCGTGCATGAATCGGTTGTCATCCTGTCGTCAATCGTCGATCCCGGCGTCGAGCGGCGCAACGACACGGTCTATCGCGAGGGGTTGTTTCTGCGCGACGATCAACTATTCCACACGCTCGACGCCGGCATCAACGCGGGCCAGCACGAAGGCGGCGGCAAATCGGTGGAGATTCGCCGCTTCGGCTTCAACACCGATCACGGCGGCGTGGGCGGCGGGCTGAAAGTGCTGGTTGACGACGTGCAGCAGAATTTCGGGACACAGGGGCACGGCCAGGGGTATCTCGGCGGGCTTAAGAGCCTGACGCCCGAACTCGTCGCCGGGGTGGACATCCTGAACGGCCCGTTCAGCGCCGAGTACGGCGACTTTTCCGGCCTCGGCGTCGTCCACATCCGCACCAAAGAGTCGCTGCCCGATGAGTTCACCGCCCGCCTACAGGGCGGCTCGTTCGACACCTATCGCGGCTTCTTCGCCTACAGCCCAAAATTCGAGAAAGCGGTCGGCTTCCTCGCCTATGAGGCGTCGCGCTCCGACGGGCCGTTCGACAGCCCCCTGCGTTACAGGCGCGACAACCTGACGAGCAACTACACGCGGACGCTCGACGCCAAGTCGGCGCTCGGCTTCAAGTTCAATTTCGGGCGCAACGACTTCCGCTCGTCGGGACAAATTCCGCTCGATGAAGTGGCGGCGGGACTCCTCGACCGCTTCGGCTTCATCGATCCTGACAACGGCGGGCGCGTGCGCTCGGGCACCGTCGGCGTCTACTACCGCCGCGAACTCGCCGGCCAGAGCCTTTTCAAAGTTGACGGCTACGTGACGCGCTCGCTCTTCGACCTATGGTCGAACTTCACCTTCTTCCTCGCCGACCGGGATTTCGGCGACGAGATTCAACAGCACGATTCGCGCTTGCAACAGGGCTTCAACGCGCAGTACCTCCGCCCCCTTTCGTTCTCCGGCGGGCGTGGGCTGTTGACGGTGGGCGGCAACCTCCAGGCCTTCCAGACCAACGTTGGACTCTATCCGTCAATCGGTCGCAACCCGAACCGGGCGGAGGTGACGCGCGCGAATCCGGCGGACTGCCCGTTCAACGATAACCCCGGCCAGCCGGGACTGCCCGATAGGTTCGACAGCCGCTGCTTCCTTTTCACGAGCGCCGAAGCGCGCGTGGCGAACACGGCGGGGTACGTGCAGCAGACGCTCGATCTTCTCGGCGGCCACCTGCACCTGGAGGGCGGACTGCGCTACGATAATTTCCGCTTCAGCGTGGATGACCGTGTCAGGCCGGTCTTTTCCGGCACGCAGGGCGACGGGCGGTTCCAGCCAAAGGCCAGCATCGCCTACATGCCTTCGGACGCCTTCCCCGCGACGTTTCACTTCAACTACGGTCGCGGCATCTCCAGCCAGGACGCGCGCGGAGTCGTGCGGCGACCCGACAACCCGAAAGTGGCGACGACGGACTTCTATCAACTCGGCACGTCGCATAACTACAAGCGATTCTCACTGACCGCCGACCTCTTCCTGATCGACACCTCGAACCAGCAGGTCTACATCCCCGACGACGGCTCCATCGAATTCGCGGGGCCGAGCCGCTCTTACGGTTTCGAGATTAAGAACTCCGTCGGCATCAACCGACACCTGTCCTTCAACGGCGGCATAACGCAGGTGATGAATGCCTTCTTCCGGGGCACTTCTCCGCGCGAGTACGTCGATAGCGCGCCGCATACGGTGGCGAACGCCGGCCTGACACTTTCAAACTTTCGCGGCTTCGCCGGTTCGCTCCGCTACCGGCACACGAGCAACTATCGGCTCGACCCGCTCGACGCTCGTATCCGCGCGGCCGGGTTGGACGTGGTTGACTTGTACGTCAGCAAAAGGTTGCGCCGGTTCGTCGATCTCAATTTCGCGGTCGATAATCTTTTCAACAAACGCTACTTCGAGACGCAGAACTTCTTCGAGTCGCGGCTGCGTCCCGGCGCCGACCCCGTCGAGCGCATTCACGCGACGCCCGGTTACCCCTTCAGCGTGACGATAGGGTTCACTCTCAGGTTCGGAGAAAAGTAGTTGCCAGAGTGGAAGCACCCGTATCGCGCTGCCGATCCTGTTAAGTGGTAATGATGTAACGAGGACGGGCGAAGTTTGTCGCTTCGCTCTTCCAGATCGCCGCCCGAGTAAGAGTCGCTTGTGACCTTACTGCACTCTAAAATAAGTTTTTCAACACTAACTTAATCACTAACCAACTTCCGCGCCGGCGACTCACGCTCAGAATGTGATGAGCGAGGCCGAAGCCGGGGTCTGCGTTATCCACTCAATGCGGTGCGCTTCGGTCAGGTCGGGGACTTCCCAACGCGCGGTGAGCTTGCTGATGACTTCCGCCGGCACCGGGTCGGCGCGCTCGCGGTTCTGCGCGAAGAGGCGCGCCTCCGGGGCCTCGACGTAGACGACGCGCACGCGCGCGTTGTAGGCGGCGAAGAGGTTGATGGAAAGTTCACGCATCTGCCGGCTGATGTTGGTGGCGTTCCACACGAAGGGCCGCCGCTTGCGCAGGTGCTCGCGCGCCGCCTCCCTCGCCCTCGACACAACCGGCCCCTGATTGTCCGTCGGTGCGACCTTCATCTCGCGGCGCAGCGCGTCGAGCGAGATGACCGGCAAGTCCGAGAGGTTCTCGGCGACCCAGAAATCTTTGCCCGCACCGGGCAGCCCGGACATCATGACGACCTCGCAGACTGTGTCGTCATACGCCTCGTAGTCAGGGTCGCGTCCCTCTTTGCGGAAGTAGAGGAAGCGGCTGTGGTCGTTCGGGAATCGCCTCGGCCCGCTCAGGCAGTCGTGCTCCTCTGCGTACTGCGTGAAGAGCGAGATGTTGTCGAGCAGCCTCTGCGCGTCTGAGCAGACACGGCCGCGCGCGTCGGCCTCTGCAACGAGCGCCAGCAGGTCGCAGCGCGCCGACTGGCTGACCTCGTAGAGCCCGCGACGCCCGTCCGGCTTGTCGATGAGGAAGAACGGTATCTGGTGGAAACGGATGAGGGCGGCGACCTGCTCGCGCGCCGCGAAGGGAAAGTTCATGCCCCACAGCAGCGTGCGCGCCTTGATCGCGCCCCGCTTCGAGTGGCCGCGGCTGGTGATGCGCCCTTCTTCGACCCGCGTGCAATCGGGCTTCGCTATATCGTGCAGCAATCCGGCCGCGAAGACGATCTCACGCTCGGGCTGCGGCAGAGCGCGCCACCCGGGCAAAGAGCTGAGGGCTTCGACCACCATCCGCGTGTGGACGAGCACGTCGCCCTCGGCGTGGTGGACGGCGTCCTGCGGGCAGCCTTCCATCCGCTTGACCTGTGGAAACTCCTGCTCGATCCGCTCCCAGTTGACGGCATAGTCGGGCGGCGCCGGGCACCATGAGTGTTGCTCGCTCATAAGAATGGCGCGAAGAGATCAACGCCCTCGCGCAGTTGGTTTGGTATGACGGGCCGGTTGAGCCAGTGCTCACCCGAATCGCTCACGGCCTGCGCGAAGCTCGGGCGCACGAACTTGAAGCGCCCGGTCACGCGCCCTTCGTCTTCGGCCTTGATGTATAGCCCCTCCATCAGCCCCGCAGTGTCCGTCTCGCGCAACGCGCGCGCCGCGTCAAGCCCGCGCGCCTCACAGACACGTACCAACGACTCGCGCCAGCGCGCGGACTGGAAGGCTGAAGGCTGGACGAGCGCGGCGAGCCGCGCCGCGTCCGGCGCAGGGCCGGTATAGAGTACCGGCGCGGAGACGACGGGCGCGTCCCTCAACAGCGCGCGGCGCGCCGCCGTCGTCAGGAACTGCCCGGTCTCCCTGTCGAGCACGTCGAACTCGAAGAAGTAGTGGGGCAGCGCGTCGTAGAAGATGGTGTGCTTGGCGTAGAGCCACTCGCCGTACATGATGTAGCGTCCGCCGAGCGCATCACGCAGCTCGCGCTGCGCCGAACCCGCCCAGGACTTCAACATCCCGAAGTGCCGCTCGCGTGGCCCGCCGTCGAGGAAGTGACCTCGACTTTGGAGCAGCAGACGCCCGTCTTCGCCGAAGCTGATCGCGGAGTTCGCGCCGTCGAGCTTCTCCTCGACCACGATCCGCGAGCCCTTCAGGTGTTCGAGCGAGACGACGCGCTGGTCCTCGTCACCGGGCTGAAGTCGCGAACCCGACAGGTGCGGCGTCCTCGGGTATTTGTGCAGCCGGTACATCGCGCGTCACACCTTGACCACGGCGATCATGTGGTTGAGGACATACTCGACCTTGACGCCCCGCGCGCCCGCCTCCAGGAAGAGGGATTCGATGCCGCGCGCGTCGAAGAGGTTGATGTGCTCCGGATTGTCGTCCTCCTTCGAGGGCACGGACGCCACGACGTACTTACTTGCCACGCGGACGGCCTCGGCCGCCGCCTTCCGGGGCGACGTAAGGTGTTCGAGCACTTCGAGCGTAGTCACAACTTCAATGTGGTCATCTTCCAACTCCAACGCCTCCGCGTCCATCCGCAGCGCCCGCAGGTTCGAGACGCCGCCTGCGCCGACAGCGGCGATGTCGGCTACGCGCACGGGGTTAATGTCAATCGCCGTGACTTCCAGCCACGGGAACGCGTCGAGGAGCGGCCAGAGGAACGTGCCCCGCCCGCTGCCCACGTCCAGCAGGCTGACGGGCGAGAGGCCGCGTAAGACCCCCAGCACCTTGCGTACGCGGGGCAGCTCCGTGCTGCGCTTGAACTTGTGCAGGCGCAGGCCGCCTGCAAGCCCCGCCGCGATCAACTCCTCGTGGGTGAGCCCCGGCGTGGCGCGCCCCAGCTTGCCGCGCACGTAGGCTGCGGCCAGACGCGTGAAGTAGCGGTCGTCGCCGTAGTCTGTACCGGTCGCTTCCCTCACGGGCATGATTCCCACAGAGTGATGATGGCTGAACTGAAGGGCGGATTATAGCTCAGGAGTGGTTGCTGCAACACAGCCGTTTGAGTATCAGTTCTGCGCGAGCGCAGCCTTTCATTGCAGAGAGTTTGGGGCGAAGGCAGGAACATTCAACCAATAAACGTTGATGATAGCCGCTTCCTTGCTTCCGCTGTCTGCGTCCATGTAAACCTATCCCGCGCAAGTTCTCATCTCGCCGCTCGAACGGACTCGTGGCCGACCCTTAATTGTCAGGTAAAGATTCGCGTCGTCAATTGTTGAGTAAAGTCGTTAAATGATGCTAACATTCGTCCGCTTTCTGACAATCAATATAGTTGTCGGACATCTGTATATTCTCGCAGTCTTAAGCAATTTTCCGTGCCGTTCCTGATTCGCGTTACGCCACGTTTTGTCGGCCGCTGTATTCCTCGCAGTTCCCGCCAAAGCATTACACCAACAATATTATAAATATCGACCGGCACTCCGTGCCGCCGGGAGACATATAACTTTGCATTACCTAATGTCCGTGCCCCTTGAAAGAGTCTAGCGTCTTTAATGTCTTTGGCGCAAAAGTCGATTACATGCCTGTTAGACAAGAAAGCGGCAGAGCCTGAACCGATACTTCGCGCTCATTTGAACCTTAGCGACAAAGCCGTTAGCTCGAATACGCCTTGCGGCGCGTATTCGCAGGCTTCCACCGCCTTTACCCCTCAAGGTGTTTTAGCTTCTACCCGTTCCGTATTCAGGAATAATAAATATGTCGAACCGGCACATCTCATTTTTTCTCTTAGCCTGCTGCGGCTTAATCCTGCTGTTAACCTCCTCGCCGGTGCTGGCACAGAGGCCGACGCTCGTCAGCACCAGGCACGGGGACATAAGCAGTGGAAGTGGTAGTTCTTACGATCCGGTCGTAAGTGCCAACGGAAGATTCGTCGCCTTCGAGAGTGTCGCCTTTAACCTCGCCGCGAACGACTCTAACGGGAGGGCGGACGTGTTCTGGCGTGACTTGCAGACCGGAACCACTACTCTGGTGAGCGTTAATCTCTCCGGCGTCGGCACCGGTAACGGCGATTCGAAGAGACCGACCATGAGCGCCGACGGACGCTACGTGACGTTCGAAAGTGACGCCAGCAATCTGGTTGCCAACGACAATAACTCTAGAGCGGACGTGTTCGTGCGCGACATGCAAACCGGAATCACAACCCTCGTGAGTTTGAGCAGCGCCGGCGGCATCGGCAATCAAGAATCTTTAGCCCCCGTCATCAACAGCGGCGGGCAGGTCGTGGTATTCAAAAGCTTCGCAAGTAACCTCGTCCCGAACGACAACAATAATACTATCGACATCTTCGCGCACGACCTGCAAACGGGCATCACCAGCCTCGTTAGCTGTAACGTCGCCTGCACGGGGACGGGGAACGGCCCCTCTTTTACAGCGAGCGTCCCCAAAAATAAAAGCCCGCGCAACCTCGTGAGCAATGACGGGAGGTTCGTCGTTTTTGAAAGCTACGCCACCGACCTCGTGACAACCAATGATGCGAACGGGGTCAAGCCGGATGTTTTCGTGCGCGACCGGCAGGCGGGCACTACGGCTCTGGTCAGCATCAACAGGTTCGGCACCGGCAGCGCCAATGCCGAATCAAACTCGCCCGTCATCAGCGGCAACGGGCGCTTCGTATTTTTTCAGAGCGGAGCCACGGACCTTACCGTGAATGACACCGGCTTCGGCCTCGACCTCTTCGTGCGCGATCTGCAAACCGGCATCACCAGCCTGGTCAGCGTCACCGCGACGGGCATCGGCAGCGACGGCTCCGGGAACGGAAGTTACTTGCCGGTAGTGAGTGAGGACGGGCGGTACGTCGCCTTCCAAAGTAACGCCAAACATCTTGTCGCGAATGATTCGAATAGCGATACCGACATCTTCCGGCGCGATCTGCAAGCGAATACGACGACATTAGTCAGCGTTAACAGGGCGGGGGGAACCAGCGCGGGCAGCGTCGCCATCGCACCCGTGATGAGTGCCGACGGGCGTTTCGTGGCCTTCATCGGTTTTAACGCCGATCTGGTTGCGACGAGCGACGCCAACCGCGTGTCTGACGTGTTCCTTCGTGATTTGACGTTAGGGACGACTACCCTGTTGAGCCTCAACAGCGCCGGTAACGGCACGGCCGAGAGAGGTGGGAGCTACCCTGTGATCAGCGCCGACGGGCGGTTTGTGTTCTTCGAGAGTTCCTCCACGGACATGGTTCCGAACCCCGTATTCAGCGACAATATATTCGCAGTCGCGGTTAACGGTCAGGTCCGGTTCGACGCCTCTGCCCTAGATGTTAACGAGACCGACAAAGAGATTACTGTCTCCGTCACGCGAACGGGTAACACCGGCGGGGCGCTCACAGTCTATTATGCGGCCAGCAACGGCACGGCGACGGCATCTACCGACTACGCTGCCACCTCCGGCTCTCTCACCTTCGTCGACGGCGAGACCGGCAAAACCATCACCATCCCCATCATCGACGATAATGTCGATGAACCGAATGAGAAGTTTATTTTCACCCTTAGTGATTTCGCGGCCGTCGGCGATGCGCCCGGAAGTTTAAGCATGAACGTGCTGACCATCGCGGATAACGACGCGCCCCCGTCACTATCCATCGAAGACGTGGTCATCACCGAGGGCAATAACGGGGAAGCCAACGCCGCTATCACGTTGGGTTTATCCGCCCCGAGCAGCAAAATGATCAGCGTTGACGTGTTATCCGCGGACGGCACGGCGACCCTGGGGGTTGACTATCAGCATAACTTCACGAAGGTTTTCATAACCCCCGGCTCTACTTCCCAGAAATTCAACGTGCAGATCGCGGGCGACATAATTTTCGAAGATGACGAGACATTCTTTCTCAATCTCAGCAATCCGACCGATGCCACTGTCGCCGACGGTCAGGGGGTTGTAACAATCAGGAACGACGACCCGACCCCCTCAGTCACCATCAATGACGTGAAGCTGGCGGAAGGCAACGCCGGGATACTGTTATTTAATTTCTCCATCCGGCTGTCGAATCCCAGCAGCCGGCAGGTGTCCGTCCAACTGGACACCGCCAACGGTACGGCCGAAGCGGGGAGCGATTACCTGGTGGCGACCAGCACGCTCATATTTAATCCGGGCACCACCTTCACAACCAAGTCAATTGTCGTTAACGGGGATACTTTTATTGAGCCGGACGAGACCTTCTTCGTAAACCTCAGCAATCCCGCAGGCGCTTCCCTCACGGACGCGCAAGGCGTGGGAACTATCGTCAACGACGACACTTCCAGCCTGCAATTCGGTAACGCTACGTTCACGACCGCCGAGGGCGGGGGACGGGCGACGGTGACGGTAACGCGCACGGGTGATACCTCGGGCGTCGCTACGCTGGATTACCGGACGACCGACACCGACACGTTCACCGTCGGCTGTTTCGACGCGGCGGGCAGCGCCGGCTCGGCTTACGCCCGCTGCGACTTCGCCACGGTGGTCGGCACACTCTCCTTCGCCTCGGGCGAGACGAGTAAGACCATCACTGTCCCGCTCATCGACGATGGGCACGCCGAGGGCGCGGAGACCTTCCAGGTGCTCCTCGGCAACGTGGCGGGCGCGACACTCGGCACGCCCGACGCGGCCACGGTCACCATCACGGACAACGACTCCGCGGGCGCACAGAACCCGGTCGCGGCGTCCTTCCCCTTCTTCGTCCGCCAGCAGTATCTGGACTTCCTCTCCAGAGAGCCCGACCAAGGCGGCTTCGACGCCTGGCTCGGCGTGCTGAACGGCTGCCCGAACGCCTTCACCGGCCCTGGCGTCCCTTCGCAGTGCGACCGCATATACGTCTCCGGCGAAGGCTTCTTCCGCTCTCTGGAGTTCCAGCTCAAGGGCTTCTACGTCTTCCGCTTCTACCGGGTGGCCTTCGACCGCCTGCCGGAGTACACGGAGATCGTCGCGGACATGAGTTTCGTGGCCGGGCAGACGGCCGAGGAGGTCTACGCCCGCAGGGCGCAACTGGCGACGGCCTTCACGCAGAAGCAGGAGTTCCAGACCCTCTACGGCGAGATGACCAACGCGCAGTACGTCAGCGCGCTGCTCGGCAGGTACGATCTCTCCGAGGTGACGGCCCCGGACCCGCAGCAGCCGGACACGGGCGCGAAGGTCAGGCTGACGAGCACACAGTTGACGGACAGGCTAATGGCAGGGACGCTGACGCGGGCGCAGGTGTTGCGCGCCGTCGCCGACTCGGACGCGGTGGGCACAGCCGAGTTCAACAACGCCTTCGTCGGCATGCAGTACTATGGATACCTGCGCCGGAAGCCAGACCAGGCGGGCTTCGACGCGTGGCTGCGCGTGCTGCAATCGGGCGACGTGCGCACGATGGTGGACGGCTTCCTCAACTCCACCGAGTACAAACTCCGCTTCGGCCAGCTATAAGCGTTAAGCTGGTCAGGAAAAAGATGAGGCTCCTTGAGTGTCACATCGAAGGCGATGAAATCTCTTTTGTTGTCCCTGCAAACGTAACCGTATTTATAATGGCGGGCGCATGCTTATCGTCCGACAACTGTTTTCTTTGTAGAAAAAGTTAGGGGTTTATCGGCTTTTAGGCAAACCACTGTGGCGCTCATACATCAATATATGCACGGAATAGCAGGTCAGTGCCATCGGCTTTCCGGGTATGCGTTCTGTCTCCTGTCGGTTGCTGCCCTTCCCTCGCAGTTGCCGCCAAATCTTTACTCCAACCAATCTGAAATGCACCGTCTGAGTGAGACGTGATTCCTTTCTCGTCCTTGACTGATATAGCTTATGCACAGCCAACTGCCCGGTTCCATCGCCGTTAAATTCTCGAAATATTTCATAAACAATCGTATGAAGTATCTTTCAGTGTGTTTACTCGGGCTCTTCCTGATGCCCGGCTTAAAAGTGCTCGGAGCTACGGGGATAACTCTTCTAAGCCAGAGCGACCCCCTCAGTATTAATGGGCTCATAGTTGATGAAAATGGGGTCGCCGCGAGCGGCGTGACCGTAACATTGAGCGGTGAGACTCAAGCCGTTACGACTACTGCGATTGACGGCCGGTATTCTTTTAGTAACTTACCGGCGGGCGGGAATTACACCGTCACGCCGACGAAAGATTTGCACACCTTTCTCCCGCAAAATCAGAGCTTCAGTAACCTCTCTACTAGTGTCACCGCCGACTTTGTAAGTTCGATGTCCACCTTCAAAGTCAGCGGGATGGTGACTGACAGTAGAGGCGTCGGTCTCGGCGGGGTCACTGTCGGGATCAGCGGCACGCGAAACTATGCTACGACTTCGGCTAGTGACGGTAGCTATACGTTCTCGGAATTACCGGCGGGTGCGAGTTATACGGTGACGCCGACATCCCCCGAATATTTCTTCTTCCCCGCATTTCGCACCTTCAGCAACGTCACGGGTAACCGTGTTGCCAGCTTCATTGCCACCCCCGCTGTTTACAGCATCAGCGGTGTGGTCAGAGCAAGTGGGAGCGGTTCGGGCGTCAGCGGCGTTCCGGTCACGCTGAGCGGCACGAGAACGGCAGCGACGGTGAGCGGCAGTGACGGCAGTTATGCCTTCACGTCGCTGCCGCCCGGTGGTAACTATACGGTCAGCGTGTCCTACGGGACATCCGGTTTAACTCACCTTTTACTTGCCGCCCCGACCAGTCACAGTTTTGATCGCCTCCCGACCAATTTGAGGGCGGACTTTACCATTACCCCTTTAATTAAACCGTTGGAGCGTCATCTGGTGGGACTGGAAGCCGGCGAATTTAACGGCGACGGTAAGCCTGATGTAGTAGTGGTGAGTCTCTATGGGGCAGTTTACGTGCTGCTCGGGAAGGGCGATGGCACGTTCGAAAGGGGCGCGACTTATCAGCTTAATAATAGTTCCACCGTTGTGGGCGTCGCAGACTTCGACGGCAACGGGGTCAGCGACGTGGTTGTGGGCAACAGGGGCGTCAATAATGGCCCGAGCAGTCTCTTCGTGCTCCTCGGTAATGGCGACGGCACTTTCGCAGTCAAGCCCGCAATGCCCGCCGTGGCAGAGGTACAGAGCATTGCTATCAGCGACTTCGATGGGGACGGGCGCGTCGATATCGTAACCGCTAATTACGGCTTTCTCGCGACCGGTTCGAGTGTGAGCAAGGTCACCGTGTTACTCGGGAACGGCGACGGCACTTTTCGCAGCACGGTTGATTACGAGGGCGGCTTTAATATGCGATTCGTTATCGCAGCCGACTTCAGCGGTGATGGCAAACCCGATTTGGCGACCACCAACTCGTCGAGCTTTGATAACATCAAGGTATTTCTAAATCGCGGGGACGGCACGTTCTCATCGTCCGCGAGTTACACTGGCGACACCAGTTCAGGAGCGCTCGCAGCAGGTGATTTCAACGCGGACGGCAAGCTCGATCTCGCCGTCGGAACCGGCATTCTGAACGCAAATACGGTGAGAATTTTTCCCGGGAATGGAGACGGAACTTTTCAAAGTCCGACGCTCATTAACGCGGGTGCGCCCCCTAACAGGATCAAGATCGCCGACCTGAATGGAGACGATAAACTCGATCTCGTCGTATTGAATATGGATAAAGAGGTACATGTGTTGCACGGCAGGGGGGACAATACCTTCATGAACGCCGTCAACTATGACCATAGCTCCGACCCTTATTCGTATGCTTACGGCTTTGGGCTGGCCGATTTCAATAATGATGGCAGATTGGATGTTTCGATCTCGGGCTACAGCGGCAGACCGGGAGGCGAATATGGCACCGGCCATGTCTGGACGATGCTTAACAGCCCCACCCTGCCCGCTCCGGGCGGGGTAAACTCGATTGCCGGACAATTGCGCGACGCAGACGGAAATCCCATTGCAGGGGCGTCGGTAGTTTTCAGCGGTGTGCAGGCCGGCTCAACCGTCACGGACGAGAACGGTAACTATTCGCTCACTAATATTAACCGGGGGGCGGAAGTGTCCGTCATGCCGGTTAAGCCCTTCTACAGTTTCAGCCCGCAGGCACGGGTAGTTATCTCTGACGGCAATACATCGGGTATTGATTTCATAGGCAACAGGGAGAGTTTTAAAGTCTCCGGTCAGATCAAAGAGCGCGGCAATGGGTTGGCTAACACCGTGGTTACTTTGAATAGTGCGGCGTCAGTGGCCGTCCGGATGACCGCTGTAACGGATGGCGAGGGCAATTACTCCTTCGCGAGTGTGCCGGCGGGCGAAATCTACGTCATTGCCCCCGCGCGATCAAGCTACGGTTTCTCTCCTTCGCAACAAAGCGTCTACCTTGTAAGTAATCGTCAGGACATTAACTTCAACGCATTTGCTCAGCCGGTGAGCGTGCAATTCAGCGCGGCCGGTTATATCGTCGGCGAGGGCGACGGGCGGGCCGTCATCAAAATCACGCGCACCGGAAATACGGCAGGCATCGCCAGTGTGAGCTACGCCACGGTGGATAATCCGGCCGCCGTCCGGTGTGACGATACGGAGACGTTGCCCGGCACCGCTTTTGCCCGCTGTGATTACGCGACGAGCCTCGACACCGTCTCGTTTGCGGCGGGGGAAGTGGAGAAGAGTTTCACCGTTCCCGTCATAGACGATGCGCATATCGAAGGCGGGGAGACGCTGCGTCTGACGCTGCTCAACGCGACCGGCGCGGCACTCGGATCGCAAAGCACCGCCTCGCTTTCGATTAACGACAATGACACGGCCAGCGTGAGTAACCCTATTTACGACTCCGCGTTCTTCGTGCGGATGCAGTATCTGGATTTTCTCTCCCGAGAGCCGGAAGCGGGCGAGCCGTGGACAGGAGTGTTGAATCGTTGCCCCGATGTGAATAACAATCCCACCTGTGACCGCATTCTGGTCTCGCAGTCGTTCTTCGGCTCTCCCGAGTTTCGCTTAAAAGGTTTCTACGCCTTGACCTTTTATAAAGTGGCTTTCAACCGGCTGCCCGAATACCCGGAGATCATCGCAGACATGCGAAACGTGGCGGGTCAAACTTCCTCCGATACGTTCGCTAAACGCGCGGCCTTCCCCTCCGCCTTCGTTGATCGGCAGGAGTTCAAGACAGCCTACAATTCTCTCTCGAATACGGAATTCGTCAACGCCTTGCTCGACCGTTACCGGTCGCAGACGATCACGACGCCCGACCCCGCCAACCCTGAGGGTGGGACGCATGTGACCCTCACCCGTGGTGACCTGATTAGCCGTCTCGGCGCGACGGGCGCAGCGGCGTTGACGCGCGCGCAGGTCTTGCGTGCGGTAGTGGAATCAAACGAGGTCGCGGCGGCGGAATACAACGGGGCGTTCGTGGCGATGCAGTACTACGGGTATCTGCGCCGCAAGCCCGAAGAGGAGGGCTACAACGCTTGGTTGCGGGTCATCACCGAAGAACCGCAGAATGTGCGCCTCATGGTCAACGGCTTCATGAACTCGACAGAGTATCGGCTGCGATTCGGCCAACCGTGAGCGGAAGTAGAGAATCCGAGGGCGCGGTGTTGATGCGCACGTAACACCCCTCGAGAAAATTGAACGGCTTTGCATACTACCGGAGTCCGATAATGAAGTTTATGCACACATGGCTTTGCCCCTAAAGTCACATAATGGTCAGACATTATGGTCAACTTAGGGACTTTATGGTCAAGTGAGGATTCTGACCATAAAGTCCCATTTCATTACGACACGCCAAAGTCAACATCTATTCCCAACTCGTACATGCTCTGAATAACACAGCACAGGTTATGACAAAGAACCTTGCAAAGCACTTCGTTGATCTGTGCTGTCGCTGTCTTGCTCCGTAGCCGCTCGCCGAACTTCGCCTTGATCATGCTGAACACGGTCTCGACGTTTGACCTCTTGTGATAATGCTGTTTGAACTCAGGCTCTTGGAACTTATAGAAGTGATACATGCGCTTCCACAGTTCGCTTTTGCCGGATGGGTTGGGCTTGTTCTTCTCGCCTTCACGGAACGGGATATAAGGGATACCGCCTTTAACGAGAACGAGACAGCGGTTATTGAATGAGTCATAACCTTTGTCGGCTGAAAGTTCTTTGACCTGAAAACCGTTGCGCGTAGTGGTTTCCAAAAGAGGCTTAAGGAACGTGGTGTCATTCGCGTGCGCCCCGCTCACTTCTACGCTCGTTACGATATTAGTTTTCACGCCGCACATCAGATGAACTTTGATCCAATCGTGCTGTTTCATCTCCGCGCCGTACTTAGCATCGAACCAGCGCGAGAACTGACCAGTTGCAAAGCCCGAAGAGTCAACGGCAAAGTCCGACTCGACGCTCTTAAGGGGTAAACTGGATGCGATGATCAACTCTCTCAGATAGGGTGTCAATTCTTCGCGTTCGAGATACTTGGAAATCGTGTTGTAGTGCAGCGGCATGGACAGATAGCCACGCATCAACGCTTCGCGGAGGTCTGATTGATTCCTACGCCCCGACATACCCGTATAGACTTTCAGCGTAGAGGCGAAGATCAGATCAGCGAGTGAGGCGCGCGGGCGTCCCATCACTTGTGGCGGCTCGTCTATCGTCTGACAGAGTTCGTAAAGAAGGTGTTGTAACTTCGATTTTTCGTTGGACTGGGCTCGATTGTATTCGTGCCAGTTTTGCGGGTAGGTTTTTCTGACTTTTATTTCTTGTTGGATCATCATGCACCTTGCCTTTGGTGCGTGATGCGTACACAATAGTCTTGCGACTTCAGAGTGTTCGCGCACGCTGCGGTCGAAAAGGTCTAGCTGAACGTTCGCGCGTTCGGCTAGGCCATTTATCTTTTTGGAATAGAAAGAACTTGCACGCATAATACATTATTTCGCCCGTGAAATCAATAGCTAAACCATTGATTTTACAGTAATTTAGCGCACTATTTGGTATGTTCGGGAGGTGAGGTTGCGGAGTAAATTGTGAGGTTCAAAGAACTAAGTCGGGCTGGAAAGAAGGTGAGTCTTCTTTCGCTTTTAAAAGTAAGGAAGGTTGAGTTTCTTAAAGAGAATCCTATTGCGCTTCTTGGCGTCTGAAAGGAGCTTGTTGAACGGGATTATTTCAACCCAAGCTGGGTAGTTCTCATTAAAATTAAACCACCCGCTATTATCAGGGGTGCGTTTAAATGTTGCTTGTCTAGCGTACTCTTCAATTTTTGGCGTGGGGTCGCAAAGGATATATGCGAAGAATAACGCGTTAGGTTTTAGTGTTATTAACCTGTCGTGGTCATCCTTGATCTTGCCCTCTTTGATGTCGTCAATATACCTGTACACCTGCTGTATAGGGTTCTCCTCTTTCTTGTCGTCATACCTTTCCCTCATCGGCTGCTTGAACTCAAGAATGACTACTGAATCATGCGGGCTTTCATCCGCCGTGAGAGCAATCTTATTAAAGATAACAACATCAGGCCGGTCTTTACTGCTGCTATCAATCACCTCTCCCATCTCATTGAACCTAAGATCAGAGGCTAGGAATCTGTGGAAATACAACTTCTCGTCAACGATCCAAAGATTCTGCTGCTCTTCAAAAACACTGGCGGAAGACGTTCTCATTGGAAAGATGAGTTCATGAACTATACTTTCCGTGCTGTACCTTCCGTCTGCCTTTCGATGAAGGATGTTTTCAAATAAGTCCAGAATGAGCTTTCTATGTATTACATGCTGTGCAAGTTCGGCCTTACTAAAATCACTTAACTCATGGACTAAATTTGTATATACCTCTTCGTATTTCGTCTCGTCAGTAATGTTTCCTTTGATAACGTTTTCTGCACGTTGCGTGATTTCCACCTCAAGATCAGAGTATATGCGGTGCAGTGCCGCAGTTAATTCTGTGGGTGATAAATCAGGGCGAAGCTCAAGAACTCTATCTAGTTTATAAGCTAAGACCGGCCTGAAATTCGGCGTTACGGTTTCGATGTGATTCTTAATCTTCGCAAGTTTATCCTCTACGACAGGTTGTAAGTATGTACTTAAGAACTCCTTTGTCTTGTTTAAAGCTGCACCTTCTATTTCATCTCTAGAAATCTCATCATCCTCAAAAAACTCTTCCTGCGGGTCTATGCCTGAGTGGTCGGAAAAATCAAAAGCAGTCCTCTCTTGATTAACGTGATCATCTAAATACTTGCCCCAAACAACGGCGGCATACTTAAACGAGTTCCCATCTGAATCTGTCAGGGTCGCTCTAACGTCTGGTATTGTCTTGTCAATATCTCGGCTGTACACCGTCCTCTCGTTGGCGCATAAATGAATCTTGTTAGTCTTCTCTCTAGTCGAATACCGTTTCAAATGGACGATTTTAAAAACCTCTCCCTTAACGATGAACGTCTCTTGCTCGTGATTGCTCGCGGCAAATAACTCGTTGAGATTTACACTCTCCTTGTCGTCACTAATAGTTATGCTAGGGCAGGTCGGAGACAGGAAAAAGATCAAGCAGTGCTCAAGAAGGCGATCAGCGATTGCCTGAACAGGCTTCGGGCAGAATTTTTGATATGCAGGCTTATACCCGATCAGTTTTACCTCTGTCTGTAGAGAAGGCTTCGACCCATTTTCCAGCACCCTCAATTTCGGATGCTCTATGCCCTCGCCGTGCTTCACAAAGTCAAAAGTTCTCTCCTTATAGCTCCCGTTCTCACGGAACACACTCTTGATTGCCACCTTGTCAAACGCCTTAAGCCATGTGATACGGCCTATCCCTTTACCGCCCTTCCACGCTTTGTGATCGGTGTACGAAGTATCGAATGACTCATAGTTCTTGGCGTCAAACCCGATCCCGTTGTCCACGATTGTGAACGCACTAACCGGCGCGCGACTTACATCTTGGATAAGATTGTCTTGCTTTGATACCTCGCGCTCGACAGTGATGTGAATACAGCCGCGAGTGTTTTTCGCTTCTTGGATTGCGTGAATGGAATTAACGACGGCCTCAAAGAGAGGCAAGAGATGTTTTCTATGCGGTGAAAGTGATGAGCTTTCAACGCTGTGTTTAATGTTGAGCTTCATTACACACCTAGCGTGGACGACGGAAAGCGGGATGGTCAAGGTACGGCTATCGGGCTGCACTGTAGGCGAGCGGTGGGAAGATGTCAATTCATTTCCCATAAGCCCCCGCGTTGATAACCGTTCGCCTTTCGTTTCATAGTCTATACCTCGTCGCATAGATAAAACAAGAGCCAGTCAAACTTATTTGTTTTAGAATTGCTAATATCTATGCACTAATATATTAGCATAACTTATAATAATTTGGAAAGAATTTTTCGGCTTAGGTGATAGGAGGACTACTAATTTTGCGTCATGCGGTTCAGGATATATTGAGCAAGCGGGCGATAGTCTCAACTATCGCCCCTATGTCTTGCGGCTTTCTGAGAAACACATTCGCACCCGCTAAAAGCGCATCCCGTACACACTCACTTGCTGAAAACATGATGATCGGCATCCCTTTGCGATGGGGAATCTGCCGCGCGTAGCGCACTAACTCAAGACCACTGACGCCCGGTAACTGGTTATCGCAGAGCAAGAGGCTATAGCTGGCCGCGCTCGCCAATCTCATCACCGCTACCGCGCCGTCACCACAGAGCGTGACGCGGTAGCCTTCCTCTTCCAACGTCTCTTTAATGGCCTGCGCGATGACAGAATGGTCTTCGACTAAAAGGATGTGAGGCATACGGATTATCGCGGGGCTTGTGCTGTCCTTGCCGCAAGCCCCGCGCGCCTCTGCCAGTTGACGCAAGGCAGGCAGAGGCAAGACGAACATTGGCGCGGTCTGGTATGATGCCGCGCGTTCAGCTTTGAAAATCAGTGACGGTTATGCGTAGCTCAACCTCAACCTCTAAAGAGTAGTGAGCATCGCCGTTAGAGATGAAAGGTTCATCCTCCCGGCGTACAGGTTGAGCAAAGAGATTCTACGTCTATTTAGGCGTGCAGGTAAAGAGGCGAGATGTGTCCATGAAGGAGGACACGTCTAATGGGGCGCAGTCGTCGGCCGCGCCCGCAGAGGCTCGCCTTAAAACTCCTGCAAATCAGAGAGGCGTTAGGCATCTCTCAAGTCGAGATGCACCTACGCCTTGATCAGCCGAAGTCTCACCCGGCGCACATCTCAGGCTACGAACGCGGAGAGCGCGAGCCGCCCCTACCTGTGATTTTGAAGTATGCGAAGTTGGCGGGCGTCTGTGTGGATGCGTTGATTGATGATGAGTTAGACCTACCCGCGAAACTGCCAAGCAAGCCAAAGCATAAATGAGGTGGGGACAAAGAACCTTTGGTGCTATTATTGGCTGCGTGGCAAATCGAAACGTTCCACGTTTTTGAGCCTGACGTGGCAGAAGTAGGCTTTTAGCATAGAGGTACAGTTATGTCGAACAATTTACCGAGGATAGTATTCGACGCGGCTGCGAATACTTATGCTCCTATGAGCAGCCAAGTCTTCCATGCGATTGAGTCGCGAATGGCAGACCCTAGAGTGCCTGTCCAAGAGAAGCAAGGGCTTGATTTTGTAGGTGGGCTTATACTCTTCTACATTTTCAAGTCCATTGTGGATGGACTGAGCGAATAAGTCACATAACATCTGAATAAAGAGCGGCGCAAAGGTTAAAAGCCAATGCGCCGCTCTTGTTTTGAGACTGACTTTATGGTCAACCCGCCGACTTTATGGTCAGACACCCTTACTTTATGGTCAAAAGGGACTTTAGGGGCAAAGCCTGCACACATTAACTTTGCCTAACAATTAACTTTTGCCCCTATGCATTGGCGCAGGTATCGCTCATCCGACTCAGGATGGAGTGGCTATCTTGAATCGTTGGGCAAAGCCCTTTTGGTAAACGAAGACGTTATCGGACGCCTCGCCGACACTGAATTTCTCACTTCATTACGCTCACCCACTTCAAGGAGATGTTTACGGCCGCAATGATTTCGCCGTGAGCCTTAACCGAAGCGTACCTGTCACCGGAACTTTTTCGTGGCAGGATTTCGATCCGAACGGCGAAGAACGGGTCCTCAAATCGGTAGCAGATGTCGCCCGCGCTCAACTGCTCCCAACAGGTGTGAGCCAGCAAGTTGCACGTTGCAGGGAATCTCTTCGGCCGGAGCGTGGCACTTCTCCCGGCGGCAGTGTTGTGCTTGAGAAACGAGATTCTGACGGCTGTCATTTCTTCTCGTCGCTTTGAGGTCCCGTCGTCACCGGGCTGGGCTTGCCTTCGAGAAACGGGCTGATTAGCTCGGCCAGACGCTTCTCTTCAATCTCGCGACGAGCGGCGAAGTCGGTCGATTGCCGCTTAGCTTCGGCAGTTTCAGCGCGGAGCGCCTCCATTTCCTGCTGTTTGCGTTTGAGGTATTCCTCGGCCTCTTTGGTGAGTCGCTGAATTTCCGCGCCGTTGCGTTCTTCCGCGGCGCGCGCGCGCTCATCGAGCATCTTTTGATAGGCGTCCAGCGCGCGGTCGCGTCGCACCGCGTCGGCGATGGGCACGTCCGTCCCGACACCTTTAGCCGACAGCGCAAGGTTCACGGCGACGACCTTAATGCTCATCGGGTGGCTGGTCAGCGCCGGATTCTCCATCAACTTTGCTAATTCATCCACGCTGCACTGGGAATCTCCGAGGCCCGCTTCCACGTAGATTTCTTCCAATGACTTTGCCGCGAGATCGCCGCCTTCTGCGCTGCCGAACTGCTCGAACGTCGGAGGCTTCTCGCCCGCCACGAGGTCTGCGACGCGAGTCCCGGTCGTAGCCGGGGCGACATCCAGAGAGCTTCCCGCGTGCGCGGGCGTCGTCACCTCCTGCTGTGATTCATCCTCACCCGGCTCGACGGACACAAAGAAGTTGAGCAGCGACTTCATCGCGCCGCCGCGTTTGTGTGTTGGCTGCTGCGTCGCCGGCCGACGCTGCGATTCATCGGAAATATCTGCGATTGATGAATCTATACTCTGCGACAGTTCATTCATCTCGCGCAGGATGTCTTCGGTGCTGCGGTTGTCTTCCGGTCGCTTGCGATTAGCCATTGTCATTCGACTCCTAAAATCCAGTGTGATGTATCGGTAGAATCGAGCACGCGTTATTTGGTCCGTTGCGCCTGATTTTTCTGCGCCCGCCGTGCTCTGTCAGCCGCGTTCGCCGCCGTGTTTGCAGAGGCGTCGGAGGTGGGCGCAGACATACTTTCAAGCGCCGAGAGCGACGAACCTTCGGTTTCCACGTTCAGCACATCCTCGTATTCCTCCCGAAACTCGTCGCTGATGCTCAGGTTGATCAGCAGGTTATCTACCAGCCCCTGTATGCCCTCTACGTCGGTGAAGGTATAGACTTCGTCCTGAATCAGACCGAGCGAATTCTTGATCACTTGCAGGCGCGCGTCGAGCAGGCGCACCAGTTCGTCCAGCCGTTTGATGCGTGCCTGCCGCTGCTTAAGGATGCTCAGGTTCTGCGTCAGTGCGTAGCGCACCTGCCGCGCTTCCTCGCCTTCGAGCGCCACCTCGGCCTGCTCGATCTGTTGCGCGAGCGCGTTGTGCAGTTGCCGGTAGTTGCGCGTCGAAAGGAGATGCCGCGCGCGCAGCATCCGCGCATATTCGTAGCGAAATGAGGAGAGCTTGGCGACGACATCTGCCAGCATGCGGCCTGCCCCGACGGCTCCGAGTTCCGCCGAACGCCGTTCGATCTCTTCGCAGAGCGTTTGCACGGAATGGAAGTCGGTCTGATAGTTGGCGGGAAGTAGAGCGACGATGTGTTTCTCAGCCTCCGCGTCACTCTCCTTTCGCTGCCAGACCTTCTTCATCTTGATATAGCGCTGGATGATGGGCATCTGGGCGAGGAGTGCTGCGCCCAACTGCCCGGCGACTAAAAGCGGGAGAAAAGCCCAGAAGTTGACGACGAGCATGAGAAACGCCATGACGCCGATGAAGCCGAGGTTGAACTCGCTCTTCAAGACTTCCTTGACGAAGTTGATGCCGCCCTCGTACTTGTCGTTGCGATCGTCAGCCATAAAAGGGAAACGATGAATGCAGATGATGAATGAGCACCGGCCGGAGAAGTGAAAGGCGGTCGGCCTTTCATTCGTCACTCATCGTTCCGCCTTCATCGTTACTGTTCGTGCGTCATAAAGATCATCATGAAATCGTGGTCGCCCGTGACGTACAACTCATGGCAGATGATGTTGGAGAATCGCGCGCTCGCCTCCGTCATCTTGCGTTCGAGTTCGTCGAAGTCGCCGCCAAGGGTTTCGATCTTGCCGAGTGAGACCGAGGATATTTTCACCGGGTAGGCTTCTTCGTCGTCGCGGTAGCCGAGCGTAATGATGAGGCGGCCGGCGGATTCGAGATACTCGACGCCGATGGACTTTGCGGCGGCCTTCGAATCGCGCACGAAGCCGCTGATCTCGTCGGCCAGCGCGCCGATGGTGTCGTCCGCATTGAGCGGCCCGGCGAAGACTTTGAACTTACCATGCACCTGTTCGGCGATGCGTCCCATGTATTCTCCTTTAAGCTGAGACCGGGCTTCTCGGAAGCATCGGTATGCTCACTTTATC
>DATCWB010000358.1:0-11530 GCA_036566625.1 Pyrinomonadaceae bacterium
CGCCGCATCCGCCCGCGCCGCGACGATAGAGACGGGCATGGCTGCCGGATGCGTGCCGTTACCGGAGCGACCCGGCGAGCGCGGCGAGTCGTCGTCGGCCTGTGCGTCGCGCGCCTCGAACTCTCCGGCGACAATGCGACGGATGCTTCGTTCGAGCGCGGATTCATTCGTCGCGGGCGGGCGGCGCGCGTGCGTGTCGACTTCATTTTGAAGTCTCATGCGCGCGTCTTCCGACGCCCTTGCCGGAGGCGTGCGCTCCGCTTCGCCGGGTGTTTGTGAAGACGTGCGCGCCCGCTCTTGACCCGGCGACGGAATGAAGACGGAGGACGGCGACGATTGGTCGGGCAGCTTCGATGCGGGCGTGACGGGGGGATGACCGGCATCGGCGTGCGTGCGGCTTTTGTGCCGCGCATCGGAGAGTGGAGACGCGTCGAACACGCCCGGCTTGGCGTCGGCCACATGCCGCCGGCTCTCGGGGTGCTGAGGCGGGTCGTGGGCTTCGGATGCATAGTGCCGGGGTGTGCCGTCTTCAAGGTCGGGTTGGCCTCTGTCGAGCGCAAGATCGGAGACGAGCGGCGCGGCGGCGTGCGAGACGGGCTCGAAGCGAGAGGCGAGCCGGGGCTGCATGGAGGGTGCGCGGTTCAGGCCGCGTGCGGCCAGATGTTTGAGATAATCGCTCATTCGCTAAACATGCCGAGGTAGAAGCGGCGTCGTTGCCGGCTCATTGAAAGGATGTCCGTCTCGCGCCAGCCGTAAGCTCCGGCCAGCGCATGCACCTCTCTCAGCGTGCGCTGCGCCCAGACGTTTAGCTCCGCCCAGAAGAAAGAGTCGATGCTGAATGCTTCCAGCCATTCGTGCGCGCAGCGCGGGCACTTGAGAGCAAACTGCATATCCCCCTGCGCGTCGGCCTGCCCCATACGCTCGACGATTGCGTTCACGACTTCCGGCGGCAGAGCGTCGGCCGGTTGCTCCTCCGCGCCGCGCCGCGCCGAGAGCAGACATCGCTCGAAGAGCACTCGCCGCGCCGCCGCGATCTCCTGCCCCGGAGCGAGCGCGGAGAGGTCGAGGCTGTTCGGGAGACGGAAACTCACCTCGTATCCATTGACGTTGAGCGAGAGAGAGCGGGGAGGCTTGTCAACGGGAGTCGTCACCCGCAACTGTGCCGCCTGGAAACTCATCTCCAGAGGCTCGCCGCAGGCCGGGCACGTCGCCACGCTGGATAGTTGCGGGCCGAAGGTCTGCTCCCGCAGGTCGAGCAGCAGCGCATCGCGCTCGCCGATGCTTAAATGCGCCAACTCTCCGGCGTCCTTCCCCGTCGCGGCGGCAAGCAGCGCGAGCGCACGTTCGAGCGGGGGTTGTTCGAGTGCTCTCTCCCAAACGTGGAGCAACTCCGAATCGGACAGGGCGCGCATAACTCAATCACTTCATTCCGACTAGGCCGCCGGTTCGGTAAACGACGGCTCGGTCGGCTCGTTCACTTCGTAGTCTCGCTCCCAGCCCTCATTCTCCAGCTTGATGTGCTGGATGGCGACGGCGTTGGCGTTGGCGTCCAGGTCGGGCTGCGCCTGATATTCGGAGACCCAGCAGCGAAAAACCCTGTAGGCGATGGCGAGTTGCCCGGCCTCGTTGTACATCTCGATGATGATGTCCTTGCGGAAATCCTTGAGCGAGACTTCCGCGCCGAGACCCGAGCCGAAGTTCCACACCTTATTCGCCCAGCGCTCGAATTCCGTGTCGTGGGTCACGCCGCGTTCGAGCGAGATGGCGTCGTACTCGGTGCGACCCGGCGACTTGCGCGTCGTGCTCGGGTCGCCGCCCTCACGATGTTTGACGACTTCGGTCGAACGCTTGAGCATGCCGACCTTGCTGATTCCGGCGACGTAACGGCCGTCCCACTTGACGCGAAATTTGAAGTTCTTATACGGATCGAAACGCTGTGCGTTGACGCTGAACTGAGCCATGACTTTTCTCCTTAGACATCGATCTGTCCGGCGAGTTGCTGAATCTTGATGATCACGAACTCGGCGGGCTTGAGCGGCGCAAAGCCGACGAGAATATTGACGATGCCGAGATTGATGTCGTTCTGCGTCGTCGTCTCCCGGTCGCACTTGACGAGGTAGGCCTCGCGCGGGCTGCGACCCTGAAAGGCTCCCTGCCGGAACAGGTTGTTCATGAACGCGCCGACGTTGAGGCGAATCTGCGCCCACAGCGGTTCGTCGTTCGGCTCGAAAACCACCCACTGCGTGCCCCTGTAGAGGCTTTCCTCGATATAGAGCGCGAGCCGCCGCACGGGCACGTACTTGTATTCGTCCGCCAACTGATCCGCGCCGCGCAGCGTGCGCGCGCCCCACACGACGCGGCCGTTGACGGGAAATGAGCGCAGGCAGTTGATGCCGAGCGGGTTGAGCATGCCGTTCTCAGGGTCGCTCAAGTTGACTTCCAAACCCTGCACGCCGTTAACGGTGGCGTCGAGTCCGGCGGGGGCTTTCCAGACGCCGCGCTGGGTGTCGGTGCGCGCCATCACGCCCGCGATGATGCCGCAGGGCACGAACGTATCGAGTTGGCCTTCGCGCAGCGGGTCGCTCTCGACGACGCGCGGGAAGTAGAGGGCGGCATTTCGCGCCGCGATGCCTGAGAGGCCGAGCGCGCCCAGACCCGCCACGGCGTTGCTGGCCGCCGTCTCTTTATTGGCGCTCCAGGCGGCGGGCGAATCCACGATGAGCATGGCGCGATGGTCGGCGCAGAACTTCATGGCGGTCTGGTAGACGGCCGGCGGCACGTCGCCGCCGCGCGTGTCGGGCGGGATGCAGAGGAGGTTGAAAAGGTCTGCCTTCTCCAGCGCATGGATGCCGGTCTTGTCAGCCGGCACGCCCTCGTATTCCGCCTGCCCGAGCGCGGTGCTGTCGAGTCCGTTCGCGCCGTCGCCGTCCGACGTGTCGCCGGGTATCGCGCCGGGCAGCACCGGCTGGCCGCCGAGACGAGCGAGGCGCACGTACTGCGATTGTTGATCCAGAATTCTATCCACGCGCCGCGAGTTGTCGCTGATGGAGAGATTGATCAATCGCTCAAGCAGACGGTCGGTGCCGCTGCCCGTGGCTTTTTCGTAGACCGAGAGGTTGAACAAATCTCCAGCCGCGAGTCCGTACTGCTCGGCCACTTCCGCCGTGATGCCGTCATAATCCACGACGGCGCGCAGGCGGTTGCCCCACGTGCCGGGGCTGGCAGCAACCAGTTGAAGGGTGTCCACCGTGAGTTCGGCGATGCCGCTCCCGCCGGCGTTTGTGAAGAGGCGGACGATGATGGCCTGACTGCCGCCATTGAGATAAAAATCGCGCACCGCGTAGCTCAGCGGGTCGGCGGTGTGAAGGCCGCCGAAGCGGCGTTCAAAGTCGCCGAAACTGTTGATGATGATCGGCTCGTTGATGGGGCCGCGCCGTGCGCGCCCGATGAAAGCCGTGATCGAGGTGGCAACGCCGGAGATGGTGCGGACGCCGCTCGGAACTTCTTCGATATAGACACCGGGGTAGGTCGGTGTGACTGGCATGGAACATTCTCCTTCTCAAATATGGCGGGTGCGGAACGACCGGCTATCCGTCTGGTGTGGCGCGGCTCAGGTCGTCTTGCGCCCGACGAGGATGCGCACGGCCGCGTCCTTGGACCCTTTGTTCGTAAAGGTGAGCTTGGACGGCGACGCGCCCAGCAAGCCAACCGCGCCCGCGCCGATGAAAGCCTGCTGTGCGTCGAATTCGACCTCGTCGGCTCCGTCGTTGATCACGTAGCTCAATTGAGCATCGGTGTAGTTGTCCGCTTTGATCACGAGGAACAATATCTCGCCCGTGTCTGCCGGGACGATGCCGACCTCGGCGGTTCCGTCGCTCGCGTCGTGCTTGGGAACGATCACTTCGATATTTTCGTAGGCATCTACCTCGACGGTTTCGGCGGCCGCGACTTTCGGCCCTCCTGCGACTTGAGCGTTGAACGCCCAATTTATTTTGATCGGCATGTCGTTACTCCCTCAACTTTGCTGGCAACATTACCCGGCGCAGCCTCTTCGACCGCGCCGGGCGGACATAAATATGAGGCCGAAGAGCATTGCTTACCCCTCAAACCTCCGAAACGTGCGGCGAAGATTCAGGTCTCCATCATCCGTCGGCCTAATGTATCGCTACATGCCCGCACGAGACGAAGCCGACCTCGGGGCGATGCGTCCCTGAGCGTACAGAAAACCTGTTCCTGCCACTGCACATCCCGGCACACATGTATTTTGTTATTTGAGAAAAACAAGCTATAGAGTCTGAAGGAATGGTCAGAATCCTTCCAGCATTAGTGAGTACTACAGGCAGAAAAAGCAGCGAGGGTAAAACTTAATTCTTGCGTGACGACCCCGGGCACGATGAAGACCCTGAAAGTTTTTTGAAGCAACCGGAGAGTATTCTGACACGCCTTAAGCTGTCAACATTTTTCTTTCGCGAACGGCGCACCGCCGCAGGCGTAGAGCAGGCAAGCGATCACTGTCTGCACGCCGCTGTTTAAAAGAGCAGGGAAAAGTCGCAAAGGTTCTGCGTCTCTCTGTCCGCAATGCGACACTCCGTGGAGAACCGCATTCAACTCTCATCGAGCACCGGCGCGGGAATTCCTGCTGCGGAAGATTCTCGACACCATTCATCCGGCATCAATTTTTAAGACTTGCCGCGAGTTGTTTTAATCGTTCGGTGGCATCGGTCAGAGCCTTGCGGGTCTTCGCGTTCGCCGGGTCGGCGACTGACATCTCGCGATATAGCTCCAACTGTTCGCGCACACTCTGCCGCGCGCTCTTAATGTCGCCGCTCGCCGCCTGCGCCTCGCCCAGCGCGCCGAGACTGCCCGCCAGATCGTCGCGCGTGACGGCGTTGGATGGATCATCGGCGAGCCGTGCGCGGTTCAATTCCACTAACCTGCGATAACCGACCAGAGATTCGCCCAGCGCGCCGAGTCTGAGTTGCGCGCGCCCGATCTGGCCGTAAGTGCTCGCGACGTTGCGGCGCAAGGCGTCATTCGCAGGATTCTTCGCGGAGAGTTCTGAGAAGATGGCGAGCGCGCGGCGAAACGATTCGAGCGCGGCGGCCGGATCGCCCGCCTCAAGCCGGACGTTGCCCGTCCGGTCGTAACTACTGCCGAGGTCTTGTTGCAAAGAAACGTTTTCGGGATGCGCCGCGGCGAGTCCTTCGATGGTTGCCTGCGCCCTGCCGAAGCTCTCTTTCGCGCCGTGAGTGTCGCCGGTGAACATTTGCATGTCGCCCATCTTCACCAGCGTGAGCCAGAGTTGACGACGCGCTCGCTCGTCTGCCGGGTCGGCGTTGGCGAGCGTCTCCGCAATCGTCTGCGCCTGACGATAACTTTCAAGCGCGCCCGCCGCATCCCCGATGTTCGGATAGAAAGGATTGCCCTGCACGTTGCCGAGGTTAACGTAGGCGATGACGAGTTCCGTTTGCAGCGTCGGGTCGTTAGCGGCTTCGCGCGCCAGTCCGTCGAGGTATTCGAGCGTGCGCCGCGCGAGCAGTTGGCGCGCCCCCGTCGAGCCTTCGAGATTCGAGACCGCGTCGTGCATCTCGAACATCATCCAATGCGTGAGCCTGCGTAAATCTTCAAAGCGGCGCTTCGCGCGCGCGCCTTCGGCCTCCGCACGAGTTCGTTCGACCTGCGCGACGCGCCACTGCCACGTCGTCGTCGTGAGTCCGCCGACGAGCGACAACGCGACGCCGATCGCCGCTGCGACCCCCGCCTTGTTGCGTCTGACGAACTTGCGACTGCGGTATGTGAACGTGTCGGCGCGCGCCCTCACGGGCAAGCCTTCCAGATGGCGTTCGATGTCTTCGGCGAATTGTTCGACCGAGGCGTAGCGGCGCGAAGGTTCCTTGCGTAAAGCTTTCAGAACGATGTTGTCGAGATCGTCGGCAAGGCTGCGGCGCAGGCGTTCGGGCGCGACCGAGCGAGCGTGCGCCAACTCGCCGAGCGACGGAGCGGCGTCGGTCGCCGCGCGCGCTTCGCGACTCAACTGCGGCCATTCCGACGCCCCTTCGGTCGAGAAGCTGTCGCTTGCTTCGGCGGCCGCCCGCACGGTCTCTAAGCTGCTTCCGGTCGCCGGCGCGTTCGAGCCGATGGCGGCACTCGGTCGTGGCGGATTTTGTTCGCAGACGACGCGCATGATCTCTTCAAAACGGTACGTGCTGAAATGATAGGGACGCCGCCCCGTGAGCAGCAGGTAGAGCAGCACGCCGAGACTGTACACGTCGCTGACAGTGGTGACGCGCTCGCCGCGCACCTGTTCGGGGCTGGCATAATCGGGCGTCAGCATCCTGAGCGCGGTCGCGGTATGTTCAAGAGGGGCGTCAGCGAGACTCGGATTGAGAATTTTAGCGATGCCGAAATCCAGGAGTTTCGGCGTGCCGTCGTCCGTCACCAGAATGTTCGAGGGCTTGATGTCGCGGTGGATGATGAGACTCTGATGCGCGTGACTGACGCCCGCGCACACGTCGAGAAAAAGACGCAGGCGCGCGTGGATGCTCAGCCTGTGCTCGTCGCAATAACGATCTATGTCCTGCCCTTCGACGTGCTCCATGATGATGTAGGGAAGCCCGTCGTCGGTCGCGCCGCCGTCCAGAAGTCGCGCGATATTCGGATGGTCGAGCGCGGCGAGCGCACGCCGTTCGTGACGAAAGCGACGCAGGACGAACTCGGTGTCCATCCCGCGCTTCACCACTTTCACCGCGACAAATTTGCGGAAATCGCCCTCGGCGCGTTCGGCCAGGTAAACCGCGCCCATGCCGCCACGCCCCAACTCACGCAGGATGCGATACGCGCCCACGCGCGCGCCGCTCTCCAGGCTGTGCGCGGAGGCGGATATATCTTCCTGGCGCAGCGTCGGGAGTTCGCTGCCGGCCACCTGTTGCAAGTCCAGAGCGGGCTGTTCGAGAAATTCGTCCGCCGCCTCGTAGCCCTCGATCAGGCGTTCAACTTCACGGTGTAAAACTTCGTCGCCCGCGCACGCATCCGCCAGAAATTGCTCCCTGTTTTCCGGCCTGATGTCGAGCGCCGTCTGGAAAACGGTTTCGACCCGCCGCCAGCGTTCGGGCGTCATTATCTCCTCGCTAGCTGACATCATGACTCACACTCTACTTCACCCCTGCTGATAAAGCTGCCCACGCATTCATGCATGGGATGCATCGGCTGCCGCTGAAGCACACTTCGGGCGGCGACTTTTTTTCATAGCGGGCGGAGAAAGCCTATTGACCTGATCTCGCCTGACGCAAAAATACAAACGAATAACCCGTATCCAATGTTCACAAAACAGGGAGGGGCAAGGTTGTGATCTCCTCGCCCCTCCCTGTTTTGCAGGTTGTGAAATGAGTGTGCCGCGCCGGTTGTGTTGCAAAGATTATTTTGAGGCGCGAAAGATCGCTAGGTCGATTCTATTATGCCGCGACCCGAAAGAGGTTCAAGACGAACTTCGCCTGCCATCGTGCCTCACTACCACTTAATCTTTTGACCTGACACTTCCTCATCATGTTCACCGATTCAATGCCTTCTAAAGTTCGCTCCGCCGTGTGAAACCTCTTGAAGCCTTGCGATGCTCGTACCTTCTTCTTGATGAAGCGATGATCCTGCTCAATCACGTTGTTCAGATATTTCGCTCGCCTGAGCGTACAGTCCTTCGGCATAATATATTCGTCTTGTGATGTGCTGAATGCATCAGGATAAGCGGCATTCTTATCAACAGAGATGGAGAAGGGGAGGCGGCGATGCTCGGCTCTCATCAGCCGCCATTTGAAAGAAGAGGAATTACGATTCATGAAGAGACCCGCGCGACACAATGTGAGAGAACTTGAGGAAGGGATAATAGCTGACAGGCTATTTTTGCAACACTGCCCTTCTTGGCAGCCGCCCGCAGGATAACTTCTTGAACTTTCATGGCCCGCTCCACGGCGGCCTCCGAGTATTCTGGCATGGCGCGCACCTCCCGCCACACAGCTTGTACTCGTTACCGCCCGAAAGCGGACAACTAATGCGCTACTTAGATCGGACATCTAACTTGCTACCTACATTTATGAATTCGCATCTTGACTTTTAACTATTTTAACTCTATCTTGCACCCTGTCTTCACCGATAGTTCAGCTAACACAATCAGAGCCGTTAGCCTCTTTTCCCGAAGCTAAACCGAATAGTTGTTGATACGCATAGTTTGCCCGTATGTAGAGGTATGTCTGCGCTCTCCGGCCGATAGCGTCTCACTATCTGCGCTAATCAGGAATCTGTGCGTGAGTTCCGACTATTTCCCTGACGACATGTATGTGTCGCTTACATTGATTAGCAGGGTAACGCTAATCCCTCACTGATTTGATATTCAAGGAGAACACATGAGCAAGCTTTTTAAAGTATTCTGTCTGGCAGTGACTTTACTGGCATTGGTGTTGCTGGTCGTAGAAAAAAGCGGTTCCACCCCGTTCGTAACTACTGCCCAATCCGGAACAAGGTACGACGACTTGCCGGATAGTGCAGAGTTTACGATAGACGGCAGGAAGTGGAGCTACACTAATCTAACTTACTACTTTCAAAATGGGACCGCTGATATCGCGGGCAACGATGAGCATCAAGCTGTTCGAGATGCCTTTGCCTTATGGTCTAATGTCACAACTTTAACCTTTACGGAAGTATATAACCCGGCCAGCGCCGACATTGTAATTTTATGGGCTCACGGAAACCACGGCGACGGGCTTCCGTTTGACGGGCCCGGAGGCGTACTGGCGCATGCCTTTTTCCCGCCACCCAACGCCGGTTCTTTGGCGGGAGATGCTCACTTTGATGAAGGTGATACATGGTCAGTGGATTTTTCCGCAATAGATTTGGTCACGGTGGCGGCGCATGAAATCGGGCATTCACTTGGTCTCGGACATTCACAAGTGCCGGGAGCATTGATGTATCCCATCTATAACGGGCCACATCGTTACCTTGACCAGGACGATATTGACGGGATACGGTTTTTATATCCGAAAGCGCAGGCATTCTCCTTAGCCCTGGATGGTACCAGTGCATATTTTGACGTGCCTAATAGCAGTAGTCTCAATATCACGGGCGCAATCACGGTTGAGGCGGCAATTAAGACCAACGTGGCCGGAGCGAATCAGGCCATTATCGAGCGTTACAACAACTTCGGCCAGGGAACCTCGGACGGCGGCTATGTGTTACGCATCATCGGCGGTAAACTTGCCTTTGTGACGCTGATGAACGGCGGCGTCTTTGATTATGTGATCGGCAGTCAGGATATTAGTCCCGGTTTCTGGCATCACGTGGCCGGAGTGTTTGACGGCTCTCAGTTGCGCGTCTATGTAGACGGAAATCTGGTGGGAGTTAAATCCAGCACCTTTGCTCCCGGCACCGGCACGGCTAACCTTAGAATCGGTGCGAAGGGCGACGATTTAACCATGAAGTTCAACGGTTTGATCGACGAAGCGCGCGTGTCGGCAGCCGCGCTGTATAGTGCAAACTTCAACGTCGCCGGAGTGCATGAGCTTGTGCCGGTGGCGAGCACCAGAGGCTATTGGAAGTTCGACAATCAATACCGGAACGACTCTTCCGGAAACGGTAATCACGGATTCCTCGTCGGCGGAGCCGGCTTCTCAACCGACGTACCGTAAAAAGCACTGAGTTCCTTCTCTTTCAGTCGAGCCGGGCAGCCGCGTTCAAGAGATTCTTTGTTCACACAAAGCCTCTTTCGTTCGACGCTTGCCCGGCTCGACTTGATTTATTTAGTGCAGATCAGGCGAAGTGGTATGTCTGGTTGAAGGCGCGGAACAAAATGGGATCAAAAGACTGATAATGGCAACTGAACAAGTGAAACGATGTAAATTATGCGCCGGGCAAGCGGTGTATAAATTTTCGCTGCCGCTCGTAGCAGGTTTGCAGGGTAATTATTTTGAATGCACTAAATGCCGGATGCTGCAATCGCATCATTTGGACACGTTGACGGTGCAAGGCTTGATAGACCTTTCGAATTACAGCCCCGACATTGATTTGGATACAGGCGCGGCGTGGCGGCAATTTTGCATCGCAAGCCGCTTGCATCAGCTAGCGACCGCGCGAGTGCTGCCAGACAAAGATACTGATTTCAAGGCGCTGGACTTCGGTTGCGGCACAAGTTTTTTGGTGAGTTTCATGGCGCATCGCTTTGGCTGGAATGCCGTGGGCTTCGACCCGTATTGGACACCTGCGTATGCACAACCGAGGGTCTATAAAGATTGGGAGTCTGTCGTGCGAAACGGGCCTTACAACCTGATCATTGCGGCTGAAGTGATTGAGCATTTCATTCAGCCAAATGAAGAACTGCTCCGCATCGGTGAAATTCTGGCAAAAGATTTTGGCTTTATTTATGTCACGACCGGGCGGTATGTGCCCGGTCGAACCACGCGGAATTGGGAATATCTAGCGCCTGAATCCGGACACCATGTCACCTTCTACGCACGCCAGACAATGCTGGAAATTGCCCGCATAATGGGAGCAAAAAGCGTTTATCAGGTTGGAGCAGAGTATGAATGGCTTTTTTTGTTTGGAGACCGCCACAATTGGTTGAAGAAAGCAAATACCGTCGTCGTCGCAACCCTACTTACATTAGCCACGCAATGGGGAATTCTATCCAAGATTGAATAAAACATAAGTACTGCGACAACCCTTCTCCTTGCCGCTTAACTTTTGCGTCTCGGTTGTTTTGCAGCCTTGAATTTGTGCTTAACTACAGCGGCGTTCATCCGGATGCGACCCTGTAGCCGCAGTGCTTGAACCAGCCGCGGATGTCTGACTTCGTGATGAGTTTGATGGCCTGCCCCAGGGCAGTGTGGCGAAAATTATTTTAGAGTGCAGAGGGGAGCCTGCAAAGTAAGTTCGCGGGGTGCCCCACAATGCGAGCTAATCCATTGTCCCCCTCTTCGGGTCAAACCTCCTCGCTGAGACCTCCCTGCCACAGAGCATTTAAGAGGTTAATGCTTCCTTGGGCAAGAGGTGGGAGCATCCGTGAGCGGGTTTACGCGCAAAATCGAAACTAATACATGTCTCAGCAGGCTGATCTCGTCCATAAGTGAGTTCGTAAAAGTTTAGTTAAACGTCAAACACCATTCTCCGTATCGCCTAATCCGACCAGTCTGTACTTCACTCCGTCACTTGAGGCTGCTGTATTCAGAATTCGATGGACTGTTGAGAATCGGCAGGGACTCTCCGCTATCTTGGGCGATGTCGGCCTGGGGAAGTCTTCCCTGCTGCGATACCTGCACGCGCACTTCGACGCGCAGGAAGATACGATCTCGATCCTGCTGCCCAGTCCCAGCTTCAAAACTGATTTCGGGTTGATCCAGGAGATCTCACAACTCGTCGGCATTCCTAAACGCCGGTCGGCCGCCGCCCAGCGCGCCAGTTTCGAGGAGTGGCTCGGCGAGCAATATCGGGCCGGGTACAACGTCGTCCTCCTGCTCGACGAGGCGCAGAAGCTCAACCCTGAAATGCTCGA
>DATCWB010000359.1:0-4753 GCA_036566625.1 Pyrinomonadaceae bacterium
AACGGGGTGAAAGGAACTGTTTTGATGCTTTAAAGCGGGCGCAAGTTGGGTTAAGGTAAACTCTTAGATTCCCCACCATATTCCGCTGAAAAGAAAAGTTGATACAATATGTTGGGGCTGGGTATTGACAGCCCACGGCGAGCTATGTATACTCCGCTCCGCTTGATGACGAGCACGTCGAAAGCCGACACGCGGCGACTCCCGGAGCGCGTTCGGCATGGAAATCTATCGCTTAACGTTCAAGCCACCCGCAGCTTCCGAACCACACATTTTGCCCACGGCGCGCGAGTTCGTGCTGCCCGCGCCGGATTGACCAAAGCACAAACAAAGGACTCGCGCGCCCAAAAATGCAGCGCAGGAAAGGCGAATTTGAAGATGAGCACAGTTGTCGAGCCGAACGCTCCCCGGGGTAATCCGATTCCCGCCGCCGCCCGCCGCGCGTCAAAGCAGAGCCATGAACTCGGCCTCAACGCCCGCAAAGTGATCAGCAAACGCTATTCGCTGAAGGACGCGAAAGGGAATCCGATTGAAGAATGGCCGGACGTGGTGCGCCGCGTCGTCGGCCACGTAAGCGTGGCGGAGACCGATTCGGAGAAGCGCGACGAATTCTACAGCCGCATGTCCGAAATCATGTTGCGGCGCGAGTTCGTCCCTAACACGCCCTGTCTCGTCAACGCCGGGAAGCCCAACGGTCAACTGGCCGCTTGCTTCGTCCTCGACGTGCCCGACTCCATCCCGGGTATTATGAAGACCGCCACAGACGCCGCCATTATTCACCAGACGGGCGGCGGCACGGGTTTCACGTTCGAGAAGCTGCGTCCCGTCGGCGCGATGGTGCGTTCGACGCACGGGGTCGCCTCGGGGCCGGTCTCGTTCATGAACATCTTCAACACGACGACCGACACGGTGAAGCAGGGCGGCGTGCGCCGGGGCGCGAACATGGGCATCATGCGCGTGGATCATCCGGACCTCCTGCGCTTCATCCACGCGAAGAACGATCAGACCAGCCTGACCAACTTCAATATCTCCGTCACCGTCACGGATCGCTTCTTCGAGGCCGTGGAGCGGAAGGAATGGTATCAACTCAGCTTCGACGGCGAGCCGTGGACCGAGCCGATCTTCGATCCGGTGGCGAACGGCGACTACGCCGTCTATCGCCGCCCAGACGGTTCAACCGTCACCTTCCGCGACAAGGCCGCGTTCACGGCCACAGACCTTTCGGACACGACGCGCGAAGAACCGCCGCGCCCCGGCATGGTCTATGCGCCCGACATCTGGAATCGCATCGTCGCCTCGGCGCATCGCTACGCCGAGCCGGGCGTCATCTTCATTGACGAAGTGAATCGCCACAACCACATGATCAAAAGCATGGGGCCGATCTACGCGACGAACCCGTGCGCGGAGCAAGCCCTGCACTTCAACAACTCTTGTAACCTCGGCTCGGTTGACGTGGCGAAATTTTACGACCCGGCGGAGCGCGTTGACTGGGAAGCCCTCGGCGAGACGATTCGCTGGAGCACGCGCTTCCTCGACAACGTGATCGACGTGTGCGCGTGGCCGCTGCCGGAGATTGACGACGTGGTGAAGCGCACACGCCCCGTCGGCCTCGGCGTGATGGGCTTCGCAGACCTCTGCCTCCAACTCGAAATCTCTTACGGCTCGCCCGAATCAATCGACTTCATGGACGAGTTGATGAGTTTCGTGCGCCGGGAGGCGTGGCTCGAATCGTGCCGTCTCGGCGCGGAGCGCGGCGTGTTTCCCGAATATCAGCCGAACAAGGAAGCCTACGACAAATTTCTCAGCGAAGATATCGGCATCCCCGCCGACATGCTGACGCCGCGCAACTACGAGACGACGACGATTGCGCCCACCGGCACGATCTCGCTCGTCGCCGAAACCTCTTCCGGCATCGAGCCGAACTTCTCCTGGGCTTACGTCCGGCAGGACACGCTCGGCAAACGCACCTACGTCCACACGGTCGCCGCGCGCGCCCTCGGCATTGAAGTTGACCAGACCGATCAGGCTTCGATTGACTACGCCTCCGAATACGTCGTCGCGCACGAGCAGGAACTCCCCGATTATTTCATCTCGGCGATGTCCATCAGCGCGGAGCAGCACATCCACGTGCTCGCCGCCGCGCAGCGTCACGTAGACAACGGCGTCTCGAAGACCTGCAACGGCGCGGCCGACGACACGCTCGAATCGGTTGATCGTCTCTATCGCCTCGGGCGCGAACTCGGTTGCAAGGCCGTCAGTTATTACCGCGACGGCTCGCGCGAGTCGCAGGTGCTCTCCAGCATGAAGGGGGCCGAGCCGAAGGGCGAGATCGCGTGCGACCCGGCCATCGTCAACGAAGCCGCCGTGGCCGAACCTCTCTTCGACGAGACGGCGACGGGCGAGGCCACTGTCGCCGTTGAGCCGACGCCGCGCGTGTCAAGCGCGGCGACTGCTCCTGCCACACAGCCGATACAGATCGAACGCCCGCGCGAGTTGCAGGGCGCGACGTGGCGCATTCCCTTCGACGGGCAGAACCTTTACGTCACCGTCAATCACGACGGGCGCATGATCCTCGAAGTCTTCGCCACCGGCCCGATCTCCGGCGGCGTCGGCCTGCTCGCCTCGAAGATGCTGCGCGGCGGATTCGACGACCGCGAAGTCGCGCGCAGCCTCAACAAGGTGATCGGCACGCACTCCGTCTGGTTCAACGAGCGTCTGCTGACCAGCCCCGAACAGGCCGTCGCCGAGTGTCTCCTCCTGACGAGCCGCCGCCTCCAAAATCAGCCCGATTCGGCGCGCGCTCTCGCCTACGCGCAGACGGCCGCTAACGCGCCGGCCCCCGCCGTCGAGGCGAAGCCCGCGAATAACAACTACTCGCTGATCAGCGAATGCCCCGAATGTCGCGGCCAACTCGAACACGCTTCCGGCTGCGACTTCTGCCGCGATTGCGGCTACTCGAAGTGCAAGTAGTTTGATCGAAGCGTCGGAGTTAAAACACGGAGGGCGGCCAGCGTGCGGTTGGCCGCCCTTCTTCTTTGGACTGCCGCGCGCTGCTGTTTATACTGTGGGGCAAATTCTATGACGGGCGAGTGGAGGCCGGAGGAGACGGGGACGCATCAGGATCACGTCATCGCGCACGTGATCGGCGCGACCGTGCTCGGCTATTTCGAGGCCGACGACGCGCTGCACCTCGCGCTCGACATCGGGTTTATCTGGACAATTTTCCCCGACGCGGAGATGGGACTCGTGCCGCAGTCGCTCGCGTTGAAGGAGTTGGACATCGGCGACGAAGAGCGCGCGCTCGTCGCCGACGACTTGCGGCGTCTTCACGACGGAGAGATGAGCGCCGAAACTTTTGCACGCATCACGCCCGCCCCGGCAGGCTGCCTCGTCGAGGAGGTGCGCTTGCTGGCGAAAGACGAAGCGCGCAGGCTTGAGATTCTTGGCGAGACGGGCGCGGTCTTCGTCGAGGCTTCGCCGCTGACGGGCGAGATGAGCATCGGGCGATTGCAAGCGTGAGGGCGCGGACAAAATCAGGGAGGAGTGAGCAAATGGTTACTACGCAAACGGGGCAAACGGGCGGAGGCGGAGATAAAAGGCAAGGGCTGAATTTTGACGCCACGCCGGAAGAGAACTCGGAGACGCCGGGCGGTGACGCCTCGCTCGAAGAGACAGCCGAGCGCGAGCGCGAATACTTACGTGGTCGTCTCCGGGACGAGTGGCGACGCGAGCCGACCGAAGAAGAACTGGACGAATGGCTGCGCGAACACACGGAAGGACATTGAGCAGGGATGAGGGCGGAAGGATGAGGGATGAATAAGAAAAACACGCAGCTTGGCGGGTGATTCCTTTTCATCCCTGACCCTTCCGCCCTCATCCCTTTCCCTTAGTCCGGTGCGCTTTCGACCATCAGTTTGTTATCAACGCTGCGAACGCCGCGGACGGCGTTGGCGAGGCGTTCGGCGCGATCTTTGAGCGCTTGAGATTTGACCGAGCCGATGAGCGTGGCCTTGCCGCCGACGACGGTGACGGTGATGCCGACGAGATCAGGGTCGGCGGTGTAACTCTTGTTGATTCGCGATTCGAGCGTGGCGTCGTCCGCGCCCGTGTTGGCCGGCGGCGCGGTGGTGACGACCGGCGCGGACGTAGACGGCGCGGGTTGTTCGATGATGACGGGCGCGGGCTGCGTCTGTGCGGGTTGTTGCACGATGATGGGCGGCTGCTGCACGGGCTGCTGTTGCGGCATCACGAGCGGCGTCGGTGCGGTCGGGAGCGGCGTCGGCGGCGCGGTGGCGATGTTGACGTTGGTGTTCGTCGCGTCCGTCCCGCTGTTCATCCAGAAGAACAGGATGAGCGCGGTGGCCGCGATGGCGACGAGCGCGACGATGGCGACGGTGGCCGTGGAGTACCCGCCGCGGTCGTGGTCGGGCGTGCGCGTCGTGCGCGTGTAAACTTCCTCGCGGCGCGCGGTCGGAGTCTCTACCACTACGCGGCTGCGGCGTTGTTGCTCTTCGTCATGTGACATAAAAGTTCGTCTCCTGATAAATGGTTCGCTCGGAAATCTGATGCGCGCGAGGTTAGAACAAGCTGTTAACGTTCATGCGAGGCCAATTTCAAGGGGACACGCAAAAGAGAGTGGCCGTTCGTTAAATCGGCCACTCTCTCTCGTGTGAATCTGTTTAGTAGCGGCGGCGACGTTGGCTGCGCCGATAGAGCGCGCTGCCCGCCGCGCCCGCGACCGCGCCGCCGATGGCAG
>DATCWB010000360.1:0-13531 GCA_036566625.1 Pyrinomonadaceae bacterium
AGCACTGACGACGAAGGGCACGCGCCGCCCGTGCAACTAAATGTGTTCTTCGCCCGTAATAACGCAGCCCGTGAAATTCATCGAAACCTTAAAACTCGCGCTCGCCGCCGTCTGGGCGCACAAGCTGCGCTCCGCGCTGACGCTCTTGGGCATGATCATCGGCGTCACGGCCGTCGTCGTCGTCGTCTCTTTGATTCAGGGTTTCAATCGCTACGTGGACGAGAAGATTGCGGGCATCGGCGCGAAGTCGTTCACCATTCAACGCTTCAACATTTTCGAGGACTTCAAAGACACCGACGCCATCGCCGCCGCCACGCGCCGCAACAAAGATTTGACGCTGGCCGACTACGAGTACCTGCGCGCGCGCGCCGTGCTCATAGACAAACTCGGCGCGGGCGCACGCCCCTCGCGCGCGCAGGTCAAACGCGGCACGGAGATTCTCGAAGACGTGCCCGTTGACGGCATGACGGCCAACGTCGCCGAGATCAACGCCATCGAGGTCGCCGACGGCCGCTTCTTCACCGAGACGGAGAACCAGACGGCCGCGCGCGTCGCCTTCCTCGGCGCGGACGTGGCCTCGAAGTTGTTCCCCGCGCGCAGTCCGGTCAACGAGGAAATCTCCATCGCCGGGCTGCCCCATCGCGTCGTCGGCGTGGCCGCCGTCAAGGGCAGCGTCCTCGGCATTCCGCAGGACAACTTCATCAACATCCCGCTTAAAACCTACGGCAACAACTTCGGTGGTTTCAGAAACAACCGCTCGCTCTACTTCGTCGCCACCGCCAAGTCAGACAAATTGTTCAACGATGCCGTCGAGGAGGCGCGGCAACTGATGCGCGTGCGCCGCCGCGTGCCGGCCAACGAGAAAGACAACTTCGGCGTCATGACGCCCGACGCCATCACGGGCTTGCGCGACCGCATCTTCGGCTCGATCTTCATCGTCGCCATCGTCGTGCCAGCCATCGCCTTAGTCGTCGGCGGCATCGTCATCATGAATATCATGCTCGTCTCGGTGACGGAGCGCACGAAGGAGATCGGCATCCGCAAGGCGCTCGGCGCGCGTCGCGGCGACATCCTCAAGCAATTTCTCGTCGAAGCCGTCACGCTCTCGGCCATCGGCGGCGCGACCGGCGTCCTGCTCGCATGGATCGTCGGGCGCGTGCTGACCGCCGTCTTCTTCCCGACGTATCTCTCGATTGTCGCCGTCATCGTCGCCGTCACGGTGTCGGGCGGCATCGGCGTGCTGGCCGGGATCATCCCGGCGTGGACGGCGGCGCGGCTCGACCCCATCGAAGCATTGCGCTCCGACTAGAAAACAGTGACGAGTGACAAGTGACGGGTGATAAGTTAAAGCAAAAGAAACCTCAGCTTCACAGTTGCCTTTCATCCCGTCACCTGTCACTGTTTTAATCTCGTCACTTGTCACTTGTCACTTGTCACTGTCTTATGAAGCTGCTCAGAAGCGATATTTACGAAAACCTGAAGATGGCGCTGGCGACCCTGCGCACGAACAAGCTGCGCTCGGCGTTGACCGTGGTGGGCGTCGTCATCGGCGTCTGGACGGTGATGGCTATCGCTTCGATCATCAGCGGCATTGATCTCGCCGTCACTAAAGAGATCGAGTCGTTCGGCACGCGCTCGATCATCCTGACGAAGTTCGAGACCGGCATCCAGATCGGTCGCCGCTCGCGCGAGGAACGGATGCGCAAGGAGTTGACCTTCGACGATGCGATGGCCTTGCGCGCGCTCCCGGCGGTGGAACTCTCCGTGCCCTTCCTCGACATCACGAACAACTTCTTCGGCGCGAAGATCAACGTCTCGGCCAACGGCAAGACCTCTTCGGCCGTACGGCTGCAAGGCACGCTGCCCGATTACGAGCGCGCCGGGATCGAAAACGTCTCCGAGGGACGCTTCTTCTCCGAGTTCGAGAACAACCAGAACCAGCAAGTGTGCGTTATCGGCGCGAGCGTGGCCGAGAGCTTCTTCCCGTTCGGGTCGCCTCTCGAACAGGAGATCGACATCGGCGGCAACAAGTTTCGCGTCATCGGCGTCTTCGAGAAGCGCGAGCAACTCGGCGGGGGCGGCGGCAACAACGACGAAAGCAACGTCATCTACATGCCCTACAACGTCGCGCGCAAACTCAAGCCGAACGCCCAGGACGTGTTTATCTTCGCCGTGGCGAAGCCGGGGCGCATGGAGGAGGCGCAGGATCAGGTGGTTGACCTGATGCGCGTGCGCCGCCAGACGCCCTTCGGCGACAAGAACAACTTCGGCGTCACGACCGCCGAGTCGGCCATCTCGAACTTCCGCTCGATCACGTCGGGCGTGGCAATCGCGATGGTGGTTATCTCTTCGGTCGGCTTGATGGTGGGCGGCATCGGCGTGATGAACATCATGCTCGTCTCCGTGACGGAGCGCACGCGCGAGATCGGCATCCGCAAGGCCATCGGCGCGCGGCGCGCGGACATCCTCTGGCAGTTTCTCATCGAGGCGATGACGCTGACCGGCTTCGGCGGTCTGGTCGGCCTCCTGCTCGGCTGGGGGACGACGTTCCTCATCAGCATCTTCGTTCCCTCTTACGTGCCCGTGTGGGCGCCCATCGCGGGCTTCGTCGCCAGCGTCGGCATCGGTCTCATCTTCGGACTCTGGCCCGCCTGGAAGGCCGCCCGCCTCGACCCCATCGAAGCCCTGCGCTACGAATGAAAAGCGCCGGGGTCAGAGGCTAGAGGTCGCAGATCTGTGGAGACACACTGCAAGGCCGGTGAAAGCGAACTCGCACGCGCTCTCACCGGCCTTTGTTTTTTCTAACCTCTGACCTCTAACCTCTGACCTCTGTTTTTAAGTGATGAAGGTCGGGAACAACGCGGCCGCGCCGAGGCCGAGCAGCAGGCCGAACACCCACAGGCCGACGGAGATCGCCCAGGCCGTGCCGCTCGTGACCTTCTCGCCGCTGTGGCGCAGACCCGTCGCCGTCAGCCAGATTCCGTAGAGCGTGAAGAGTCCGATGCTGCTGCCGAGCACGAACAGGTAGGGGTTCTCCGCCGGGTTGAAAAGCACGCCGAGGTCTGCGCGCGCCAGCCCGCGTTGTCCCCTGATCGGCTCGATGTCGTCGGGCGACTTGAGGTAGAGCAGGAGCAGGCTGATCAGGTTCTGCAACACGATGACCGGCAACCCCGCGAAGACCGCGACCGAGAATGCCTGCCAGAATTTGATGCGCGCGCCCGACACCAGCACGCCGAGCATGTAGAGTCCGGCCAGAATCGCCATGATGACGAAAACGCCGACGACGCCGTTGATCGCGCCCGACATTTTGGTGAACGGCTGGCGGGCGTCGGCCGCCGTGCGCTCGCGCATTTCCGCCGCGCGCTCTGCCGGGATGAAGCCGCCCTCGACGGTCTTATCAATGGTGGCGAGGGCGATGGTCTCCGCGCCGATACGCTGCGTGTAGGCGAACTGGTAGATGGCGACCGAGAGCGCGATGACGAGAAAGGCCGTGCCCCAGTAGGGTCGCGCGCGCAACTCCTGAAAGACGCGCGCCGGTTCGTAAAAGATCGACCCGATCTTTTCGGCCTCCGACATCGGCGGCTGGTCGTCCGCGCCGGCCGCGTCGCGCCGGATGAAACTGAGGCCGAGCATCACGACGCCGAGGAACGCGAGCGCGCCGCCGCCGCCCGCCGCGCCCGGCAGAATTTTCATCACGCCCCCGATCAAGAGCAAGAGACCGACGACGAGCACTGCTATCGCGACAATACGATTCATGGGGAGTTCTCCGTAGGTTGGAAGTTTAAGGCGGAGCGGCGGGGGACGCAGTAGTAGTCACCCTCACAGGACTTGCGGCACGCCGCGTCGGATTAATCATCGTCTGTGATACGTCCCGCGCGAGATGCCGGTTTCAAATTACCTCATCCCGGGAGGTACTTTAGGCTCCGCCCGCCCTCCAATCCGGCACACCGTCGTCGCCGAGCAACTTGGGCAGGGCGAACACCTTGTCCGAAGTTTCGAAACGCCCCATGTTGTAATGATACTCGAAAGCCTCATTGAAGGCGGTTACGCGCGTCGGCGTGAAGTATTCCGCGTTAGTCTCGAATGAGAGCAACGCGCGCCGCCGCGCCGAGACCCCGGCTGCCGAGAAATGCGCCAGCAAGCCGACCAGATTCGACTTCACTTCCAACGGCGAATCGCGAGCTTGCACCCGTGGCTCGTCCGCTTCGAGAGCGCCGCCCTCTTCCAATATCTGCGAGGCCAAAGACTCCAGCTTGACCAGAGCCGCCGACGCGATGAAGAAATGACGCGCCTGTAGCGCCGCCACACCCATCTCAAAGAGGATGTCGCTATCACACACGGCGGCTTCCTCGACGTAAATGAGAGCCGTCGGCTCCGACCTGTGCTTGACGGCGAAGATGCCGAGCACCTTGAGCGTGTCGAGCGTGGCGGTGGCATCAGAAGAGTAGGTATGGTTGTTAGTGGAGAGCCGGAACCAGATGTTTTTGAGGATGGCGACGGCGCGCGTGAAATTCTCGTCGTTGCCGCGCTGGTTCTCGTAGCGCAGCACCGCTTCAATGCCGCGGATCAGGTCTTCCAACTCAGAGCCGTTGTAATCGGCCTCCGGCTGCTGCACCTTAGCCGCCGTTTCACCAATCACATCCAGCACCATGTTCTTCTGTCGTCCGGCCTTTCCGTGTGTGCCGAGGTAGAGCAAATCTTCGAGGTCGGACTCGTCCAGCATCCTCCGGCTGTCATATGACTGCGCCAGGGATTTAGCCACGCTCCCCACAACCTTGACGCGGCGACACCGGTCGAACAACATCCAGCCGCCCGCAAAAGTCAGCGACGGGACGAGCGTCAGCAGCACTGCGGCCGCCACCGACATCTTCCACGCCCAGGGGTCTTCCCCGGCGGGCATCCCGCCTTTCCCGTCTTGCAGCGGATGCAGGAGCCAGACGAAGAGGATGGAGCTGATGAACAGCATGAAGACGAGGGCGAGCCATACCTTGAGGTGCCACCGCCGCTGGACGACGTGGCGCACGTCCTCCTGCACGATCAGCTCGAAAGCGAGCGCCGGGATGCCGAGGGCAAACACCATCAGCCCGAAAAGTATTTGCAGGTAGGTGGTCGCCCACTGCTCGCTGAGAAATGGCAGCCAACCCTGTATTTGACTCATCGCAGCACACCTCCCGGTTTAGTCTTCTGCATGATCTGATTCACCATGTCGAGCAGCGTGCCCGGCGTCGTGTGCGCGGTCTTCTCATGTCGCACCGTGATGCCCAGTTCTTCCAGCTTATTCGTCACCTCGAACTCGCTCTCGACCGACAGGACGCCGAACCTTTCGGGCTTGATCTTGTCGGGCTTTAACCAGGCCGGGCGGTTGCCGAGGTCGATCTCGCTCTCCTGCGGGCGGAGCAGCGCGATGAGCAGGGCAAGCCCGAGTTGCGCCGCGCCACGGTTATGCCCCGAGAGGTTGTAGAGTTTCGTCCACTGCGGGTCGTTGCCGGGCGGGAGGCGAATGTCGAGAACGACCGCGGCGAACTCCGTCTGCCACAGGCGGTGCAGGCCGTCGGCGACGGAGAGCGCGATGATCGGATCGTATTTACCCGAGTTGTAGATCGGCATCATCAGGTAGCTCAGGTTGGTATTGGCGTTGTCTTCGATCCAGAGGAACTTGGTTTTCACTTTAGTCTCCTTTTCCCTCGTGCAGCGGTAGCGTCAGAGTGACGGTGGTCAGAAAAGGCGACTTGTAGTCGTCGTCGCGCCTGGAGGCAATGGCGGGGTGGCTTTGCAGCGTCAAGTCTCCGCCGTGCCAGCGCGCCACTTGCCGCGCGTCGGTCAAACCGATGCCCGTGCCGATTCGCCCGCGGTCGCCCGAGAGCTTGCCGCGAAACCCCATGTTAAAAACCAAGTCTCCCTCGATCTCGTCTTTTGGGATCGGGACGCCCCAATTTTCAAACTGAAGTTGCAACTTACCCTTGACGGCCGAGGCGCGCACGTTGATCCAGGGCGACTTATCCTGCGGCCTGCTCCAACTGTACTTAATCGCGTTGTGCAGCAGATTGGCGAGCGCGCGCACCACCTCGCGCGGCACGACGAAGATTTCGTAATCCGGGTTGTCCAACTTCACCCTGACGAGGACGCCGCGGCTGCGCGCATACTCGTCGAGGTTCATGCGCGCCTGACTGATGAGGCGCGCCACCTTGCAGACGACGCGCGGCTCGCGGCGGCGCACGTCCGCCGTGACGAACTCGCGCAGAGCGCGCACCTGATGATCCATTTCGAGCACGGCGTCCCGCGTCCGGCGCAGCGAGATGAGGTGAACGATGCGCGCCAGATTCTGCGCGTCGTCGTGAACCTGTCGCAGCAGTTCGCGCGAGAATCGCTTGCGGTCGATCTGATCGGCCAGGGTCTGCACCTCCCACGCCACTTCACCCAGAAATATCGGGCGGAAGTCGGGCGTAGGGATGCGCTGTTCGTAGTCTTCCAGTTTCGCCAGCGCGTCGGACAGGTCGAGCCAACGCTCGGCCGGTAATGCCATCGCACGGTCTTCAGACTTCGCCAGCGCGAGCAGTTGGCCGAGGGAGGCGGCGAGCCGCGCGGCGGGCGGCGCGACCATCGCGGCCGCCTCTTCGACGCTGACCTCAACTTCCGGGCGAAATGGATCGGGGTGGAAGGCGCGCAACGCCGACGTAATCGAGAGTTGCACCATCAAGAGCGTCGAGGTGTAGTCGTGCAGCACGTTGCCGAAATCGTAAGTAAGCTGCTTGAGTTTCTCGCGCAGGGCTGCCTCCTCGGTCACGTCGCGCAGTGATCCGGTGCGCCCGATGGTTTGCCCCTTCAGGTCTTTCAGGGCGCGGCAGTTGACTTCGGCGACGAGGCCACCGCCGTCCTTGTTGGTCAGTTTGAGCAAGTGGCCGTTGAGCGGCTGATTGTGGCGCGCCTTGTCGTTGAGCGCGGCCATGAAGTCGAGGTAGTCCTGCGTTGTGGCGTGGAGGTTCTTCGCGTCGAGTCCGATCATATCCTTCTGCGAGGCATAGCCGAAAAGCGCCGCGTACTGGTCGTTACAATGCACCAGCCGATCCTGCCCGTTCTCCTGCCTGATCGTGTACAGGCCGACGGGCACGTCCTTCATGATCCGCCGGTAGCGCTCCTCTTGCGTCACGTCCATCATCGTGCCTTCGCGCCCGGCGTATGCCCCGTCCGGCGTCTCGATCTTGTGCGCGCTGACCTGCACGAAGATCGTCTCGCCGTCCTGCTTGCGCAGTTCCGACACGTACTTCTCAACCACCTTCGTGCGATCAATAAGTTGACGAAGCGCGTCGGCCTCGTGCGCGTGAACGTAGAAATCCTTGACCGGGCGGCCTTCGATTTCTTCGGGCGACCGATAGCCGAGGATGCGCGCGAAAGCCTTGTTGGCGTGGACGCTTTTGTCCTGCGCGTCCAGTTGGTAAGCGCCCACGGGCAACGACTCGAAAAGGCGGTTGGCGCGGTATTCATCCGTCACATCTACCATGCAGCAGATGTAGCCGAGCACCTCGCCCGCGTCGTCGAAAATCGGGCGCGAATAGTCTTCGACATACTTCTCGCGGCCGTTCACCTTGAGGGGCAAAACAAATTTGAGGGGTGTGCTCTGACTGCCGTGCCGGGCGAGTTGCTCATAGAAGGCGTCGCGTTGCGACGGGTCCATGTAAAAGTTGACTATCGAGGCATCGAGGGTGCCGTCCGGCGGCAGCGAGAGAATCTCTCGCACCTGTCGGTTGCACTCCACAAAACGCCCATCCTTCGTTATCACGTACACGCCGACGGGTAGATCGAAGGGAGTGTAGTTTTTCGCTACCTGTAAAACTTCTTCACTTTGCAACATCACGTCTCCTCAACGCCGCACGCCTGAAGCGGTGGGCTGATCACCCGGCGACCAGTGAGGTCGGGGTCGCGCAGCCTCTGACAGGCAGTTCGGCATGGTTGTAAGTCTGGATTAAGACCCGCGGATAACTCCGGCGAACGCGGGACAGAGGATCGTCTCACGGTGTTTCATAACGCTTTTCGGTTGAGGTTAAGATTTTCCGATCACGGGTGTTGCCTGGAAAGTGAAGCCGGCCGCGCGCGGCTGCGCGGCCGGGACGTGATCGGACTACTCCGAAGCGGCGCGCAATATACCACCGGGTACAGCGGCGTGCAATGGAAAAACGGGCGGCAGAATGAGGCGGCGGGTTGATGCCCCCTCCATTGGGAGCGGCCGGGGCAAACTTAACTATCGCTCGCGCAGGTCGGCTACGACGCCCACGGTCGTTCGCGCGTCGCTCAAGCGGAAGTCGGCGCGTCGGCCCAGCCGGGGGCGCGGATGCAGGCGGCGGTGTGGCCGGGCGCGACTTCGCGCAGGTCAGGGTCGATCTGCGAGCATTCGGGGATGGCGTCGGGACAGCGCGTGTGGAAACGGCAGCCGGAGGGCGGGTTGATGGGTGTGGGCACGTCTCCGTGCAGGACGATGCGCTCGCGCTTGCGCGTCGGGTCGGGCACGGGAATGGCCGAGAGCAGGGCGCGCGTGTAGGGGTGCTGCGGGTTCGCGTACAACTCGACGGCCGACGCCACCTCCACGATGCGGCCGAGGTACATCACGGCCACGCGGTTCGAGATGTGTTCGACGACGGCCAGACCGTGCGAGATGAAGAGGTATGTGAGGTCAAACTCGGCCTGCAAATCTTCCAGCAGGTTGATGACCTGCGCCTGCACCGACACGTCCAGGGCTGACACCGGCTCGTCCGCCACGATCAACTTCGGGTTCAGGGCGAGCGCGCGCGCGATGCCGAGCCGCTGCCGCTGGCCGCCGGAAAACTCGTGCGGGTAGCGGTTCATGTAATCGGGGTCGAGGCCGACCTTGCGCAGCAGTTCGGCGACGCGCTCGCGCCGTTCCTCGCGCGTGCCCGCGCCGTGGATGGCGAGCGGCTCGCCCACGATGTCGCGCACCTTCAAGCGCGGGTTCAAACTGGCGTAGGGGTCTTGAAAGATGATCTGCATCTCGGCGCGCACGCCCCTCAGAGCCTTGCCGGAAAGCGCGCGCACATCTTTGCCCTCGAAAGAAATCTCGCCCGCCGTCGGCTCGATCAGGCGCAACAGGCAACGCCCCACGGTGGACTTTCCGCAGCCCGACTCGCCCACCAGCCCCAGCGTCTCGCCCTTGAAAATCTCGAACGTCACGCCGTCAACCGCGCGCACCACGTCGTCGCTGCCCGCCACCGGAAAGTGCTTGACCAGAGCGCGCACGCGCACGAGTTCCGCCCCTTTCGCTTCCCGCGCGTCTCTCGCGTGCGCCGCCGTGGCTTCGGCTTCGGGAACAGACTGCATGCGTTCGTTGGTGCTCATAAATTAGGAACTAAAACCGGAAACAAAACCCTTCACCATCGCAGACATAGCGGACACAGAGTTCGCCGGAGATTGCACGGAGAACAAACTATTTGAGACTTCAAATTTGAGAACAGACTATTTGAGATTTCAATTTTGAGATCATCTCCTGCTTTCCTCTTTGTCCCGCCTGTGTTCTCTGTGTCTGCGGTGGTCAGTTTTACGCCCGCTCTAAACCCGCTCTAAGTTGATGCGCTCTCCGTCGCCTGATTGTCCGCCGCCACCGCCGCCGCCATGTCGTAGAGCACGCAGCGCACACGCACGCCGCCTTCGAGTTGGTAGAGCGGAATCCGGTCGCCCTCCGTGCAACGCGGCATGCGATACTGGCAGCGCGGCGCGAAGTGGCAACCGGGCGGCAGGTCGGTCGGCTTCGGCACAGTGCCTTCGATGGTCTGCAAACGCTCCACCTTCTGCGCCTCGCCCACCGTCAACTTCGGCACAGACTTCAACAGCCCCTCCGTGTAAGGCATCTTCGGGCGCGCGAACAACTCCTCGACCGGCGACTCTTCCACGATCCGCCCCGTGTACATCACCGCCACCCTGTCGGCCACCTCCGCCACCACGCCCAGATCGTGCGTGATCAGGAGCACCGCCAGCTCGCGCGACTTCCGCAGGCCGTCGAGCAGTTCGAGTATCTGCGCCTGTATGGTCACGTCGAGCGCGGTCGTCGGCTCGTCGGCGATGAGTAGTTTCGGGTCGCACGCGAGTGCCATCGCGATCATCACGCGCTGTCGCATCCCGCCCGACAACTGGTGCGGGTAATCGTCGGCGCGCCGCGCCGGGTCGGGGATCGCCACCTCGCGCATCGCCTCAATAGCGCCCTCGCGCGCCTGGCCGCGCGACAGTTTTCGATGCAGGCGCAAAGCCTCCGCGATCTGCTCGCCCACCGTGTAGACGGGGTTCAGGGAAGTCATCGGGTCTTGAAAAATCATCGCGATGTCGTCGCCGCGAATCTCGCGCAGACGCTTCTCCGAGGCCGCGCGCAGGTCTTCCCCGTCGAACCAAATCTCGCCCCCGACGATCTTCCCCGGCGCAGAGACCAAACGCATCACCGACAGCGCCGTCACGCTCTTACCGCACCCCGACTCGCCCACCAGCCCCAGCAACTCGCCGCGGTCGAGATGAAAGCTCACCCCGTCAACCGAGCGCACCACGCCCGCGCGCGTGAAGAAATGCGTCTGCAAATTTTTAACTTCGAGCAAATGAGACATACGCCAGCGAGATTAACATAGGACGGCGTTGTGCGTGAGAGCGACTAAATTTGGCCGTTCTCACGGCATCACATGTTCGCCGGGAAAATGTCCGCGGGCGTGCCCGACAACTTCCGGCGGCGGAGAGAGCGCGCGACGAAATCTTTGTGGGGGAATTTGTCGTCCGTCGGCAGCGTCCAAAGCTCTGCGACCGTCCACAGGGGTTTGCCGCGAATCTGTTTTCGCTCAAGGAGGGCTTTCACGTCGAGGTCGGTTTCCTGCAACTCGCCCTCTCCGGCGTCCACCACTTCCCCGCCGTGGAAGTAAGCCCAGTTGCCTTTGAGTTTCAAATGATAAACTTTGAACTGGCTCTTTAACTGCAAACGTACGCGCACGGCATCGAGGATGGCCTTGCGCTCGGGCGAGCCTTGCGCGGGCGTCGTCGCGGCCTTCTGGCCCGCCCCGCCGCTTTGCGCGAGCGCGGGCGAAACGAACGCACAGCAGGCGGCAAGCAGCAGGCAGGCAGACAGGGGAAGCGCGGACGGCCACCGGAGTTTTCTCATCGGGCTTTAACCTCTCACAAAGACGGGCGCGACGGGTGACGCGCCCGTCGTCAGTTTAACGGATAACGCGCACGTCGCGTTCGCTGAAGATTTTCCAGCCCTGCGGCGTGAGTTGCCAGCGTAGTTCCTGCACGACCGCGCCGCTGCGGTTTTGCCCGCCGCCCTCTACGGCGTAGCTCTTGCGGAAGCGCATGACGGCGGCGCGCCCGGAGTCCTGAAAGATGAGTTCCGGCGCATCGGCGCGCACGTCGATGGTGCGCGCGCGCCCGAATACGCGCTCCTTTTCGGCGCGCACCGCGCCGCGCGAGGCGTTGCGCTGGAGGTAGAAGGCGCGGACGACGGGCGGGTAGAAACTCATCTGCCGGTCGATGTCGCGCGCGTTGGTCGCCGCGATCCATTCGTCGAGCGCGCGGCGCAGAGCGGCGGCCGCGTTGCGTTCGACGCCGCGCGGGATGGGCGCAGAAGGAGGAGCGTCATCGGAGGCGACGGGCGGCAGGCCGGGGCGGCGCGGCGGCGCGTCGTAGATGTCCCACTGCGGGATGCCGGAGATTTTTTCGTAGACGCTGCGGATGAGGACGGGCTGCGTGAGTTGTTCGTTGCTGAGGCGGCGCGTGACGCGCAGAGAGCGTCCGCCGTCGAGCGGCTCGAACGTGACGTTGAACTTGTCTTCGCTCTGGCCGCTGACGCTCACCGACAGGCCGTTCGGGCGCAGCGCGGCGAGCGTGTTCACGGTCTGCCCGTCGCCGCCGCGTTCGCTGTGCGTGATGCCGTCTGCGTCGAAGTCTATGCGCGGCGCGCGCGAGGAGGCGAGCGTGATGCGGCGTCCGCGCCGCTCGATGGCGAGCAGGTCGGGCGGCGTCAGTCGCACCGTCAGGTCGATGAAGAATTTCTGCTGCTCGCCGAAAGGCAGGTTGCTCGATGCGCCCGCCACGACCGAGTACAACTTGTCGCTGCGCGCGAGGTCTATGCGGTACAGCCCCGTGAGTTGCGCGGCTGCTGTCTCACCTGCGGGCGTGTTCGGCGGCGGCGACGAGATCGTGCGCCGTCTCTGCGCCGCCGTTGACGACGCGGCGGTTTGACCGAGACACGCGAGAGCCGCGCAGAGCGCCAACGCCGATACGCTTATTAACTTCTTCATCTAAGGTCTCCCCGGTTTCATTACCTCGACAACTTGCGCCCGTCCGCACACACGACATGCGGCCGACACCGCCTCTTACACCGTCAACGCTTCCTTGTACTCGCCCCAGACGCCGCGCAGGCGGTGGCTGATTTCGCCGACCGTACTGTAAACCTCGACTGCGGCGAGGATGCGCGGCAGCAGGTTTTCAGTCGTCGTGCGTGCGGCCGCTTCGAGCGCGTTCAGAGCTGCCGCGACCGCCTCGTTGTCGCGCCGCGCGCGCAAGCGCCGCAGGCGTTGGACCTGCGCCAATTCGATGGCGGGTTCGACGCGCAGCAACGCGGGCGCGGCCTCTTCCTCGATCTGAAAGCGGTTGACGCCGACCACCGTCGTGTCGCCGGTTTCGACGGCGCGCTGGTACGTATAAGCCGCTTCCTGAATCTCGCGCTGGACGTAGCCGAGTTCGATGGCGCGCAGCATGCCGCCGAGGGCGTCGATCTTTTTGATGTAATCGGCGGCGCGGGCTTCGAGTTCGTCCGTCAGGTGTTCGACGGCGTAAGAACCCGCGAACGGGTCAACCGTGTCGGCGATGCCCGACTCGTGCGCGATGACTTGCTGCGTGCGCAGGGCGACGCGCGCGGCCGCCTCCGTCGGCAGCGCGAGGGCTTCGTCCGAGGCGTTCGTGTGCAGGCTTTGCGTTCCGCCGAGCACGGCGGCGAGCGCCTGCATCGTGGTGCGGACGACGTTGACTTCCGGCTGTTGCGCGGTGAGCGTCGAACCTGCGGTCTGCGTGTGGAAGCGAAGCATGAGCGAGCGCGGGTCGCGCGCATGGAAGCGTTCGCGCATGATGCGCGCCCACAATCTGCGCGCGGCGCGAAACTTGGCGACCTCTTCCAGGAGGTTGCTGTGCGCGTTGAAGAAGAAGGAGAGGCGCGGGGCGAAATCGTCAACTAGCAGCCCCGCGCCCGTCGCGGCTTCGACGTAAGCGATGGCGTCGGCGAGCGTGAAGGCGATCTCCTGCGCGGCGGTCGAACCGGCCTCGCGGATGTGATAACCGCTGATCGAGATGGTGTTCCAGTTCGGAATTTCGCGCGCGCAATAGGCGAAGGTGTCCGTGACGAGGCGCAGGCTCGGCGCGGGCGGGTAGATGTACGTGCCGCGCGCGATGTACTCCTTGAGGATGTCGTTCTGGATCGTGCCCTGCAATTTGTCGGGCGCAACATTCTGCTTACGCGCCACGGCGATGTAGAGACAGAGGAGCGTCGAGGCCGTGGCGT
>DATCWB010000361.1:0-2104 GCA_036566625.1 Pyrinomonadaceae bacterium
GACGGAGGTTTCGTCCTGCACGTCCTCGCCGCGCAGTTCCGAGACGGTGCGCTCAAGCATCTGCGTGTAAAGATCGAAGCCGAGCGCGTCCATGTGCCCGGACTGCTGGCCGCCGAGCAGATTCCCCGCCCCGCGCAGTTCGAGGTCGAGCGCGGCGACGCGGAAGCCCGCGCCGAGATCGGAAAACTCGCGTATTGCCGCCAGCCTGCGGCGCGCAATCGGCGTCAACTCCTGCTCCGACGGGATCAAAAGATAGGCATAAGCGCGGCGGTTTGAGCGCCCGACGCGGCCGCGCAGTTGATAGAGTTGAGCCAGCCCGTAGTGATCGGCACGGTTTATGATGATGGTGTTGGCGCGCGGGATGTCTATGCCGTTCTCGATGATGGTGGTGGCGACCAGAACGTCGTATTTATAGGCCATAAACGCGAGCATCACCCCCTCCATCTCCTTCTCGTTCATCTGCCCGTGCGCCACGCAGACGCGCGCCTGCGGCACGAGACGTTGAATGAGCGCGGCGACGGTCTCGATAGTCTCCACGCGGTTGTGGATGAAGAAGACCTGCCCGCCGCGCCCCAACTCCACCTCGATCCCGGATTTGATGACCGACTCGCCGAACTGCACCACCTGCGTCTGGATGGCGAGGCGGTCGCGCGGCGGCGTCTCGATGATGGACATGTCGCGCAAGCCCATCAGGGACATGTTGAGCGTGCGCGGGATGGGCGTGGCCGAGAGCGTCAGCACGTCAACCTTCTTCTTCAACTGCTTGAGCCGTTCCTTGTGCGCGACGCCGAAACGCTGCTCCTCGTCAACGACGACTAATCCGAGATCGCGAAACTGCAAATCCTTCGACAGTATCCGGTGCGTGCCGACGAGAATGTCCACCTCGCCCGCCTCGACGCGCCGGACGACCTCCTTCTGCTCCTTCGGCGTGCGGAATCTGGAGAGCAGTTCGACGCGCACGGGGAAGGCCGCGTAGCGCGCCGTGAACGTCTCGTAGTGCTGGTAGGCCAGCACGGTCGTCGGCGTCAGGACGGCCACCTGCTTCGACTCCATCACGGCCTTGAACGCCGCGCGCATCGCCACCTCGGTCTTGCCGTAGCCCACGTCGCCGCACAGGAGCCTATCCATCGGCGTGTTGGCTTCCATGTCCGTCTTCACGTCCTCGATGGCCGTCTCCTGATCGGGCGTCGGCACGTACTCGAAGCCGTCCTCGAACTCGCGCTGCCAGGGCGAGTCGGCCGCGTAGGCGTAGCCGCCGACGAGTTTGCGTTCGGCGTAGAGGCGCAGCAGTTCGTCGGCCATGTCGCGCATGGCGCGTTTGGCCTTGGCCTTCGTCTTCTGCCAGCCGAGTCCGCCGAGGCGGTCGAGCACGGGTTCGTGCCCCTCCGCGCTCGAATAACGCTGCACGAGGTCGAGGCGTTCGACGGGGACATACAACTTCGAGTCCTCCGCGTAGAACAGCAGCATAAATTCGCCCCGGCGACCGGGGCCGAGATCGAGCGTCTGCAAACCGCCGAAGCGCGCGATGCCGTGATCGATGTGGACGACGAAATCGCCCACTTTCAGATCGCGGAAGTCCGACAAAAAGGCCGCCGTCTTCGACTTCTTGCGCGGCCGCTTCGCGGAGGTTGAAGCCTGCCCCGTACCGGGCGCGCGTCGCTCCACGCTCGCGCCGTCGTGCGCCTCGTCAAAGAGATCGTTCTCGACGTGGACGACCAGACCCGCCGACGGCAACTCGAAGCCGCCCGACAGACGCCCGACCGTCACGAGCGCCTGCCCCCCTTCGAGCGCGCCCGGCTCGCCCGCAAACACCACGCGCGCGTCCACGTTATATTCCGCCAGCATCTCGCCGACGCGCTCGGCCACGCCTGCGCTCGGCATCGCGAACACGACGCGCGCGTCTCCCAGCGCCTGCGCGCGCCGCAGGTCGGCCGCCAGTTCCGCGATGCGCCCGTGATAGCGACGCGACGCGCGCGAGTTCCATTCGATCTCCGGGGCGCGCTCCACGGCCGGGAAGAGAAACAGCGGCGCGGGCGTCGAGCGGGCGCGCCCGATTGTCACCGCCGTCGCCGCCTCCGCTTCGCCAGCGAACCTTTCGTCGGTC
>DATCWB010000362.1:0-2865 GCA_036566625.1 Pyrinomonadaceae bacterium
ACTGGGTGCAGCAGCAGCCCATCCGACGCGGAGTGTTCGTAAGTGACCTCATCCTCAGTAACGACCCCTTTGAGGGCGCGGCAGCTTACCCACCGTACGACGAAGCCACCCGCACCGGAACATTCCTTCAAGGCCCACGCACCGTCCGCTTCAGGCTCACAGTCCGCGGCCTGCCCGCCACGAGCAACTACCGTATCAGGTTCCGCAAGCCGGGTGGGGCGATAGCCCTCGACAGTTCGGCTAACTTTGCTAACGGCGCTTTCTTCCGCACTGCCTTCTACAGGTTCTCTTATACTTTGAATCTGGCAGAGGCCGGGAGATGGCATCTGCTGGTTGACGTCAACGGCCAGACGGTGGCTGAAGCTCCCTTCGACGTGGTCTCCTCCGGTGCCGGGATCGTCAACCGCGCGCCTAACCCGGTGGCGCTCAGCTTCGAGCCTGCGGCACCCGCTCCGGACGACGTAATCTTCTGCCGCGTGCAAACGTCGCTGGTGGCCGAGGACCCGGATTACGACATCGTGCGCTACAGGTATCAGTGGCTCGTTAACGGGGTGGAGATTCGTGACGTGACGAGCGCTGCGCTCTCTGACGCCATCCCGAAAAACTCGGCGCGCGCCGGGGAAGGGGTCACCTGCACAGTAACACCATCAGACGGGAAGTCTTCGGGAGCCGCGGCTACTTCGACGCTTTGGATAGGAGGGGCGACCGACTCCGGTTCCCTCCAGTTCAGCGCTGCCGCCTACAGTGCCAACGAGGGCGGTGGCCGCGCCGCCGTCACGGTCACGCGCACGGGCGACGCCTCGGGCACGGCCAGCATTAACTACCAGACGGCCGACGCCGACACGTTCACCGTCGGGTGCGCCGACGCAGCGGGCACGCAGGGCAACGCCTACGGCCGCTGCGACTTCGCGGCGGCGGTCGGCACCCTCGTCTTCGCCCCTGGCGAGACGAGCAAGATGGTCACCGTCCCCATCATCGACGACGCGCACGTCGAAGGGTCGGAGACCTTCCAATTCCGACTTAGCAACCCGCAAGGGGCCACTCTCGGCGAAACGAACGTCACGACCGTCACCATCACTGACAACGACGTCATGGGCGCGCCGAACCCCGTCTTGACGCACCCCTTCTTCGTGCGGCAGCAGTACCTGGACTTCCTCAGTCGTGAGCCGGACCAGAGCGGCTTCAATGCCTGGCTCGGTCTGTTGAACGGTTGTCCCAATGCCTTCAACAGCCCTTTAACCCCCTCGGGGTGTGACCGCATCTTCGTGTCTGGGGAGGGGTTCTTCCGCTCGGTGGAGTTCCAGCTCAAGGGCTTCTACGTCTTCCGCTTCTACAAGGTGGGATTAAACCGCCTGCCGGAGTACTTAGAAGTCGTCTCGGACATGAGTTACGTGGCGGGGCAGACGGCTGAGGAGGTTTACGCCCGGAAGGCGGAACTGGCCGCACTGTTTACGGAGCGGGCTGAGTTCAAGGCCGCTTACGCGGGCATGACGAACCCGCAGTACGTGGCGGCGCTGCTGGGCAGGTACGGCCTTCAGCAGGTCATCACACCTGACCCGGGGCAGCCGGACACGGGGGGGAAGGTGACGCTGACGAGCGACGACCTGACGAACAGACTCAATGCCAACACGATGACGCGGGCGCAAGTGATGCGAGCCATCGCCGACTCAGACGAGGTTGCGGCGGCGGAGTTCAACAACGCGTTCGTCGGCATGCAGTACTACGGTTATCTGAGAAGGAAGCCTGACGAGGCGGGATTCCAGGCGTGGCTGCAGGTGCTGCAATCGGGCGACGTGCGCACGATGGTGGACGGGTTCCTCAACTCCGTGGAGTACAAGCTTCGCTTCGGCCAACCGTAACGGCAAGATACACGAGATTAAAGGGGCTGCTTGCGCATCGCTTCAAGCAGCCCTTTTTTAATTGATAAATATTACCTAGAGGGTGTCTGAAAAGCCATTTCTAACCTGTTCCGGCTGGTGCTTTAGCAAGCCGTTTGAGTAGTAGCCGGAGCGGCAACTAACGATAAAAGGCACGCTGGATGCGCGTCCGCTGCATGCTGTTGTTAGGCGCGTGATTGTTGCCACTCAATGTATTCCTGAGCATCTGCCCTAATACTTCCCTGAATCCTGGGGTCGCGCGCCACTTCCTCAAGCAGTACCAGCAAATCAACACTGCCCACTTGCGAACGACCATCGTTCAGGATGCGGTTAATCATTAGCAGGCCGAACTCAGAAGGTTGACGCCGTACTGATTCAACCAACGCGCGTTCATAATCGGGCAAGCTTTCGAGACCGTGCAAAACGCTCCAAAAGATGCCATGCCCATCTTCCTCTGGGAATCGCTCAAAGATGCGAAGCAACGCTCCTATCCCAAGCTGAGGATGTTTAGAAGCTAATAAGCTGCTGACAGCGTCATCAAGCGTCGCCAGTTCAGCCTCATCTTCAACAGAGGTAATCCCGTCTAAGATAGAGATTATAGCTTGAGGGTTATCGCTCATAACACAAAGCGCCTTACGCCGGAATTGAGCCGCCGCGCACACAACTCAACAGGCATCAAGCTAACGGATGAAAGCCGCGCGATTCGCGGTCGGCTCGAATGACTTGTTCGACATCACCGCAACGGGGATCAGGCTTTTTAATTTCGTTCTCCGGTAGCTCCAAGGCTCGTTATCACCTTCTGTATTTCCGCTTCTGATATAAGCCTGCCGCCAATAACTACCGCATTTATCTTTTGAGTGTTGCCGATGTTCTCTAACGGGCTGGCATCAAGCAACACTAAGTCCGCGATCTTCCCTTTTTCTACTGTGCCAATCATGTCTGACCTACCCATAAACTTCGCCGGATTGCGTGTCGCGGTTTGCAACGC
>DATCWB010000363.1:0-8053 GCA_036566625.1 Pyrinomonadaceae bacterium
AAGTCTTCGAGGCGTATGTTTTCATCGGGCGCATGCGGGTTCGAACCGGCGTAGCTGACGCCGAAGGAGACGAGCGGCGTCGGCGGCAGGTGCATGCCGCAGACCGCGCCGATCGGCCCGCTCGCAGGGTCGAGCGGGTAGACGATGGGAGGCGCGCCGTAAACTTCCGTCGCGGAATCAATCGCCGCGCGGGCGACCGGCGAGGTGATCGAAGATTTGACGAAAGGCGCGCTCCCCAGTTCGTTGACCTCGATGTCGTGGAAGCCGCGCGTGTCGAGGTGTGCGCGCAAAAGCGAGATGACGAGCGCGGGCGAAAGATCTGGCACGAGCCGGAAATCGAGACGCGCCACGGCCATGCCCGGCAGCACCGTCTTCGCGCCCGCCTCGGTATGGCCGGTCTGGATGCCGCAGATCGTGCAGGTCGGCCCGAAGATCAATTCTTTGGTGAGCGCGCGACCCGTCATCCCGCGCACCCAGTGGTTGATCTTGAATTCGCGCTTGAGTCCGGCCTCGTCAATTTCGAGTTGCCTGAGCGATTTGGCATCCTCGTCGGCGATGGGCGCGACGTGCGACGAGAAGCCGTCAATCGTGATGACGCCTTTCGGCGAGACGATGGTTGAGAGAGCCTGCACGAGATTCCACGCCGGGTTCGGCACAACGCCGCCCCACTTCGAATGCAAATCCGTGCGCGCGCCGTAAGCGCGCAGTTCGAGAAACGTGATGCCTTTAAAACCGAGGCTGAGCAGCAACCGTTCTTTCGTGTCCTTGTAGCCGTCGTCCCAGATGCAGCCGTCGGCGCGCAGCATGTCGGGGTTCTCCGCCGTGAAACGGTAGAGGCTCGGGCTGCCCAGGCCGTCCTCGCCCTCAACGATGAAACGCAGGCACAAAGGCAACTTCCCGAAAGTCTTCTGGTAAGCCTCAATCGCCGAGAGCCGCGCGACGAGGTCGCCCTTGCTGTTGGCCGCGCCGCGCGCGTACAACTTCCCGTCGCGCACCGCCGCCGCGAACGGCCCCGAAGACCACGCCGTCAACTGCCCGACCGGCTGCACGTCGTAATGGCTGTAGACGATGTAACAATGCGAACCCGCGCCGAACTCGCCGTAGATGATCGGGAAGCCGCTGCCGACCTTGAACGAGCGCGTGCCCGCGCCGATGCGCTTCATCGACTGTTCGACCGTCTCGGCCATCGCGCGCATCCCCGTGCCGCGCGCCGCCACCGAAGGCATGCGACACAACGCCTGCAACCGCTCGACATAAGCGGGCGCGTGGCGTTCAACGTAGCGGTCGAAGCGTGTAAAAGGCATAAGAGAACAGTGACGAGTGACAAGTGACGAGTGACGAGCAAGAACAAGTTAAAAGCGTTGCCGTCGTTTCTAAACTTTTGTGCGTCTCAAGTGATGAGATCGAAGACAAGTTTTAAGACAGTCTTTCTGCTTTAACTCGTCACTCGTCACTTGTCACTATAAAAAAGATAGCACGGGCGCGCGGCGTCGCGCTCGAAACCGGCGCAGACGAGTCCGGCGGCTAAGTGTCTTTGAAATTCGGAGCGCACGCGCAGGAGTTCGGCCTGCGCCGTGTGTCCGTCTTCCCGGCGGAGCGTGTTCCAGTCGGGCGGAATCTCGACGACGGCGGCGGGCGCGGCCGTCTGCGTGGGACGCTCGCCCCGCGCACAGGCTTCGACGCGCGGCGTGCCCAGTTCCCACCCGGCGATCAGCCGGTCGCTGTCGAGGTTGAATTGTTTGCCGGAGGCTGTGGCTTCCGTCCCGCCGTCCCAGCCGTAGAAGTTGACGCCGTAGGAGCGCACGACCACGCCGAGCCGGTTTAGATTGAAGTGCGCGTTGCGCGCCTGCATCGGCTCGAAAGTCCAACTGATGTAGTTGCGCCCCTCGGCCAGCGCGCGCGCGCGCTGCGCCCACTTGAGGCGCGCGCCCAGGCCCCGGTTCTGGTAGGCTTTCGAGACGGCCATCATGTGCGAGTAGCCGGTGATCTCCGCGCCGCGCGCGGCGATGAGGTGATGGACGAAGCCGACGAGTTCGCCGCCCCGCGCCTCATACGCGCCGAGTATCCACCCGCCCGCCAGGCGCGAGACGATGAGGTGGCGGCGCGGCGAAAGTTCCAGATCGGGCAGGCCGAACGCCTCGCGCTGCAAGCGCACGCACATATCAAATTCCTCAATCGTCGTGCATTCGCGGATCACCACTTCGTCGTCGCCGCTGCCCCCGCGCTTAACTGTCTCTGTCTGCCGTGACATCGAAACACGAACCTTTCCGCAGCCTGTGTCTGGTGGAACTCTGTTGATAATAATTCAAACGACCGTTCTCGTGTACCAGTCGTCGGGCACGCGCGCGACGCGCCGCTCATGGGCGCGCGCCACGATGTCGGACGCGAAGTTGATGACGACGAGGCGGCCGGGCGCGCGGTAGCGTTCATCGACGGCGGCGCGCAGTTCTGCGACGAGCGCGGTCGGACTGCTGACGATTTTGAAGAGGACGAGACGCGCGACCCCCGCGTGTTTCAAGAGCCAGGCCGTCTTGCGCACGGCCGTCTGGCCGCACTCGCCCCAGAAAGCGAACGGGAGCGCAGTCTCCGCGCCGCCGCGCGCCACCAGATCGGGCTTGTAACGCAGGCCGACGCGCCGCTCGATCTCCAATTCCGGGAACTCGCCGACGAACATCGCGTATCCGAGCGCCTTCATCAACACGTGCTCATAACTCTCGCCCGTCCGCCGCCACAGACGCACGCGCTGCCCGGCCAACTCGAAGTCGTAAAGCATATCCGAGTCCAAAGTCCCAAGTTACAAGTCCCAAGTTACAAGTCTCATATCTCAAGTCCGACCAACGCGCTCGACCTGGAACTCAAGACCTGAGGCTTGTAACTTGGGACTTGAGACTTTTTCATTCCTTCGTCGGGTAGGCCGGAAGTTCGAGTCGGACGGTGAGACCGCGCGGCGCGGCAGTGTCGAGCGCGATGCGGCCGTTGAGCACGGCGACGAGGCGTTGTGCGATGATGAGGCCGAGTTCGTTCATGTTCGTGCCGTTCTCGTTCGGCGCGTCCATTTCGACGGCGTCGAACATATGGGCGGCGTCGGCGAGCGGCTCGCCTTCGTCCCGTATCTCGACGCACAGTTCGGCCGACGTGCGCTTGAAGGCGTTGATGCGGACGGTCGCGCCCACGGGGCTGCGCGCGATGGCGTGGGCGAAGAAGTTGTAGAGCACCTGCCTGAGTTTGCCCTCGTCGGAGACAATCGTCCCGGCCTCCGGCGCGGTCGTGCAGTCGAGTTTCACGTCCTTCTTCTCCGCGAGCCGCCCGACCGCACCGCACGTCTCGCGCAGCATCTCGCGCACGGAGAATTCGTGGAGAAATAACTCAGTCTGCCCCGCTTCGAGGCGCGAGAGGTCAACGAGTTGCTTCACGCTCGACTGAAGTTTGAGGCCCGAGGTTTGAATTTTTTCGCAGTAGCGTTGCTGCGGCTCGGTCAGGTTTTCGTGTTCGAGAAGGATTTCCGAGAAGCCGAGGATGGCCGTCAGCGGCGTGCGCAGTTCGTGCGACATGCGCGCGAGGAAAAGCGAGCGGTAGCGCGCCACACGCTGCAACTCGAAGTTGGCCTCTTCGAGCGCGCCGCCCCGCTCGCGCAGTTCTGCGACGAGTTGTTCGATCTGCTCGCGCTGCTCATTCAGGGCGGCGGCGCGGCGCGCGTTGCCGAGCGCGATGACGATGGGCGCGGCGACGAAACGCAACCCCCGGTCGGCCGCGCGCAGGCGTTCGGGGTGCGACGAGATGGCGACGATTGCGCCGATGATCGCACCGCGCGCCACGATGGGCAGGGCGATGCCGCCCTTGATGCCCGTCTCGGCGAAGATCGCGCGCACTTCATCCGCCTCGCTCGCCTCTTCGTCGAGCCACACGCGATACTCGCGCCCGCTCTCTTCCACGATGCCCGCGAGATATTGGCCGACGCGCCGCCCGGCCGTCTCGTCCATGTGCGGATGGGTGTGAATCGCGCTCTCGTGCAGCCGCCCGTCTTCGCCGCGCAGGTAAGTGATGAGGCAGCAGAGATTCCAGTGGCGCAGCAGGATTTCTGAGAAGGCCGCGCAGACCGTCTCCTCGGTCGCGTACTCGCCCGGCGCGAAGACCTGCGCGTAGAAGATCTCCACGACCTCCGCGCCGAGCGCGGTCAACTCGTCCGCCCCCCCCGCGTCCTCCCCACCGGAAGCCTTGTGCAAACTCTTCTCAGCCCGTGCGTTCATGCGGCACAAACAGAACGTCCCGCCTTCAAGGGACAACCGAACTTACTTAAATTGTCGGTAATAACAGTTGTCCGAAACTATAGTGCGTCGCTGACGCGAGTGTCAACGAAGGGATAAGGATGAAGGCGGAACGCCGAACGATGCGCGGGAAACCTCCTCGTCGGCCTGAGTGGTTTTTCGTTCCGCGTTCATCATTCCGCGTCCATCGTTCCGCCTTCATCCCGTCCTCTGCTATCATGCGGGGTGGAGGAAGTTCCGCTTTTACCTGCTCGATGAACGGTCATTTGCGCGAGCGCCCACTCGCCGAACTCATCAGGGAAATCAACGCCGCCAAACTATCGGGTGCGCTGCGCCTCGCGCGCGAACGCGTGCAGGCCGTCGTCTATTCGGAAGCAGGCGAGATCGTCTTCGCGCGTTCCAATCTGCGCGTGCATCGTCTCGCGGTCTGCCTGCACAGGTGGGGCGTGCTGGCGGAAGATAAATTGTCCGCACATGTGACGGAATACATGTCTGACGCGGAGGCGAGCGCGTCGCTCATCGCGGCGGGCGTGCTCTCCACCGACGCGCTCTCCAAACTTCACGCGCGGCAGGCGGCCGACGTGCTGCGCCCGCTCCTCTTATGGACAGAAGGCGAATGGAGTTTCGACCCGCGCGCGCGCCTCGTCGAAGACGTGCGCTGCAAACTGGAAGTGCGGCAACTGCTGCTCGAAGCAGCGCGCGGGCTTCCGGCCGAGTACGTCGCCGCGCGGCTCGACGACGCCGAACTCATCTCGCCCGTCACAGAGCATCCGGCGCAGATTCAACTACAACCGCTCGAAGGCTTCGTCCTGTCGCGCGTGGAATCGCCGCTCGCGCTCGGCGAATTGCTCGCCATCAGCGGTCTGCCCGAAGCGCAGGCGCGCCAGTCGGTCTACGCCCTCGCGCTCGGCGGCCTGCTCTCGCGCGCCGCGTGGCCGGTCGTGTTGGCCTCGGTTCTCCCCACGCGCGGCGGCACGGCAGACACGGCGGCGACGACCGCCGCGCCGCCCGTGGTTGTCGCGGCGAAGGATGAAGCGGAGACGACGGCGAAGGCGGACGCGCCGCCCGATCCGCGCGCCGAAATTGACGCGCTGTTCGCGCTCGTCCATGACGCCGACCACTACCGCATTCTCGGCATCGAGCGCGCCGCCGAAAGTTCGCAGATCAAACGCGCCTACTACGCGCTCGCCAAACGCTTTCACCCCGACCGCTTCCAGCGCGACGCCGACGCCTCTCTCCGGTCGCAGATCGAGGCCGCCTACATGAAGATCACGCAGGCTTACGAGACGCTCTACGATGCCCGCTCTCGCGCCGCTTACGATCTCAAACTCGGCACGCAAATCGGTGCGCCCGCCTCGTCCGCAGGCCGCGCCGGTTCGTCCGCCGCCGACGCATCCGCAAACTCCCGTCTCTCGCGCGAGCAACGCGCCGCAGAGAGTTTCGCGCAGGGCTTAGCCGCACTCAAACAGGGCAACCTGTCGGCGGCGCTCACGCTGCTCGGCGAGGCCGCCCGACTCGCCCCGCAGCAGCCGCGCTATCACGCCTTCTACGGCAGCGCGCTGGCGCGCGACGTGCGCACCCGGCATCAGGCCGAGGCCGCTTTGCAGACCGCCATCAAGCTCGACGGCAAAGACCCCGCCTACCACGTAATGCTCGCCGAACTCCTGCGTGCGCTCGGCCAGACACTACGCGCCGAACGCGAACTCGAACGCGCACTCGCCCTCGACCCCAACCACGACACCGCGCGTCGCCAGCTCGATCAGCTCAGAAAAACCAGGAAGTGAGAAACTGGTGAACGGTAAATAGTGAATGGCGAATGGTGAACGGTGGACGGCGGACGCCGCATGGTGGATGGCGCAGGTTGAACGGCTAACCCGCCTCCCGGCTTTTACTATTCACCGTTTACCATTTACCATTCACCACCTATGGCTTCCATTCAAAAGAAGGTATCGGACGAAGACGGCATCGCGCGCGAGGCGTTCACGCGCCTGGCGGCGGCGGCGGACGAGTTTGAAGGCTACGCGCACCCGCACGCCGAGCGCATCGCAGCTTTGGGCAGCGAGTTGGCGAAGTTGTTCGGGCTGGGTCGCGCGGATCGCGCTTCGCTGCGACTGGCCGCGCTTGCACACGATCTTGGCGAGATGGCGATGAAGCGCGATTACATCCGCCGCGCCGCGCCGCTCACCTTCGAGGAACGGCTCGATCTGGCGCGCCACCCCGTCATCGGCGAACAGGAGGCCGCGCGCGCCGGAGCGGATCGCGGCGCGCAACTGCTCGTCCGCTGGCATCAGGAATGGTGGAACGGCGCGGGCTACCCCGACGCCCTCTCGCGCGAAAAAATTCCCCTCGCCGCGCGCATCCTCCGCGTCGCCGACGCCTACGCCGCGCTCACGGACGCGCGCCCCTATCGCCCCGCGCTCACGGAAGCCGACGCGCGCAAGCATCTCGCCGAATGGGCGGGGCTGGAGTTTGACCCGCAGGTCGTTCGCGCCTTTCTCACGTTGAACAATCTGCCCGCGCTCCGCTCCTACGCGAGCCGCGCCGAAGATGCGCCCGCCGCCGGCGCGACGCAGGGCGAAACGTCGGGTGAACCAGCGGGCGTCGCCCCGGACGGCGGCGCCGGTGAATGGAACGTCGGCGGTCATATCCCTGAGAGGGGCGAGAACCCTTACGCTCGGCGTGTCGAGGAGAGCGCGCCGGGCGCGACCTCCGACGGCGTTCAAAGTTCCAACCACAATCGAGGCTCCGCCAGCTTCACGAAAGCCGACACAGACCGACATGCCTGATTATCCCGATCCAACGCCGCGCGGCTGGCTCGCTTTCGAGTTGAGCGTGCTGCGCCGCCTGCGCTTTCGCTCGCTCGTCAATCCTTTCGCGGGCGAGCCTGATCTCGAATCGCACGTCAAGCGTTGGGGCGTGCGCGTCGCCGCCAACGACGCGGCTCGCTGGAGTTGGATCAAGTCAATCGCCCGCGTCGAAAACAACGGCGAGCGGCTGAGCGCGGACGATCTCGATCTCCTGCTCGAAGACGTTTACGTGCCGCGCCACAAGTTGCGCAACCCGGCTCTGCGCCGCTGGTTCGGCGAGACCGACGCGTGGTGGTTCGACAATCTGCGCGAGGGGGCGGAGAAACTGGACGGCGAGATCAAACAATCGCTCGCGCTCAACCTCGGCATGTTGACCGGCGATTACGCGCTCTCCTTCGACGAAGATACCCGTGAACTGCGCCAGCCGCTCTCGCGCGTGCTGCGCCGCCTGCACGACGCCCAGCCACCGCCCTTCGACAACGGGCAGCCCAACACGAGCGCGAACAAGGACGCTCGCCGGTTCGTCGCCGAGCAACGCGGCGATCTCCTCTTCCTGCGCCTGCCCGCGCCCGCGCGCAATGGCGGTGGGGCGGCGGGTCGCAATTCCCTTCCCGCGTGGCGCGAGGAATGGGTGCGCGGCGGCGCGGAATTTTGGGATGAGTTCGAGGCGTCGGGCGCGGGGCGACTCGGCGGTCGCGTCGAGACAAAACAGCAATACCTGCGCCTCGTCGAAGAACTGCTCGAAGCCGCCGCGCACCTCAAATCGTGGGCTATCGCGCACACCGAGGGCGGCTACACAACCACGGAAGAACTCGTCGAAACCATCCGCCGCGTACGCAAAGTCGAAACCGTCTACACCAAAGACTTCTCCGAACTCCTCGGCCTGCGCGCCACGATCATCACGACTTAAAAGCAGTGACGAGTGACAGGTGACAAGTGACAAGTTAAAGAAGAAAAGTTTTGTTCTTTAACTTGTCACTT
>DATCWB010000364.1:0-6104 GCA_036566625.1 Pyrinomonadaceae bacterium
GAAGGGCGACTTTCCAACTCTGCTTGAAATTTGGGAAAGCCCTTGTGCTCCAGGCGTAATTAGCTTTCCCGAATCTTTTGCCGTCGAGCGGCACGAGCAGTAAGTCTCGCTCCTGTTTCGTCTCGCGCAGGTACTTATCGAATTCCGGCCAGTATTCGTCCACCAGATAGGCGGAGCGTCCGAATTCGGCATCGCTGCTGTCTCGCCCTGCGTGTCTGAAGCATTCCTGCACGCCGCAACTGAAGCAATTCTGCGGCGCGGATGTTCCGGCGTCTGTTTGTGCCGATCTTAAAATAGGAATTGGGCGAGGGCTGACGCTCACGTCGCTTCTCAGCCGAACCGTCAGGGAATCGGCATTCAGCGCGGCTTCGATGCGGAAAGCGTGCGGGGATTTGAAGCGCAAATCGACGTAGTTCCAGAAGACGGTTGCGTCACGCCCGCGTTCGGCAAGTGAGCCGGGGATGACCTTTGAGTGGGCATGTCTCTCGATGATCTCAAAACCCGCGTGCAGGGCGGCGTCATACAGCGCATTGGAAAGCTGGCAGATGCCGCCCCCTATGGCCGGGATGATGCACCCCTCGCGTAGCTCACGCCCGCGCACGTAACCTCTCCGGCGGGTTGTCCTTCCGACCTGTGCCCAGAAACTAAACATGCCGCCGGCCGGCACTTCCACGCCGTTGAGTCGGCGAATCGCCAGGCGAAGATTATGGGTCTTTCCCGCGAGCAAATAGCCTTCCGAATCATCACCGTCGCTCCACAGGCGCGAGGTTGATTCCGCGATGATGGCCGTGCCCGACAACATATCGTTCGACGGAAAACGCATCAGGCTGTTATCGAAAGCATTCCGCGCGCCTCTCTTCAACTTCAGGACGGCCGTTTTAGCGCGAAAAGCCAATGCGCCTTTAATCGTAGGCGGCACTGACTCCCGGGTATCGTCTCTGTTTGTGGCTCTCATCTGCATTACACAAAATGTGTTGATTGGTCGAAAGATATGTCGGTCGGTCGTAAGCGAAAGACATCTAACGCCCGGCATCACCCGCCCCGAGAGTTTGATAATGAAGGCCGCTTCACCCGCGCCGGCGAGCGGCATTCTAGCAGAAGGAACAATTCAATGATGAAAGACATTCTATCGGGTCTGATTCCACATACGAGCAACTTTTATCTCCATCCCCGGCAAAACACAATCCTTATTTCTGCTTACATTCGCACCAGCATAACGGCGTTGACCGGAGATATACATCGCGGAAGGATACGAGTTGCGCGCGGCATCCTGAATTGCACCCGCCTAACCATGGGCATTGTGTTTTGGTGTGGAGAGCAGTAAAAGTAGCTCATCGCGTGGCGAAGCATGATGGCGGCCTGAACCCCCTTTGGCACATGCCGTTCAATTTCAATTAATTCAACGGATAAACTAAACTCCAAATACCTTTCGGCAAAATCAGCGCAGGAGAATCGCATGAAACGTAAATCGTTCTTAGCTCTCGTCCTCTTATTTTCAAGCATCCTTCAACTTGCACAGTTGCCCGTGACGGCGCAGCAAACAAACAAGCCGGCCAATGCCGGGCAGTTCGACCGCACTCGTTATGCCATTCAGCATAAAAAATTTGTGCTCGACAACGGTTTAACGCTGCTCGTCCACGAAGACCATAGCGTGCCCATCGTCGGCGTGAACTTGTGGTATCACGTCGGGTCGCGCAACGAAAAGCGCGGCAAGACGGGATTCGCGCACCTGTTCGAGCACTTCTTTTTCAACGGCTCGGAAAATTACCCGCACGGCTTCCGCGAAGCGATGGACGACCTCGGCGCGAACAACCGCAACGGCACGACCAACTCCGACCGCACCAACTTCTTTGAAGACGTTCCCGTCTCCGCCCTCGAACGCACGCTCTACCTCGAAGCCGACCGCATGGGCTTCCTAGCCAATTACATCTCGAAAGAGATGCTCGAACGCGAGCGCGGCGTGGTGCAAAACGAAAAACGGCAGGGGGAGAATCAGCCTTACGGGCGCGTGTTCGACGAGATCGGCCAGAAGCTGTATCCCTACTCGCATCCCTATTCGTGGTCAACCATCGGCTCAATGGAAGACTTGAACGCGGCGACGCTCGACGACGTGAAGGAATGGTACAAAACTTATTACGGCCCGAATAACGCCGTCATCGCGCTGGCGGGCGATGTCACGCCCGAACGCGCGCTCGAACTCGTCAATAAATATTTCGCCGGCATCCCGCCCGGCCCCGCGTTGCAACGCACCGAAAAATGGATTCCCACGCTCGACCGCAACATCCGCGACGAGATGCAGGACCGCGTGCCGCAGGCGAGGATATACCGCGTCTATCACGCGCCCACCTGGCGCGACGCGGAAACGCAGCACCTGAATCTGTTCGCAGACGTGCTGGCAAACTCGAAAGATTCACGCCTCGCGCGGCGTCTGGTTTATGACAAAAAGACCGCGACCGACGTCGGTGCCAGTGTTTTCGACAGCGAACTCGGCAGCCTCTTCCTCGTCATCGCGTCGGTCAAACCCGAAGCGAATCCGGCGGAGGTCGAGCGCGACATGGACGCCGTGCTCGGCGAGATGCTCGAACAGGGCGTGAGCGAAGAAGAGTTGCGGCGCATGAAGAACGTCAACCTCGCCAATTTTCTGCGCGGCGCGGAACGGCTCGGCGGTTTCGGCGGGCGTTCCGACATTCTCGCCGAGAGCATGACCTACGGCGGCTCGCCCGATTTCTATTTGCAGCGTCTCGAAGCGATGGCGAACGCCACGCCCGCCGATGTGCGCGCCGCCGCCAACCGCTGGCTGCGCGCGAATCATTACACGATGACGGTCAAGCCGTTTCCCCGTCTGGCGCAGGGCAAATCAAACGTTGACCGTAAAATCCTGCCGCCGCTCGGCGCTGCGCCCGACGTTAAATTTCCCGCCCCGCAACGCGCCAAACTCAAGAACGGCCTGAACGTCCTCCTGCTGGAACGTCATGCGACGCCCATCGTCAACGTCGCGCTCGCGCTCGATGCCGGTTCGTCTTCCGATACGCCCGACAAAGCGGGCGTCGCCACCCTTGCGCTCGACCTGATGGACGAAGGGACGAAAACGCGCGACGCTTTTCAAATCGAAAAAGAGTTGGACCTGCTCGGCGCGAATCTGTTCACCGGAAGTTCGCTCGACATGTCGTTCGTGCGTTTGCAGGCGACGGCTGAAAATCTGCGCCCGTCGCTCGCAGTTCTGGCCGATGTGGTGTTGAACCCCTCGTTCCCGGCCGACAAATTCCTGATTCAAAAACAACGCCGCATCGCACAAATCGGACAGGAGAAAGCCAATCCGAACGTGCTCGCGCAGCGCATTTTGCCCGGCATCATCTACGGCGCAAATCACGCTTACGGCAAGCCCGCGTCGGGTTTCGAGAACACGGTCGCCACCATCACGCGCGAAGACCTGATGAAGTGGCACGCCGACTGGTTCAAACCGGGCGCGGCCACCGTCGTCGTCACGGGCGACACGACGCTCGATAAAGTTCTGCCCGCGCTCGAAGAGACTCTGGGCGGCTGGAAGCAGGGCAGCGCGCCGCGCAAAAATCTCGGCACGGTCGCCCGCACTCCGGGTAAAAAGATTTACCTGATCGACAAACCGAATGCGCCGCAATCAACCATCGTCGCCGCGCACGTTTCCGAAACCAGCGGGCAGCCGGAGGACCTCGCGCTCGAACCCGTGATGCAAAACTTCGGCGGCATGGCAACGTCGCGCCTTAACCGCAACCTGCGGCTCGACAAACACTGGAGCTACGGCACGAGCGGCCAGGTAACCTCCGTTCGCGGGCAGCGCACGTTCCTCGTCGTCGCGCCGGTGCAAACCGACAAGACGAAAGAATCAATCGTCGAGGTGGTGAAAGAGATCAACAACGTGGCGGGCGCGCGCCCCGTCGGCGGCGAAGAATTCACGAGCATCATGCGAAACATGACTTCGCGCCTGGCCGGAAGATTTGAAACCATCTCCGCGCTCGAAGCGGCGGCCATCGCCCAGATCAATCTGAACCTGCCCGCCGACTACTGGGCGAACTACTCGAAAAACCTGCGCTCGTTGAACGAGGCGCAACTCGACGCGGCGGCGAAGAAATTCGTACGCCCCAATGAACTCGTCTGGATCGTCATCGGCGATTTAAGCAAGATCGAGTCGGGAATCCGCCAGCTCAACATGGGCGAAGTCATCCGGCTTGATGCGGACGGCAAGGCGGTCAATCCATAGCTGAACGTACGCAGCGAGATTTTATAAAGCCCCGGCAGCGTCGATATTGATCGCTGCCGGGGCTTTATAAAGCTCGCTCGCCATGCCGCGCGAATCATCTGCCCGCGCTCTTGTGATAGTTGGGGTACGCGGGCTTGCGGGGCGTGGGCAGAGGGTTCCTGCGTAACGCCTCCATGACGACTTCGACGGCCTTCTCAAGTTGCGTGTCGTGTCCCTGGCGCCACGCACGCGGGTCGAGTTCGACCTCCACGTCGGGAGCGACGCCCGCGTTTTCGACCTCCCATCCGCCTTCGGGACTGTAGAAGGCGACGCGCGGGGCCGTGACGCTTCCGCCGTCTATGAGCTGCGGGTAATCGTAGATGCCGACGAGGCCGCCCCACGTGCGCTTGCCCACGAGCGGGCCGATCTTCGCGCGACGGAAGTACCAGGGCAGGGCGTCGCCGCCGGAACTCGAATAGCCGTCGATGAGCATCACTTTCGGGCCGTAGATCGCGCCGACGGGCGTGGTGAAGTCTGCGCCCTCGCGCGTCGCCCAGTAGTTCATCAGCGGGCGGCGCATGTAGTCTATGAAGTAGTCGGCAGCCGTGCCGCCGCCGTTGAAACGCTCGTCGATGACGGCCGCCTCCTTATCGATCTGCGCAAAGTAGTAGCGGTTGAAATTCGTGTAGCCGCCGACCGAAGTGTTCGGCAGGTAGACGTAGGCGACGCGGCCGTTCGTCATCTCCGAGACCTTCCGGCGATTGCCCTCGATCCACGCGAGGTTGCGCAAGCCCGACTCGCTGCCGACCGGCACGACCGTCACCTCGCGCGCGCCCGTGCCGTCCGGACTTGGCCCGACCTTGATCACGGTCTGCTTGTTCCCCGTGCCCTCGAAAAAGCTGTAGATGTTGTCCGACGAACGCAACTCGCGGCCGTTGACGGCGAGCAGGTATTCGCCCACGCGCACCTGCACGCCGGGCTGTGTGAGCGGGGCGCGCAGATTCGGGTTCCAGTTTTCGCCGTTGAAGATGCGCGCGAAGCGATAGCGTCCCCCCTCGATGCGATAGTCGGCTCCGAGCAGTCCGCCCACGACGTTGGCGACCGGGGGCGTGTCGCCGCCGCCCGTGTTGTGATGGCCGACGACCATGTTGCCGAGCGACTCCTGCAAGAGATAGTTGAGGTCGGCGCGGTGCGCCAGCCCTTCGACGTAGGGCGCGTAACGTTTCTCCGTGGCCGCGATGTCGAGGCCGTGGAAATTCGGGTCGTAGAAGAAGTCGCGCTGGATGCGCCACGCCTCCCGGTACATCTGCCGCCACTCGGCGCGCGGATCGACGCGAACTTCGAGCGCGGAGGTGTTGATCTGTCCCTCGCCCGGCTTCAACGGCTGAGTCGCCGAAACGATGAGCCAACGCCCGCCACCCTGTCCGCCCCCGCCTCCCGCGAGTTGCAGCAGCATCTTCTCGCCGTTGGCGGATATGTCGAAGGCCAGAACGCCCTCCGTCACCTTCTCGACCTTGCGCTTCGATAGATCGAAACGGTGCAGGATGAAGCCCTGCGCGTCAGGCGCGCTCGCGCCTTCGAGGATGAAGATCGTCCCCGTCTTGCCCTCGCGCATCCAGGCGTAATTGCGCGCGGGGATGGGCAGCGCAAGCACGCGCTGATCAATGCCGTCGAAGTCTATGCGAACAGGCTCGGGCTTTTTGGCGGCGCGCGCACCGGCGGCAGGCGCGCCGCCCTGCGCCGGTTCCTGTGGTAATCCGGTTTCAGGCTCGAACCCGTGCGCCGTGCCGGTCGCGGGGTCGGCGGCTTCAGCGTACACGACGCCCGCGTCGTCGAGCGGCGCGGGCGTCGCCGTCGGCGATGGGCCGGGGTGCGGCTCGCCTTTATC
>DATCWB010000365.1:0-2057 GCA_036566625.1 Pyrinomonadaceae bacterium
GACGACAAACGCCGCTGCGACGACGAACGCACCCGACGAACGCGCGACCACGGCCGCGCGCGACGAGACGGTGCAGCCCGCCGCCGGCGCATCGAACGTGGCGGAGGCGGTGGACGGCGACGCGGGCGAGCAGATTCGGCAGAGCTACGCGGGGCGGCTCGGTCGCCTGATCGAACCGGCCATCGCACCGCTCGGCTTCGACTGGAAGATGGGCATCGGTCTGATCGCTTCGTTCGCCGCGCGCGAAACGCTCGTCTCCACTTTGAGCATCGTCTATAACGTGGGCGCGGACGCAACGGAGGAATCGAGTTCCCTGATCGACGCGGTGCGCAACGCGCGGCGCGAGGACGGCACTCCGGCATGGACGCCGCTCGTCGCCGTCTCGATGATGGTCTTTTTCGTACTCGCCTGCCAGTGCATGTCAACCATCGCTATCGTGCGACGCGAGACAAATTCCTGGCGGTGGCCGCTCTTTATGGTGAGCTACATGCTCGTGCTGGCTTACGTCGCATCGTTCATCACGTATCAGGGCGGGCGTTTGTTGGGGTTTAGTTAGGCATATGTTTCAGGACTGGCAAACCGTCGCGGTGGGTTTGATCATTCTGGGCGCGCTCGCCTATCTGGGGCGGCGCGGCTGGGCGCGCGCGCGTTCATTCCGCGCGGGCGGGAAGGGGCAAGCGGCCGCATCCTCCTCGTGCGCGAGCGGGTGCGGCAGTTGCGGCGACGAGCGGACGGCGGCCACCACAGCGAAGCCGCAAAACGCTCTCGTACAGATCACTAACGCCGGGAGCGCATCCAAGAGACAGCGCACGTCTTAGACTAGCGAAATCTATCCCACGCGAGAAAGGCCGGCGGAGTTGAAGCTCCCGCCGGCCTTTCTCTTAACTGTGGGACTAAGCGCGCCCGCGAAACGTCAAAGCGTGAAATTGAAATTGATGAAGCCGGAGACGCGCACGGGTTGGCCGTTGACGACCGTCGGGCGAAACTTCCAGCGGCGCGCGGCGTCGGCGGCCGCCCCGCGCAATAGTTCCGGCCCGTCCGTGCGCTCGACCTTCGCGACCGCGCCTTTTTCGTCCACCATCAGGAAGACCGTGACCTTGCCGGTGACGCGCGCGACGCGCGCCGTCTGCGGATATGTCGGCGCGGGTCTGTCCGTCGCCTTCGGCAACAGCAACCCGACTTCGAGCGGCTTGCCGTCGCCCGCGCCTGCCGGTGTGGCGGCTTGAGTGTTCGCGGGCGCGTTCGTTCCTGTTGCGCCGCCGCTTTGCGTCGTGCCCTGCGGCGCGCTCCTTGCGGTCGAGGTCGCACTGGTCGAAGTCGCGGGCGCGGTGTTGGCCGGAGTCGGGGCGGGTTGTGCGACGGGTTGGCTCGCGCCCGCCGGGGTCGAGGTGGCCTGCGTGCGCGGAGACGGAGAGGGGGTTGTTCCATTACTCGCCACACGCCGGTCTGCGCCGATGAGACGCTGGCGCGCGTCCGCCACCTCCGCCTGCCAGCGCGCACGCTCATCATCCTTGCGCGATAGACGCAGGCGCACGCCCGCCGCTTCTTCGAGCAGAGCCGTCGCGTCCATATTCCGCGCGTTCTCTTCGCGCAACTGCCGCCCCTGCGCGAACACGCGCTCGATGAGCGTCCGCAGACGATCAAGATCGCCCGCAGCTTCGTTGGGCAACTCCCCATCGGCCACGTTCAAACCGAACACGCGATAGCGTTCGAGGCGCGCGCGCACGCCGCCCATCACCTGACCCGCCAGCACGAAGTAGGCGCGCGCCGCGCTCTCGCCGCCCGTCGCGCGCGCGGCAAACGCGGCATTCAACAAATTCTCGGCGTAGGTGTAATCGGCCTGATCGATGTAGATTCCGGCGAGCAGCACGAGCGTGATCTCGCGCACCGACGGATCGACGCCGGCCGTGCGTTGCAGGGCTTCGAGTTCGCTGCGCGCCGCCGGGAGATTGCCCGCCGCCGCCAGCGCCCGTGCGCGCGTGACGCGCCGCTGGATGCCGTCGGCGTCCAATTCGCTCGCGGGCGTCTGCGCGCGTAAAGCCGGCGCGAAGGTGAAG
>DATCWB010000366.1:0-5207 GCA_036566625.1 Pyrinomonadaceae bacterium
AAGAAGGCCGGAAAGTCGCGCCAGCGAACGTTCGGGTCGTCGCCCTCCACCCAGTTCCAGTCTCTCTGCGGCCGGTCGCTCAGCGCGCGGCGTGAAATCCAGATGTCGCCGCCCCGCCCCCACGTCTCGAACGAGAGCGAGGCCAAATCCTCGCGCCACTGCAAGACCTGCGACGTGCCCGGCGTGACGAGCGAATAGACTTTCAAATCCTCGTCGCGGTTCAGAGGGTGAAACGGGAAACTGCGGTTGAAGTTGACCAACTCGTCTAGCCACGTCACGGTGAAGACGCGGCTGTGCGGCTTGAGACGCGCTTGCAGTTCGCCGACGCGCGCGACGGCCGCCGCCTGCTGTCGCCCCAGCACAAACTTCGAGAGCGCGCTCGCGTTCCCTAACGTCATCACGACGACGAAGGCTATCGCCGTCCACTTCAACACGGGGCGCACCCGCTCGCTCTCAAACGTGTAACCGAGCGCGAGGAAGAGAAACGGGTAGAGCGGCAGGTAGCGTTCGACCGCGCCGCCGTCGAAGAAGATCGCGAAGACGACGACGGGCACGCTCCCCGCGACGAGCAGCGCGAGATACCGCCGGCCGCGCGCCCCCGCCGCGAGCGTGGCAACGAGCAGGGCGAGCAGGAACACGTAGAAGAAGAAGAATTTCCAGAGGCTTCGGCGCGCGAGTTCGAACAGCGAGATGGAGTTGAACGGGTCGCGCAGCAGGTAACGCTTAAACAGCATGCCGTCGTTGCCCATCTCGACGAACGAGCGCGCGACGCCGAAGACCATGCGCGTCACGCCCTTCGTGTAATTGCCGTGCGCGCTCGGCGCGATCCACTCTTTCAACTCCGCGGGGGTGTGGATGCCGAGCGACGCGAGCGCGACCGCGTACATGAGCGCCGTGCAGACGCCGCCTACTAACGCCGTCAACACCACGAGCCGCACGCGGCGGCGATCCATGCCGAACAGCAGCACGGGCGCAAGCAGCACGCCCGGAATCGACCACACGTAGAGAAACCACATGCAGACCGCGCCGGCCAGAGACGCCCCCGCAAGCAGGCTCGTGCGCCAGACGCGTCGCCCCTCTTCGGCGTCGCTGCCCGTCATGAAGTAGAGACCGGCGAGGACGAAGGCGAGGCCGGGGATGTAGGAGCTTCCCGTCTGCGCGTTGTTGAGAAAGCCGTGCGAGAAGACGAGCGCCACGCTCGCCACGCTCGCAATCCAACGGCGGCGCGGCAGCAGGCGCGCGGCCAGCGCGTTGAACACCAGCACGCAGAGCAGGCCGGCCACCCAGTTCAACGCCACGAGCAGCCACATCACGCCCGCGCGCGTGTCGGCAGTGGCGTCGAAGAGTTTGGCGACGGGTTCGGTCGCCTGCCAGAGCAGCCAGCCGAGCGGTCGCCAGATGAGGTGGCCGAACTCCCAGAAGTTGTAATAGACGCCTCCCTCGCGCGCCACGATTGAGTCAACGTAGTCGGAGGTGTCCGCCATGAAACGCGCGTCGGTCAGCAGGGTGGCGAAGACGTAGGCGACGAGCGCGGGCGCGCACTGCCTGAGCGTGGTCAGGCCGAACAACGACGTGGATGGCTTTTCACTCTTTTCCATAGACGCTTAAACTCTCTGCTCAATCGCCGTGTGGCTCTCTTGTCGAGCGGGAGTGAATCAGGACTTTGCCGACGGCGCGCGGAGAACTCGAACGAGGGGCGCGGAGAAAAGAAGGATGTCAGCTGGCGCGATTAAGGTTCGCCTCCTGCCGTCGAGTTTCGACCGAGCACGCGCGAGCGAAACTTCCGGTAGCCCGCGTCGCCCAGAGCCTTCTTCGCCGTGCGGAGCGCCGCGTCGCGCGCGCGCAGTTTCCAGAGACCTTCGCCGCGACTGATGCGCGCCAGTTCCGCGAGCGTCGTGTGGCGCATCACGGCCACGCGCGACAGGCACAGGCGATCCGTCGCCGCCGTGTTCAGGCCGATATTGCTCGTCGCCACCGATTCGTAGCCCGCCGCGCGCGCCGTCGCCGCCACGCGCTTCGACCAACGCCCGCCCGGACACGAGAAATTAAGCACGCGCCGCCCCGTCAACTGCTCCAACCTGTCTTTCGCCTCCACCACCTCCGTATGCAATTGCGCGTCGGTCACGCCGGGCAGCAACAGGCGATGCGTCATCGAATGGCAACCGATGTCGAACTCCATGTCGCTCAACTCGCGCAACTGCGCCGCCGACAGATACCCGCGACGGTTGACGTGCCCGGCCGTCACATAAAAGGTGGCGTTATAGCCGGCCTCTTTGAGCAGCGGCGCGGCCACCGTGAGGTCTGTTTCGCAGCCGTCGTCGAACGTCAGCACGACGCGCGGCGAATCGTCCGCGCCCTTCTCCTGCTGCAACGCCTCGGCGACGTTCAGCCCGCGAAAATTCCCTGCGCGCAGGTGCGCGAGTTGCGCGCGAAACTCTCCCGCGCCAACGACGTAGCGGCTGTAGCCGGGGTCGTCGTCAACGAGCGGACGCCCCTCGACGGCCAGCTCGTGATACATCAGATAGGCGATGCCGCTCATTAAAAGACCCTTCGCAGTTGCGCCTTGATGGGCGCGGGGATTTTCAAGCCGAGGCGACCCGTCAACTTCTTCGCGCGCTTCAACAAACTCCGGCGGCGATGATAACGCTCGTTCTCGCGCCCGAACCGTGCGAGCACCTCTTCGTCCAGCCTTCCGCTCGACGGCAACTCGAAGCCGTCTTTCAAGCCCGCGTAATCGCCCGCGCGCATGGCATCCAGCATGGCCTCGCGCGTCGCCGCCTCTCTGCGCACGACGTTGATCATCCCGCGATACTGCTTCTTCCAATGTAAGTCCGTGCCGTAGAAGGCGCGCATCTCGGGTCTGCGCTCTTGCAGCCGACGGAGCAGGGCGAAGGTCGCCGGTCGCGGCGCGACGCGGCCGTCGTATTTCGAGTTCCACGCCTCGATGCCGAACGGCAGCACGTCGAACGTCTCGATCCAGGGGAACATCGAAGTCATCGGGTGAGCGATGACGGAGATGCCCCCCTCCCGCTCGATGTGGCGAATAACCTCCTGCGGGTCGGTCGTCGTGACGAGCGAGGTCACGCCGTAGCCGAGCACGTGCATCCGCTCGCGGCATTCGTACTCAAGCCCCGCGACAAAACGAAAACGCTCGTCGGACAGAGACTCGCACTCGGCGGCGTAAGCCTTGAGTTTCGCTTCGTCGAACGCTTCGGCGTGTTCCGTCATGCACACGAAATCCAGCCCCGACGCGATGAACCTCTCGCGCAGTTCGGCGAGCGTGTATTCGCCGTCCGAGTAGGTGCTATGGCAATGAATAATTCCCTTGAGCATCGAGAGCCTTTCTTTCCTCCGTCCGCTGCCGCAACCCGGCGGGCAGCTTGCGCAGCGCGAAGTCGAGCCAGTCGCCGAGTTCGGGCAGCGGATCGCCGAGCATAAAGTTGTCGTGGTAAGTGCCGGCGACGGGCCTCAGAAAATCGAGCAGCGCGCGCCCACGAGCCGGAAACTCGCCCGTGTAGCCGGCCGGCGCGCCGCGCATCACTTCGAGCAGGTGTCGGAAATCGCCGAGCATCCAGCGGCAACGCACCCCCGCGCGATAGTCTCCGGGCGCGCGTGTGTCGCCGTGTTCGGCCAGTTCGGCGAGCAACGCCGGGAAGTCAACGCCCGCATAGACCGCCAGCGGCAGAGAGTTCCAGAAGCGTCCGTTGACTTCGAGAAACACGGGCGTGCCGTCGGCGCGCAAACGAAACTCCACCATCGCGACGCCGTGCCAGTTGAGCGCGGACAGGACAGCCAACGCCGCCTCGCGCACGCGTGGCGACGGGCGCGCGCTTTCGCGCACCGCGCTTCCCGAACCCGTCGGCCGCACGTCGCGTATGCGGCGGTGCGCGAACTCCGCGCGCAACTCGCCCTCGCGCATCAGGGCGAAGTAGCCGACGCCCGCGCCCTCTACGAACTCCTGCACGAGCGCGGCCGAGCAACGATTGCGCAACTCGCGGAACGCCTCGATGAACTCCGACGCGTCGCGCGCATAAACGGGCGCGCCCGTCGCGCGCACACGCCCCGCGCTCGACACCTCTTCCGACGTGCGCGGCTTGAGCACGAGCGGGTAATGTGCCGTGCGCGCGAACTCGGCGGCCTCCGCCTCGTCACAGAGCGTCACGGTCTGCGGCACGACGACGCCGAGCGAGGCGGCCAGCCGCGTCGTCTCCTGCTTGTCGAAAGCGCGCAGCACGGTCTCGTGCGACGGCAACACGAGGCGTCCGCCCGCGCCGAAAATTTCCGCGCGCCGCGCCGAGAGCGGCAGCGTCGTGCGCTCCGTCATCGGCATGACGAGCGTTCCCGGCTCGCGCCCCGCCTCCGAAACGACGCTCCGCACGAAAGCATCCGCGTCCTCCTGCGGCGCGGGATAGGCGAACGTGCTCCGGCATCCGCGCGACCAACCCGCCTTTGACCAGGACGTGTGTGCCCCGACGGACACGGCGTGTCCGGCGCGTGCCAGCGAACGCACGCACGCCACCGCCTGATTCTCATTGCCGTCGAGGACTAAAACTCTCATTGTCTCAATTCGTCAGGCTCAAACCCGCGCCTGGTTCCGTCATGTTCCCGGCTCGGACGCGCATCCCTCTCTCGCACGCGCCGAACTCGCACGCGCACCCTTCAAGCGTTCACCGACCTTATGGCCGCCGACTCGCGCCGCGCCGGCGTTGTCTCCCGCTCTCCGGCCACGCGCACGAGCACGTCTTCAAACGTTCGCGCGATGACCGTCCAATCATAGCGCGCGGCGAGCGCGGACGCCGCCTGCTCCAGCCGCGCGCGCTCCGCTTCGTCGCCGAGCAGGCGGACGAGATCGCGCGCGAAACTTTCGGCGTCGTCGGCGAGCAGTATGTTTTCGCCGTGCCGCACGTCCAAGCCCTCCGCGCCGATGGTGGTGGAGACGACGGCCTTGCCCGCCGCCATCGCCTCGAAAATTTTGAGCCGCGTCCCGCCGCCGACCCTCAAGGGCACGACGAAGACCGCCGCCTCGCGCAGATGCTCGACGACCGACGGCACGGTTCCCGTCACTTCAACCGACTCGGAAGCCAGCTTCGACACGCGCGCGTGCGGGTTGCGGCCGACGATGCGGAAACGCGCGCCCGGCACTTTCGCGCGCACCGCCGGCCAGACCTCGCGGCAAAAATACTCGACACCGTCAATGTTCGCCTCCC
>DATCWB010000367.1:0-6564 GCA_036566625.1 Pyrinomonadaceae bacterium
CGCATTATAACCTAATGCGGCGAAAGGCAGAAGAGATAAGCAAAACCGGGTTGCGGGGAAAAGAGTAAAGTAAAGCGGGGGTTTAAGACGACGGGCGGCATGGCTTCCCCTCGCCCTCCCCTCTTTTCCCTTAATTTCGCCGCGAGAGCGCAAAGGGAGCGAGAAAGCGAATTGACGTTCTCCGGCTAAGTTTCGCGCAAACGCCCGTCTTCGAGCACAAGCGAGCGGTCGCAAGCGTCGGCGAGTTGTTCGTTGTGCGTGGCGACGACGACGGCCGCGCCGCGCGTGCGTGCGAGGCTGGCGAGAAGGGCTGCGATTTCCCGGCCGGTGCGGGCATCAAGGTTGCCGGTCGGCTCGTCGGCCAGCACGAGTCGCGGTTCGTGTACGAGGGCGCGGGCGATGGCGGCGCGCTGCTGTTCGCCGCCCGAGAGTTCGCCGGGGCGATGAGACGCGCGCTCGCTCAAGCCGACCGCCGTGAGCATCGCACTCGCCGCCGCGTGCGCCTCAAGCGGTTTGCGCCGTGCGACGAGAAGTGGCAAGGCCACGTTCTCAAGCGCGCTCAGGTCGGGCAGCAGGTGATGAAATTGAAAGACGAACCCGACGCACTCGTTGCGCACGCGCGCCAGTTCCGCGCCGTGCGTGCCGGTCAACTCGATCTCGCCGAGACGCGCACTCCCGCTATCCGCCGTGTCCAATCCACCGAGCAAGTGCAGGAGCGTTGATTTGCCCGCGCCCGACGCGCCCATCACGGCCAACATTTCACCCGCCGCCAGCCTGAAGGACACGCCCCGCAATACCTCCAACGCTGCGCCCGACGGCGACGCGTAAGACTTGCGCAGTTCGCGCACCTCTAAAAAAGTCTCAAGTCCCAAGTCTCAAGTCTCAAGTCTCAAGTCTCAAGTCCCAGGTTTGAAAATAATGTCTTTGACCTGGGACTTAGGACTTGAGACTCATTCGTACCGCAAAGCCTCTGCCGGTTTGAGCCGCGCCGCAGCGCGCGCCGGGTAGATGGTTGCGAGCAGGCTGACGACGAAGGCGGCGAGGGCGGCCAGAATCGCATCGCGCGCGCGCGGGTGAAAGGGAATCGCGCTGAGCGAGTAAACGTCGGCGGGCAGCGAGACGAGTTTGTAGCGGTCGCCGAGGAAGCAGGCGACGAGGCCGAGCGCAACGCCTGTAAGCGCGCCCGTCGCGCCGATGATCGCGCCCTCGCAGATGAAGACGAGCATGATGCTGCGGGCGCGCGCGCCCATCGCGCCGAGGATGGCGATGTCGGCGCGGCGTTCGACGACGACGAGTGCGAGCGTGGTCGTGATGTTGAGCGCGGCGACGAACATGATGAGCGCGATGATGAGCGCGACGGTGCGGCGTTCGAGTTGGAGCGCGGCGAAGAGAGGCGCGTTAGCCTCCTGCCAGTCAACGGTCTTGAAGTTCGCGCCGAGCGACTGGCGCACGCGCGCCGCCGTCTCCGCCGAACGGTAGATGTCGGCCGTCTCGATGCTGATGAGACTCGCGCCACCGGGAGACCGCGCCCCGCCTTCCAGTTCCGACGCGTCCGCGAGCGAGACGTAAACCCACGAGGCATCATACTCGTAGAGGCCGGAACGGAAGACGCCCGCCACACGCACGCGGCGCGCGCGCGGTTGCAGCCCCGGCGATTCCGCCTTCTGCTCGCCGGTCACTATCCAGCCCTCTTCGCCGATGCGACCGAGACCCGTGCGCGCAGCCAGTTCCGCGCCGACGATGACGGGGGCGGGCGGCTCGTCGGCCACGTTGCCGAGCGCACCTAACAAAGCCGCGCCGGGTTCATCCTCTTCTTCATCTTTCGCCGCGCCCTCTTCATCTCTCGCCGCGCCCGCCTCCTTCTCTGCGCCCGCCTCGCCGCGCTTCGACGCAACGCCGTCGCGTTTATCCGGAGCGGCTTCCGGCGTCTCCGCGAACAGGGGTTCGAGCGCGCCTTCGGCGAGCGTGCGGCGAATCTCGGCGAGACTGCGCGCGGCCTGCTCTTCGACGCCGCGCACGATGGTATAGGCCGCGCCTTCGGGGCCGCTCAGGAGCGCGCCGGTGTAGGTGGTCGGCGCGGCGTCCGTGACCCCGGCGACGGCGCGCACCCGCGCGATGACCGCCTGCGTGTCTTCGATGAATTTGCCGTCGGCGCGCGTGAGCGTGACGTGCGCCGTGCCCCGCAGGATTTTGTCGCGCATCTCGTCCTGAAAACCGTTCGAGAGCGCGAGCGCGAAGATGAGCGAACCGACGCCGCAAGCGATTCCGACGACGCCCGCCAGCGCCGTCACGCGCGCGCTTGCCCGCCGCCCGCGCCGCTTCGAGCGCTGGAGGTATCGCAGGGCGAGAAAAAGTTCGTAAGGCATAACGAGGCAGCGTCGAACAATGAACGCGGAACGAGAAGACACGAGTCAGAAAACAGGAGTCAGAAAACAGGAGTCAGAAGGGGAGCAGGGGCACGCGCTTTATTCTGTCTCCTGTCTTCTGAATTCTGCTTCCTGTCTTCTGAATTCTGTCTCCTGCTTTTACTTCACCCCTGATCGTTCCGCGTTCATCGCTTATCTGAGTCGCGCGCGGGGCTTGTTCAGTAAGACTCGCAAGTTCGGGTCCTGGTCGGCCGTCTCGTCTTGTGGCGGGCGAAGCTCGTAGAACGTCGCGGCGTGGTGACGGAAGCGGAAGCTCTCGGCGAGTTTGACGAGGGCGCGCGTCTCCTGTTCGTGCCAACCTTCCATAGACCAGAGGCGCGGGTCAACGTCTACGAAGACGCGGTGGCCTTGTTGCAAGTGCCACTCGATCTGGTGCGTGAGGCGCGCGCCGGGCCAGCCGCCGCCCGTGCCGATCACGTCCCAACGGCCGAGGCCGAGGCCACGATAATAGTTGATGGACACGGTCTGCCCGCCCGCCATCACCACCGCATCCTGCGGCAACAGCGCGAGCCGCGCGCGATACTCTTTCGTTATCCCGTGATTGGCAAGCGTCTGCCGCGTGAACACGTAAACAATCGAGCCGACGAGCAGCGAGAACGACAACACGGTGGCGCAGGCGTAGGCGAAGCCGCGCCATGCGCGCCCGCGCGTGCGCGCCGTCCAGCGTTCAAACAGATAGGCGGCCGTGAGCGGGGCGAGTCCGGGCAGCCCGGTCAACTGGTAGCGCGCGTTGATGACCGTGCTGTAGTTCCCCAGCAGCATCAGGTTGCAGAAGAGACCGACGAGCGCCATCGCCAGGAGCGGAGTCCAACCGCGCTCGCGCCACTCGCGATAGAGCGCGAAGGGCAGCACGGCGACCGTGACCGGCGCGGCGATGATGAAGAGTTTTGTGAACGGCACGAGGTTGCCTATCCGCACCGGGTGCAACGCCGACTCCGCGCGCATCGAAGCGACCCACCCGTACCACGCCTGCCGGTAGCCGCCAATGTCCGCCAGCCACCAGACGGCGAACGGCGCGAGCGCGCAAGTCAAAAAGATCGCACAGGCCGCCGCCGTCAAAAGCAGTTCGCGCCCTTTGAGTTTCCACCCGTAGCACGTAGGCGCGAGGACGAGCCACAGGCCGAAGAACCCCACCGGCTCGCGTATGTTGACGCACAGGCCGAGCAACGCCGCGCCCGCAAGCATCTGCCACATTTTGCGCCCGCGCACGCCGCGCAGGTGCACGACGAGCGCGACCGAGAGCAACAGCAGCGCGGGCGTCTCGGTCATGGCCTGCCCGCTATAGACGATGAAGAGGGGCGAGAGCGCGAGCATCACGGAGGCGACGGTCGCCGCCCTGAGCGACCCCGTCAAATCGCGCGCGAGCGTCCAGCAGGCGACGACCGCGAAGGGCGTCTGCGCGACGACCATGTACTTGAAGAGCAGGTAGGCGTGCTCCGTCTGCAATCCGAAGAAGGCGCGCGCGATGCGGTAGGCGGCGTGGTTCGTGAAGATGAAAAGCATCCGCCCGAAGAGCATCGAAGACGGCTCGCCGCGCACGGCGTTGACCGTGTAGTCGAGCGCGTCCCAGTCGCCTGCGAACGGGTCTCTGAAAAAGATTGCGAGCAGGAGCGCGAGGAGCGCGGGCGGAAGCCAGAAACGCCACGCGCGACGCGTCGGCATGAGCGCGTCGCCGCCGCCACGATGCTCCGGGGCATCGAGGTGCGGCGGGCGGGCGGCGTCAACCGCTGTTCGTCGGGCGTCGCTTCGTGGTGTCGCCGGGGCTACCACTGCGGCGGCGGTCTTCTGGCGTGAGAGAGTCAATCAGTTTGTTGTCGAACGATTCTTCGGGACGTTTGACCATCGTCAGGCGATTGCCACGATCATTGTACGCGACCTCGTCCATAATGTTGTAAATCAGGAGCACGCCGCGCCCGGAAGTTTTGAACAAATTCGCCGGGTCGCGCGGGTCGGGAATCTCTTTGACGTTGAAGCCCTCGCCCTCGTCTTCGATGGTGAAGCGCGCTTCCTTCGGCGACAAGTCGGCGGTGATGCGGACGAGTTTCCGCTGGTCGTACTTGTTGCCGTGCTTGACGGCGTTGACGAAAGCCTCGTCGAGCGCGATGAAGAGGTTCGAGCGTTCGGGGTTGATGATGCCGAGTTTGGTCACGCGCTCGTGCAGGTAATGCAGGACGCCGTTCATCAGCGAGAGATCGCTCGGCAACTCGAACTCGATCCGCTCGCGCACGAACGGCACGACCTTCATGTCTTCGACGAAGCGCAGTTTGTAGCCGAGCGTCTTCTCCACGATGGCTTGCAGTTCCTGCTTGTCGTAGGGACGGCGCAGGTAGTTGGCCGCGCCCATCTTGAAGGCTTTGACGAGTCCGGGATTTTGCACGTCCTCGGACGAGACGACCACGGGCACGACCAGACGCTTGCGCTTGATCTCGCTCAAAATTTGCACGCCGCCCTCGGCGTCTTCCGTCAGGTCGCTGATGATGAGGTCGAAGTCTTCGAGGTCTTCGCGGGCGAGGGCTTCCTCGCGGTTGCCCGTTGCGACGACTTCGTGGCCGAACTCGCCGAGCACCTGCGACAAGAGCGTGCGCAGTTCCTTGTTGGCATCCACGATCAGGATTCGACGTTTATCCATCAATCACCGATTCCGTCCGAGACTCCGAACACCTTGAACACTTCGGGGAGGGCACTGAAAAAGCGCGCCCGAGGGAGACACGCTTAACCGCTACGTTGTACGCCGGATCGCGGCACGAGGTTTCCTGAATATATCACACGCCCCGGCGCGAGCAGCAGCAGCGGCGACCGCGACGAAGGCCATGCCGGAAGAGACGGCGGCTCGCACGTCGTCCCCGCCCGTTCAAACGCGCGCCGCGAGAAACGGTTTGACTTTGCGCGCGAACTGGAACAGGAAGCGGTCGCGGCGCAGTATTTCGGTGCGATTGAGGGCATATAGATCGAGCGCGTCCGAGGGGCCGTAATGGGTCGTAAAGGCGGCGGTGTGGCCGGCCTCGCGGCACGCCGCCCGCGCCGTGTCGGAGAAAAAACCGGCCGGGTAGGCGAAGACCTTGCAGGGCTTTTGCAGCAATTCCTCCAACTGCCGCTTCGACTCGAACACCTCCTCGCGCACCTCTGCGGGAGAAATCTCGTGCAGCAACTTGTGGTTGAGCGTGTGCGAACCGAACTCAATCCCGGCGGCCGACATTTCCAGAATCTCCTCGCGCGTCAGGTGCGGGCGCGCGCCCTCGCCCGCGGCCTGCGCCTTGTAAGCCGTCTGCCCGATGCACGAAGGGATGGCGAAGATCGTGGCCTTGATGCCGAAACGTTTAAGGACTGGAAAGGCGTTCGTGTAATTGTCTTCCCAGCCGTCGTCGAGCGTGATGCTGATCCCGTTCGGGGGAAACTCGCCGTGCGCGCGGTAATGATCGATGAGTTCCGAGGCGGTGTAGAAAACGTAGCCGCGCCGCTTGAGGTAGGCCATCTGGCGCGCGAAGCGAGCGGGCGGCGTGAACCCGCCGCGCACGCGCGAGTCGGGCGCGGGGCGATCAATCTTGTGATAGAAGATGACTGGAACCTGCATCTCTCAACTCTCGCCCACAGCGCGCTCTCACAAATTAGGATGCTCGAAGATGCTCACGTCGGAATCGGCGCGCGTCAGAAACCAGTTGCGCGGATTATTCGTCAACTCACGCTCCGTCTCGCTGTAAACCATAAAGCCCGGCGCGCGTTTGATGCGCCAGAAACCGCGCCGCACGAGTCGCGCCTCGACGCGCGCGTCCAACACGTCCGTCACCAGACTACCGGCGCGTCGCTCCAGCGCCAAATCGAGCGCGCCGCGCAAAAGTTCGTCTACCACGTCGAACTCCAGCCCGGCGTCGTAGCAGAGATCACTGATGGCGACCTTCGGCGACGCCGCGACGCCGCCCTCCGGCCTGCGGAAAAAGAGCACGACGTAACCCGCCAGCCGCCCGCCCGCGTATAGCCCGAGCGTCTCGTAACGCTTGCCCGGCTGCCGCCGGAACTGCCAGTCGAGATAAGCGGCGCGGCGCACGACGGCGCACGACCACTGCTTTGCGATTCTCTGCCAGAGGTCGTCGAAATCCGCGCCGAATTGTTCGACCGCGCGCAGCGAGAGGCCGCGCGCCGC
>DATCWB010000368.1:0-7184 GCA_036566625.1 Pyrinomonadaceae bacterium
GGTCGCGCCTGAGCGCGGCGTCCGCCACCGCACCGCGCGCCGCCGCCAATTCTTCCTCGCACTCGCGCGCTTCTCCGGTCGCCCGGCGCGCTTCCTCCTCGCGTTCTTCCAACGCGCCCGCGAGTGCGGACACTTCTTCGCCCGAGGCGGCGAGGTGCGTGCGCAGTTCTTCCAGCGAGACGGTCAGCGTGCGCTCGTCGGCCGCGTAGACGTGGCGCAGGAGTTCGCGCAACTCTTCGCGCAGCGTCCGGTAGCGGCGCGCCTTCGCTGCCTGACGACGCAGACTCCCGACCTGCCGCTCGATCTCCGAGACGATGTCCGAGACGCGACGCAGGTTTGAGCGCGCGCCTTCCAGACGCGCTTCGGCGGCGCGTTGCCGCACGCGAAACTTCGTGATCCCGGCGGCCTCTTCGATGAGCGAGCGTCGATCCATCGGCTTGGCCGAAAGAATCTGCCCGATGCGCCCCTGCTCGATGATCGCGTAGTGCGCCCCCGCCAGCCCCGTGCCGGAGAACAAATCCTGTATGTCGCGCAGGCGGCAGGTGCGCCCGTTCAAAAGATACTCGCTCTCGCCGTCGCGGTAGAGGCGGCGCGTCACCGTCACGGTCTCGCCCGGCGCGAAGCCGAGCGCGAGACGGCGCGGACGCCAGTGACGTTTGTGATGCTGCTGAACTTTCGCCGTCAACGATTCGGGAGTTTGAGCGCCGGCGACGACTGCGACCGCATTTTCATTTTCCTCTGCGGCGCGCTCTTCAACCGTCTCGCCCGAAATGATCGCTATGTCGGAAGACGCCTGCGCGACGGGAGACGCATCGGCGCCGGTGACGCCCGCGGCGGTCTCGACCGCCGACACTTCCGGCAGAAATTTCTCTTCGACGAGTTCGCTGCGTTCGTCAATCTCTTCGAGCGTGGAATCAATGTCGTCAATGTCCGGCTCTTCGTCTGTCGCCTCGTCGCGCACGAGGTGGAGGACGACTTCGGCCATGCCGCTCGGCTGGCGATTGCGCGAGCCTTGAAAGATCACGTCTTTCATCTCCGCGCCGCGCAGGTGCTTGACGCGCTGCTCGCCCAGGACCCACGCGATGGCGTCGGCGACGTTCGACTTGCCGCAGCCGTTCGGGCCGACGACCCCCGTGATGCCCTCGCCCGTGAAAACGAGATCGGTGTAGTCGGCGAATGATTTGAAGCCGGTTATTTCCAGTCTTTGTAATCTGAACATTCGTGCAACTTTCGTCTGCCGAGAGACCTGACAGGGGATGCGAACTGTTTCTCTGAAAGCACAGCCGCTAGGCGCGGCGCGGGAGAGGCACACTATATGTTGGAGAGGGGCGGCTAGTCAACCACACTCTCAGGTCAAACCGCCTTATTGATGTATCGAGTCGGTTTAGATTTTGGCGCAGCGCGCCCGCCCCGCAAAAAACCGCGCCGCCGGAATTTGCAAACTCCGGCGGCGCGGGCAGGTTGTGGCGTGCGGACGAGAGCCGCTGTTTTAGGGCAACGCCTCCACGTTGACGAGGAAGCGGAAGTTCCCGCTGGGCGACATCACGCCCAGACGGAACTGCACGTTGACGGAGTTGCCCGGCGCGAGCGGGGTACCCATCGTGATCCTGCCCAGTCGCACCGTCGAGTTAAGACCGCCGCCGTTCGGCTGTGCCGGAGGCTCTTCCAGCGTCAACCCTTCGATGACGACAGGATTGCCGTTTGAGTCCGTCGCCTCCAGCTGATCTGCCGAAGAGAGCAGACGAATATCTGCCTCGCCGGCCAGGACATTGCCGTGCGTGCTGATGTTCACCGCCCGGAAACGCAACTGCCGGACGCTCTCGTTCGTCGTGTTCTTAAACTTGCGACGAATCAGGAGCGTGCCGTAAGCGGCGTTCTGCGGGTTAGCGCCTGCTCCGGTGCGCACGCGTGCGCACGCGCTTTCCGGCGCGCCGAAACCTACGCACCCCGGATCGATGAGCGAAGCCTTGATGACGGCGTTGCGCTGGATCGGACTGGTAGAGTTCTCCGGCCCCGGCGCGCCCAGTATTGATGAGACTCCGCCCAGCGCCGCGCCTGTCGTGTTGACTAACTGGAAGTCGGAGGCATTGTCGCCCGTGTCCTTCGGGAACCCGCTGGACAGATTACGCACGTGGCTGTATTCCGCGTTCGTGCTGCCGATGGGTGCAAGCCCCGCTCCCTCACGGTATAGCTGCGGCGCGCTGCTGAACCCGGCGGCGTCGAGCTTGTTGGCCTCCGTCAGCGAGCCGGTATTGGTCGTCCTGAAGAGCGCGACGCCGGTGTTATCCGGGATGTCGCTCTGGTACGTGGCATCCGGCGTGGCGCGGCCTGTACCCCCGTAGTTCGACAGGCTGTAACCGCCGACGCCGCCGGTGTTGCTGTTGTTGGCGATGAGGAAATGGCCTCGCGCCGGAAGCACCGTGCCGCTCTGAATGGTGGCGAGCGGCGTCAACACGCCCGATGAGTTGGGCGCGGCGAGCGTGAACCCGCCGGAGTTGTCGGCCGGCGTGACGATGATCGGCGCGCTCGTCCGGTTGTAGAGTTCGATGAACTCGTCGTTCGGGCCGTCCGGGCCGCGCAGGCGGAATTCGCTGATGATCACATCGCCGAGCGCGATTGCCCCCACGACCGGGCAAGCCGCCGGGTCGAGGTTGTTGATCACCAGATTGTCTATATACCAGCCGGCGTCTTCGCCCGCCGCAGTGCCCACGTCCGAGGTCATGCGGAAGCGGATATAGACGGGCGCGCCGCCCGGGTTGTTCATGCCGCCCGGGGCGAAGGGTTGAAGCGCGATGCGCACGTGATGCAAGCCCTTCGCGCCGGTGAAAGCGCGACGCCCCTGCAAGGGCGAGAGGATGACGCCCGCCGCGAGCGTGCCGTCGAGCCTGCCGTTGTAGCCGCCTTCGATCATGTAGTAGCCGAGATCGAAATGCGTCACGTTGGTCGGCAGGATGCTGTTGGAGTTGAAGCTGGGGTCGCCGACGGAGATTTCCACCACGCCGCCGTCGAAGCTCGCTTCGGTCGAGAAGAAGTGGTCGAACTCCAGAATCGAAGTCGGCGTGAGCATCAAAGGCTGCGGGCCGGGGCCGCCGATCTTGACGGAGAAGTCGCTCGGCGCGCCCTGGTTGTAGGTCGGGTCGGCTTCGCCGCCCGGCGTCAGGTTCGGGGCATACATCGTCGAGGAAGTGACGCCGCTGGCGACCGTGACGCCGGTCACGCGCTGGAAGGTCTGGATAGCTTCCTGCGGTTCGTTGCCCGAATCGACTAACGGCCCGGCCGCATTCGGCGGCCCGTTGTCGAAGCGTGTGTTCGCCGTCGCCGCCTCGAAGGTTTCGGTGGCGAAGACGGGCGTGCTGGTCGAACTCGGCGAAGTGGGCGCGTTGAACTTCGCGAGCCGGTTGCCGACGTTACCCGTGTCGGTCTGGCCGTTGTTCAAATCGCGCGCCTGCACGATGTAGTAATACGGCTTGTCGAGCGTCAGGCCGGTGTCGGTGTAGGTGGTGGTCGTGATGCCTCCCGCCGGCGTCAGGCGATTCGAGGCGGACGGCGTGAAGGTCGGCTCGGAGATGGCGGGAGTGCCCGGCGCATCGATCTTCTCCGCACGATACACGTCGTAGACGATCTGGGCGTTCGGGTTGGTCGAAAGCGCCGCATCCCAGTTGACGACCAGTATGTTGCAAGCCTTCGGATCGACCACCTCTCTGACGCCGAAGAAGATCGGCGGGACAGGCAGCACGACGCCGACGGTGACGGTGATGCTCTGCGTGTTGGCCGTGGAGACGCAGTTCGACTGCGCGTCGCGGCTGGCGCGCACCTGATAATAATAGGTCTTGCCGAGCTCGCGCCCGGTATCGTTGTAAGTCGTCGTGGAGGACGGGACTTCGGCGATGGTGACGAAAGGCCCGTTAGGGCTCTCGGCGCGCGAGATGATGAATTTGTTCGCGCCCGGCGTGACCGTGATCGTGATCGTCACGGTGTTGGGTTGCGTGTTGCTGAGCGTGAAGGTGGGCGCGGCCAGCGGGCCGAGCTGCTCACACTGCAAGACGCCCTGCGGCACGGTGAAGTCTTCCACGATGGCCGGGGCGTTCTGGCTGCCGGGGTCGTCCGCCGTGCCCGTCGTCGAACGCGCGCCGACGCCGACGCCGTGGCTGGCGAAAGCGCGCCAGATGATCGCCTGATTTTCGCCGCCGGTCAGTTCGCGGTCGGCCAGCAGGATCGAGTCGCGCGAATCAACGAAGGAAGGGTTGCACGGCGAGAGTTGCATGCCGCGCAGGACGAGTTTGTCGGCGAGCGTCGCGCCGTTGGCGACGGCCGTCGCGAGCGGGCCGTTGCGATTCGGGTTGGATGCATTCTCGGTGGCGATCACGCCGGGGCGGACGATGTGCTCTTCGGCATTGATCCTCGGCGGGGGCGGCGTCGAGCCGGGGACGGCCTGCGGGGCGGTCGTGTTGAACGACTTGCGGTAGTCAATCGGGTGCAGCGCGTCAACGGAGCGCACCTGCCTGTTTCCGATGTAGAAGAGGCCGCCCGTGCCCGTGACGAAATTACTCAAACGGCGTGTGCCGTCGAAGAAGATGCCGTTCGGGTCTTTCATGATCATCAACTCGCGCATATCCCAGAGCGTCGCGGCCCAAACTTCGCCGATGTCGTGTACCTCGTAAGGAACGCCGGCGACTCTTTGATCCGGGATGGCTGTAGGGTCGTAGTGGCGGTCGCGGCGCGCGAGCACCTGACCGTTGATCGAGGCGTAAGACCAGCGATAGTTCGTTACGGGCAGGCGGCGGATGCCGATGTCGTGCTCGCCCGTGGCGAACTCGCCCTCCGCGTCGTCTTCTCCCATCGAAGAGGCGATGTAGTCAGACCAGCCCTCACCCTGCCCACCCGATTCGCCGACGAGCGTGACGCCGAGACAGCCCGTGTCACCTTTGGCGACGGAGCGGTTCGAGACGCCGTGATAAAACTCGTGGGCGACGATGTCGAAGTCGAAATCGCCATCGGTGCGGCGGAAACCGGCGTCGGTGAAGAGGAACATCTGCATGCGCGGCGCGCCGCCATCAGCGCCCGTGCCCATGTTGGCGTTGTCCGTGCCCGAGCCGTCCTGCACCTGCGCGCTCAAGGCGTCGCGCCCCGCGCCGCCGCGCCCGAAGTTGTCCTGCTGGAAGTTCCAGAGCGGCTCGGTGAAACCGATGCTGTAGAGGTAATCGTGCATGATGTTGTTGTAGTAAAACAACGTCACCGTGGCGGGATACACGTCGGGGAAAGTGGAGGGCGGGAAGAAGGGCGTGCCGCCCGCGTCCGGCCCGTTGAATTCGTAGGAGTTGATGAAATCGAAATAGCTGGGGATGAAATTGCGCGTGGCGTTATAGCCTTTGATACCGTGCGTCGTCTCGTTGTCGCTCGCGTGATCGTCGGCGACGAGCACGTTGTTGCCTTCCGTATATCGCGATTCGAAGACGGCCGAGAGCTGGCGGCTGTCGGACAGTTCCACCGTCGGCGCGATGGGCGTCAGCGAGGCGGAGAACGGCTGGCTCTTGTCGGCGCAGGCCGCGGGCGGCGCGCAGTTCGGAGAGTTTTCCGGGACGTTGCGCGTCGCGGCTTCGGGATGCGTGTTATAGCCGAAGGCACGCGTCGTGGCGCGGTTGATGTCGCTGTCGTTGATCTCGGTTCCGCCGGTGTTCGTCGGCAGGTAGAACCAGCCGAAGGGCGAGGCCGAGGTCGGGTTGGTGGCATCGGGCAGACCGCGCAGCACCTGCCCGTACGGGACGGTGTAGACGAGCGGCGTCTGGGTGCGGGCGAAGACTAAACTCTGCTTGAAGCCGCGCCCGCTGGCGGCGGCCGTTGTGGATTCGGGCGCGTAGGTCGGTGGGTTGCCGGGGGTCGGACGACCGAAGCCGCCCAGCCCCGAGAGCGCGGTCGGAGCGCCGTCGAAGACTTTACCCTGCGCCGTGCCGGTGGGGTTATAAGCCTCCACGGAATTTTGAATGTCTGGACGGAACGTGCCGAGCCTGCCCACGGCCGGGGGGCCGCCTCCCGGCGGGCCGAAGTTCGCCTCTTTCCCGGCCACGCCTTTCATATTGGTGCTGGGATTGCCGCTGCGGCGCGCATCGCTCTTCTTTTGAAACGCGGTCAGGCTCGCGCGTCGCAAAACCTGTCCGCTTTGCGCGTCCACGATGTTCTCCCACATGATGCCTTCATACTGCGGCGTTGTGAGAACGAACTTGTAAGCCGCCCGCCCCGTGTCGCCGAGCGGGAAGACGACGCGCGTGACGATGATGTCGTCGGTGAAAGTGCCGCCGCCGCTGAATTTCTGTCCTTCGACGGTGTAGGGCGGAAGGTCGCCGAAGCTCCTGAGCACCGGCGTCGTGCCGAGCGACTGCGGGGTGAAGCCGGCCACGTCGAGTGCGTTGGCGGCGCTCGTGATGGCCTGCGACGCGCTGAGCGTGAAGCCGTTCGCCACACTGAGTTGCGGGAAGTTCTCGCTGCCGACGTTGATGACCCGCCCGGCGCGGCTGATGTTGACGAGCACCTCGCCTTTATAGACCGGCAGATTATTGACCTGCTGCTCGAAGACGACGATGGTCGTTCCCGTGTCGGGAATCGTGGCGCGCGACTTCAGACGAAGATTTGAGAGGTCGCTATCGCTGAAGCGAAAGATGCCGCGCCAGCGCGTGAGAAAGTCGCGCGCGATCTTTTCCGGCGGGGCTGAACTGGAGGGCGTCAAATAGCCCGTATAGCTGAACAGGTGGCTCGGCGTGGCCGTCAGTCCGTTATAACGCACCTGGAGAGACGCGCCGCTCACTGCCTGGAGCGAAGCGATAGCACGCAACTGAGCCGCGGTCGGGGCGCGCAGGTCAGTGCCGCGGGGGACGCCGTGCAAGCCGCGCACGTCCAGTTCGCTCGGACGAGGCTTCGAAGAAGCCACAAGCGGTGTGGGGTTGACGGCTTCGGCGGCCGAGCCAAACAGTCCGGGCATAATGACGGCAAGGGCGAGCAGCCCTATAACTGTGGCAAGAAAAATTCGGCGGGTATTCATTGACGTGTTCCTCCAGGAAATCGGTAATCCTTGTGCGTGTGTTAGGCCGGGGAGTGCTCAAACGGTGAGCATGACGCGATGCCCTTACGTGTTCCTCTCGCTACCGCCTGTCGGGGTCCGGAACAGCAAGCGCGTGTGTTTAAAGTGGAAA
>DATCWB010000369.1:0-5368 GCA_036566625.1 Pyrinomonadaceae bacterium
GGGGAAGGGGGAAAGGGATCGAGCCGGAAGTCTTAGCTCCGGCGGCGTTTTCTCCTTTCCCCTTTAACCTTTCACCCCGACCCTTTATATTCCATCCATGCGCATTATCCCCATCTCTCTGCCGACGCCGTTCTACATAGGGCCGGTCAACGTCTATTTGATCGCGGAAGACCCGGTGACGTTGATTGACACGGGGCCGAAGACGCGCGAGGCGTTGGAGGCTCTGCGCGAGGGCTTGAGGCGCGCGCGGTTTCGCGTCTTAGACGTAAAGCGCATCGTCCTGACGCACGCGCACGAGGATCATTGCGGGCTGGCGAAGTCTCTGCGCGACGAGGCGAAGGACGCGGAGGTGCTCGTTCACGGCTGGGAGACGGGGCATCGAACGGGCAGGCTCGAATATGAGGAGCACCGCGCGCTGCTCGCGCGCGCCGGAGTGCCGGGCGAGGAAGTCGGAGAAATGCGCCGGATGTATGAGGGCGTGCGCCAGTACGCGGACGCGCTCGAAGACGAGGAACACGGGGAACTGTTGGACAATTCGGAGTTGGAGTTCGAGAGCGGCGCGTTGCGCGTGCTGCACACGCCGGGACACACACCGGGGTCTTGCTCTTTCCTGCGCGAGGCCGACCGCACCGTCATCGCGGGCGACTGCGTGTTGAAACGCGTGACGCCGAACCCGGTGCTCTCGCCCGACCCGGTTGACCCTTCGCGGCGGTTCCCGTCGCTGGCGGAGTACCTCGTGAGCCTGGCGCGGTTGCGTAGTTTCGCGCCGACGCTCGTCCACGGCGGGCACGGCGAGGCGGTCGAGGATTTCGAGGAGTTGTTCACGCGCTACCTGCGCGCGATTCGGGAGCGGCAGGCGGAGGTCGTCCGCCTCGTGCCGAAAACCGGTGCGAGCGCGTGGGAGGTGGCGCGCGAGATGTTTCCGCAAGCGGAGGACGTGCATCGCTTCCTCGCCGTGTCGGAGGCGGTGGCGCATCTAGACCTGGCGCACGCTGAGAATAGACTCGCGCTCGAACTCGGCAGCGACGGGCGGGAGGTTTATCGCAAGGCGGCCGGCGACTGAGAGCAGGCGCACAAGGGGCGGCGCGACCGCGAAGTTAAAATCAGAGCGGCGCGACCGCGAAGTTAAAATCGAACCGGCCTCCGTTCAGCAAGTCGCTTGCTGAACGGAGGCCGGTTTGATTTGGCGGAAAGCCTCGGCGGGCGTTCCGGTTGGTTGAGAGAGCGGGCGGACGAGAGCCGCCGCTTTTATTTCTTCAACTTCGAGGCGCGAGCTTTGCCCGTCGCCTGAGCTTTGGTGGCCGCAGGGGACTGCAGCGCAGGGGTGCCGGTCAGGGCTTCGACGTTGACGAAGAAGCGGAAGAAGCCGTTCGTTTCCACGCCGAGAGTGAACTGCAGGTTGATGCTCGCGCCGTCGGCGAGTTGATTCGGCAGCGTGAGCGTCGAGTTGAATCCGCCGCCGTTCGTCTGCCCGTACTGGTCCGTTTCGAGCGTCGTGCCCTCGATATCGGTCGTCGGGCTGGGGTTGTCGGTGCATTGGTGGGGGATGCCGCTCTCGCTCTGGCAATAGGCCGTAACGGTCGAGGAACTGATCGCCCGCAGGTCGGCGAAGCCGTTGTTGCCCCCTTCCGGGAAGGTCGTGATGTTCACGATGCGGAAGCGCAGCCGCGTGACGGGCGCGCCCGTCGAGTTGGTGAAGCGGCGGCGGATAGAGAGCGTGCCCAGAGCGGCGGGCGACGAGCCCGCGGCCGTGCGACGCTCGAAGCGGCACGCGCTCGGCAGCACGGGATTGACGGCCATGCCGGTGCAGTTCGGGTCGATGAGCGACGCCTTGATGTCGGCGTTGCGCTGGACAGGCGACGAGAGATTTTCGGGGCCGGGCGCGCCGAGCCGCACGCAGGAGAAGTTGGCCGTCGGGGCGCACAGCTCGGTTCCGTTGGGGTTGACGGTGTCAAAGTCCGCGTCGTTATCCTGCGTGTCTTGCGGCAGGCCGCTCCTCAGATCGCGGTAGATGCTGTAGTTCGGCTGGAAGTTCACCTGAGCAGAAGCGTCGAGCGGGGGATAGCCCGTGCCCTCTTTGAAGATCGCGTTGGTTTCGCTCGTCGGGCCGACGGCGTCGAGGCGGTTGGTATCCGTGAAGCCCCCGGCGGACGAGTTGTTGAAGAGCGCGATGCCGGCGTTGAGCGGGGTGTCACCGCTGACGAAAACCCTGTCTCCCGTGGCGGTGGCGGTCGTGTTGTTACCGGCCGGGTACGTGCCGCTGCTGTATGCCCCACCTCCGGTGCAGAGCGTGCCGTCGTTAGTGCCGAGGTAGTGGCCGCGCGCCGGGATGGTGTCGCCGTTCGGGATGGTGAAAAGCACCGTGGGGCCGTTTGACGAAACTACGGAGAATCCGGTCGAGCCGGCATTTAGCGACTGCACCGTGTAAGGCTCTTCGCTCGTGTTGTAAATCTCGACGAATTCGTCGCACGTGCCGGTGGGGCCTTGCAGGCGAAACTCGCTGATGATGAGCGGCGCGCCGCCCCCGCTGAAAATGGAAGCGTCGCCGGGGACGCCGGTGTTGGGCGCGCCGGGCGTGCCGTAAGAGGCGGCATCGCGGACGAAGCGCGCGCCCGTGTCGTTGTCCTGATAAGCGGCGAGCGTGTCGGCGGTGGGCACGAAGCGGATAGCCGAGTTCGACGGGATGCTCGTCCCGCCGTTGATGTTGTCGGTGGTGGTAGCGGTGCTGTTATCGCCCCACGTCGCGCCCGCGACGAGAGAGGTGTTAGTTCCGGCGAGCGTCTGATCGATGAGCGTGCCCGTGGCGCGCGTGCCTGCATACACTTGAATGTTGTCGCTCGCGGCGTTGTCTATCGTCGGGGCGACCGTCACCCCGGCCGTCGTCGTGAACAGCACGAGCCTGCGGTTGCCGTCCGTCGTGCTGGTGTCTTCAGTCAGCGTATTGGTGTTGGCCGCGGGGGTCGTCAAGACGAGCACGACGAAAGTGCCTTGCGGGACGTTGGCGAGGTAAGGGGCGGAGGCTGGCAGTATAAAGTCGCCTTCTGATCCTCCCGCCCCCGCCGCAGCCGTGCGGGATGACACGTCCGAGATCGTCCAGCCCTGCATGTTGACGCCGCCGGGTTTCGTCACGAGCAGTTCGATATATTCCTTGCCTGCGGCCGGGTTGACGACGAACTCGTTGATCACAACGTCGTCTTCTGCCGGCGGCACGTCCTCCTGCGCGTAGGCGACCTGCGAAGTCGAGAAGGCGAAGCCCAGAGCGAGCGTCGCGAGGGTAACAAAAAAGAGCTTGCGAAGGGGTTGCATAGAGAATTCTCCTGAGAAGTTGAGCATTGAAGGTGGTGCAGTGCGTATTGAGAGCCGGTTGCTTTATCAGTTTGCTGTCCAGGATAGTCGGGCGCGCGAGTTGGGTGCGCCTTTTCTCGAAATCATCCGTCTAAATTCGGGGTGCGAATTTTTCCAGAGGAGCGGCGAGGATATGACAAACGCCGATTCCGGTCAAATGATTTGCCCTTAAATTTCCGTGACACCGCTCGGCCGCGTCGCCCGGCGGCGCGTTCGGCCGAACCGCGACTCACGCGCTCCCTTTTAAGATTGAAACCTTTTCCGCCCGCCCTCCATCTACCTTAACAGCGCGGGCGGGCAATCACTTGATGACTTCAAACTCGAAGTAGATGGTCTTGCCGCGAATCACGTAGCAGAGGTAAGTCTCCCAGAAGCGGCGTATGAAACGGAGCGCGGGGTAGCGGTTGCAACTGTTGACGAGGAGTTCAATCCCCAGAGCGCGCCAGAGTTTCAGGAGCGTCACGCGCACGACGCGCGGGCGAAGCTCGACCTCGCTGTAGAAGGCGAAGTCGGGGCGTTTGCCCGTGAAGTAGGCGAAGGATTCGGTCGTCAGGTGATGGCGGTGCGTCGGGTCTGTGTAGGAAGCGATGTCGGAATAGTGCGGCGTGTCGAGACGGATGAGGCCGCCGGGCTTCGAGATGCGATGTAGCTCGGCGACGACGGCCAGCACGTCGTCAATGTGCTCGATGACCTGATTGCCGACGATCACGTCGAACTCGTTATCGGGAAAGGGGTAGGGCACGGCGTCGAGATCGTGGATCACGTCGGCGTGTGTGCGCGGGTTGCTGTCGAGGCCGATGCTGCCGGGCGTCTTCTTGATGCCGCAGCCGATGTCGAGAATTTTCATCGCGGAGAAATTAACCTAAGTGCGCGCCGTCGCGCAAAACCATCGGCGCTTCGTGGCGGCGCGAAATTTTCGGAACCGCGCCGCACGCGCTTCGTGAAATTGCCAGAAATCTCTCTCGGAGGATTGTATTTATGTTCGTTAAAAAAACGGTTCTTTCCCTCGCACTGTTGTTCGTCGCCGTGGGGGGCGCACAGGCGCAGGAAGCGCAGGGCGGCGGCGCGGCCGCGCGTCCTTCCGGCGCGCAGGTTTTCGTCTACGGCGGCGGTAATCATCTGGGCGTCTCGGTCGAAAGCGTGACGCGCGAGAACATGAACAGTTTCAACCTGCGCGGCGAGCCGCGCGGCGTCGTCGTGCGCGACGTGGCAGCCGACAGCCCGGCGGCGAAGGCGGGACTGCAAAAGAACGATGTCATCCTGCGATTCGACGGCGAACAGGTTTCGAGCGTGCAAAAACTGCAACGCCTCATCAACGAGAGCGCGCCCGAACACACCGCGCGGCTCTCCATCAGCCGGGCGGGCGCGGAGCAGGAGGTGTCCGTCACGCTCGGGAAGCGCGAAGGTTTCGCGCCGGGGGCGTTCGGCAATTTCAACTTCCCCGGCGGGCAGACGTTCAACTTCGACGCCGACGAACTTAAACGCCGCGCGAAGGAGTTGTCGCGCAACTCCGAGGAGTGGAAGAAACGCGCGAAGGAGTGGGAGCGCGGTTCCGAGGAGATGCGCAAGGGTCTGGAGAAGTTTCGCGCCGAAGGGTTCGGCGAAAACTTCAGGCTCATACAGGGCGTGGGCGGCCGGCGCATCGGCATCACCACACAAAACCTGACCGATCAACTCGCGAGCTACTTCGGCGTTTCGGGGCGCGACGGCCTGCTCGTCACCTCCGTCACAGAGAACAGTCCGGCGTCGAAGGCCGGACTCAGGGCGGGCGATGTGGTGACGGAAGTTGACGGCACGCGCCTCAAAAATGCGGCCGAACTCGCGCGCGCCCTCAACCGCAAAGACGAAGGCGACGTATCGCTCACGGTCGTGCGCGACAGGAAAACGCGCACCATCAAGGTGACGCCGGATCGCACACAGAACAACCCGACATTCTTCACGCCGGGCGACTTTGAAGCGGTCGCGCCGATGGCGCTCGTCGCGCCGCGCGTCCATATCGCGCCGCGCCCCGCGCTGCCCGCCA
>DATCWB010000370.1:0-15040 GCA_036566625.1 Pyrinomonadaceae bacterium
CGGAATGCGGATTAAAAGACAGTCGTTTTTTAATCCGCATTCCGCAATCCGAAATACGCATTTCTTTGCTATCATCTGCCCTTAACATTCCTCTCGCCTGAGCGCACACGCGCGGTCGCCGGACGGCGATATGCTCAGCGCGCCCGGCGAGTCCGTTGGTAAGGAGCAGCGCGGCCTTTGTCTTTGCAACCCACGCCCATCACGAACCTCGAATCGCTCTCGCTCGAACGCAAGATCAAGATGCACGAGGCGCGCGAGGCGATCATCAATCGCCTCGCGCCGTCCATTCACACCAAGATCGATCTCGACAAATTCCTGCAAGCGGTTGTCAGCGAACTCGGGCAGATGATGGACGTGGATCGTTGCGACGTGATCCAACTCGCTTCCGAAGGCGAACTGCGTATCAGCCACGAGTGGCGCGCGCGCGAAGACGTTCCTTCGAGCCTCGGCGTGTCAATTCCCGTTGACTTCCGCCAACTCGCCGGCCGCTTCAACCTAGCGCAGCCGATCCGCATTGACGACACCGCCGCGCCCGATCTCGATCCGAAGGTGAGTCTCCTGCCCGCGAGCCTTAACACGCGCTCACTCCTCGTCGTGCCCGTCGTGCTTGCGGGCGACGTGCTCGGACTCGTCGGCATGCACACGGTGCGCGCGCCGCGCAAGTGGCTCGACGAAGAGGTCTCGTTCCTCCAATCCATCGCGCGCCAGATCGCCGTGGGCTACCAGTACGCGCGGCTCTACACGGATCAGCAGCGCGAATCGCACCGCACGCGCGCGCTCCTTGAGATCGCAAACACCTTGAACGCGCGCTCTGATTTCAACGAGGTCACGTCGCTTGTGCTGGAACGCGCTCTCGCGCTCGTCGGCGCGGACTACTGTGCGCTCGGCGTGATGAACCCGACGGGCAAGGCCGTCAGCCTCGCCGCCTTCAAGGCCGCGCCGCACGCCGCCACCGAAGGCGTGCGCGGCCTGATCAAAGAGCACGGCCAGTCAATCGATATCACCGACTACCCGGCGGTGCAGGAGTTGTTCAAGGAAGGCAAGACGCTGCAAGTCTTCGACACGACGCTGCCGCCGCCCATCCGTTTCGTCTTCAACGCCACGCTCGGCGGCCACGCCGCGCTCGTCGCGCCCGTCCACGTCGGCGGGCAGACCTTCGGGCTGCTCGGCCTCGTCTGGAGCGCGTCGCGCGAGAGTTTCGACGAACACGAGACCGCGCTCGTCGAAGGCATCGCCGATCAACTGGGCACGGCGCTCGAACGCGACCAACTCTCGGCGGAAGTGATGCGCCTGCGCACCGTCCTCCACCAGCGACGCGCCGAAGACCGCATCATCGGACAGGCCCCAGCCATCCGCCGCGCCATCGAACTCGCCTTGAACGTCGCCGACACGCAGACCTCCGTGCTCATCCAGGGCGAAAGCGGCACGGGCAAGGAACTGCTCGCCAACCTCATTCACTACAACTCGCGCAGCAAGGATCAGACCTACATCAAACTCAACTGCGGCGCGATCCCCGAGACGCTCCTCGAATCGGAACTCTTCGGCCACGAGCGCGGCGCGTTCACCGATGCGCGCGCGCGCCGCCGCGGCAAGTTTGAAGAGGCCGACGGCGGCACTCTGTTTCTGGACGAGATCGGCGAGATGAGTCTGTCGGCGCAGGTGCGTCTGCTGCGCGTCTTGCAGGACGGCGAGTTCACGCGCGTGGGCGGCAACGATGTCATCAAAGCGGACGTGCGCGTCATCGCCGCCTCGAACGTCGATCTCGAACGCGCCGTCGAAGGCGGCACGTTCCGGCGCGATCTCTTCTATCGTCTCTCGGTCTTTCCCATCCGCCTGCCCGCTTTGCGCGAGCGCGCCGAAGACGTTCACCCGCTCGTCATACATTTTCTCGAACACTACAAACAGAAGACCGGCCGCTACATCTCCGGCATCTCGAAGGACGCCCTCGCCGCGCTCACCGGCTACGACTGGCCGGGCAACGTGCGCGAACTTGAGAACGCCGTCGAACGCGCCGTCATCATCGCTTCGGGCCGCCAGATCGAACTCGACGACCTGCCCGAAGCCATCGGGCGCCCCCTCATCGAAGCGCGCGCCCACACCCGCCGCGAGCGCGCCCGCGCCTCTGCGGAAGGCCGCCACCTCAAACTCGAACTGGACATCCCCTCCACCCTCGAAGAGATCGAACGCCGCGCCATCGAAGCCACCCTCGACTACACCGGCGGCGACAAGACCCGCACCGCGCGCACCCTGCGGATCGGCCGCAAAACCCTCTACCGCAAACTGCTCGGCTACCGCAACGACGACCCGGCCTCGTAGTCGCCGCTAAAGTCTCCGGCAAGCCGTTAAACCGGAGACGCACGCGCGGCGGGCGCGCTCAGTTATACGTGTCGTGCGCGCTGAGTATTGACGCCTGATCTGACAGGAATATAATCGGGGCGCGCGCGTCTACGAATCTAAGCACCGTTCTTTCGTGAGCCTCTCGAAATACTTCTCAACCCGTGAATCGCACCCGGCATGTCCGCACTTCGGTCGCTGCCGCCGTAATTACAGTTTCAGGAGACCCCACACGCATGACAGGTGAAGGCAGCAAAGCCGAAGTTGTTCCCGCGCCGGGGACAACCCGACGACTCTATCTCTCGCAGGTGTTAGAGGAGGAGTTCCAAAAACTACATCCGGAACTTAAGTTTCAACTACCGGCCATTCCCCCGGATATTGAACTTAGTAAAGATGAGGAGAATGCCCGGCGCAATGCCGTCTACACAGCGATTCACGACCTCAAACTCGAACTCAAGCAGAAGCAGTGGGCGCTGTGTTTATCGGGCGGCGGCATCCGCAGCGCGACCTTCTGCCTCGGCGTCCTACAGGGACTTGCGAGCCGCGGACTGCTGGGGAGATTCGACTACCTCTCCACCGTCTCGGGCGGCGGCTACATCGGCAGTTGGCTGACGGCCTGGATTAATCGCGCTCCGGTCTCAACAGTGCTCGAAGAGCTGGCGAAAAATCAGAAACTAAACCTTCCCCCCGAACAAGAACAGATCCGCCACCTGCGCTCTTACAGCAATTACCTGAGTCCGAAGCTCGGTCTCTTTTCCGTGGACACGTGGACTCTGGTAGCGATCTACCTGCGCAACCTGTTCCTCAACTGGCTCGTGTTTATCCCGCTGCTCATGGCGGCCTTGCTGCTCCCCAGAATTTACGCCGCGCTCATTCTCCGCAACTTCGGGTTCCATCTCGACGTGTCCGGCTATGTTAACGAGGGCGCGCGGTATTACCTTTCCATCGCCGGACAGGCCTACATCTGTTTATACGGGGGACTAATTTCCGGCTCGATAGCTCTCGCCTACATCGCCGCCCACCGCCCCAGCCTGAGAAGAGAGCAAACCGCTCCCGGCGTCAGGCAGCAGGCAGATCAGACCCTGGGGAAAGCCGCCTCCGACCCCGATAACCAGAAAAACTTCCTCCGGTGGTGTTTATTTCCGTTGCTCGTGGCGACATTGCTCTTAACCATCGGACGCTCGTGGTATCTCATGGCCGGGACATCTCTGAACTTATGGGAATTCACCGGGGGCGCCGCGCTGCTGCACGGACTCGGCTGGCTTCTCACGTCCGCGATAGTTTACCTCCACTTCCGCGGGAAGGTTTTCCGCAATTACTGGGGCGATGCGTCTTCACGCTCACTCGAATTGTTGATCGCCATTTTGACGGGCGCGCTCGGCGGACTACTCTTATGGGTGTTATCAATACCCGAAAAAATTACCAGAACTCTTCCAGCTAAACGGCCGGAACTTTACGCCAGTTTCGACGGCCCGCAACTCCTGCTGGTGTTCCTCTTCATGGGCATTCTCTCCGTCGGGCTGTTCGGCGGACGCTCCCTGACCGATGAAGACCGGGAGTGGTCTGGGCGGGTGAGCGCGTGGGTGTTGATTGTGGCTGTGGCGTGGGCGGTCATCAATTCCCTTGTGCTCTTCGGCCCGAGCGCGCTGGAACAAATCTGGACGAACAAAGGACAGACTGCCCTGACCAGCGGCGGCATCTTGAAGGCGATCTTGATCCCGTTCGGAATCATCTCCGGCTTCGTCACGATTCTGTTCGGAGTAAGCGCGAAGACCCCGGCCAACGACCGGCAGGCCGAGAAGGCCGGGCGGCTCACCACCGTGATGGACTACGCGGTGAAAGCGGCCGCGCCCATCTTCGTCCTGTCGCTGATCATCGCTCTGTCGTTTTTCACAGACCTGCTGATCCTGTTAATCAGGCACGTGCCCAGGTGGTATCCATTGAAGAGCATCGCCGGCTGGGACGAAACATTTCCCGTCATCAGCCACTCCCTGATCATCAAGGATACGTCAGTCCTGTCTCTCTTACGCTTGGGCGGCGTACTGGCGTTGATCTCCATCATCATGGCGTGGTGCATTAACATCAACGAGTTCTCACTGCATTCGATGTACCGCAACCGCCTCATCAGGGCGTATCTGGGCGCATCCAGAAAACGCACGCCGAACCTCTTCACCGGCTTCGACCCCGACGACGACCTCCGCATGTATGAACTGTGGCCTAACCGGGAATCTGACCCCCCGGAAATAAAGAAGCCACTCCACATCGTGAACATGACATGGAATCTGGTGCAGGGGAAAAACCTCGCCTGGCAAGACCGGAAGGCGACCACCTTCACCGTCTCGCCGCTCCACTGTGGAAGTTACCTCTACGGCTATCGGCGCGCGGAAGAATACGGCGGCAAGCATCCCAAATCCATCTCGCTCGGCACGGCCTTCACCATCTCGGGCGCGGCGGCAAGCCCCAACATGGGCTACTATTCTTCGGCGGCCGTTACCTTCCTGATGACCTTGTTCAACGCTCGGCTCGGCTGGTGGCTCGGCAACCCGCGCAAGGATTTGTACGGTAGGTCGGGGCCGAAGTGGGCGCTCAAGCCGATGTTTGCGGAGGCTCTCGGCCAGACCGTCGAAGACAAAGAATACATCTACCTGTCCGACGGAGGACATTTTGAAAACCTCGGCCTCTACGAGATGGTGCTGCGCCGCTGCCATACCATCTTCGTGATAGACGCAAGCAGCGACCCCGATCATAAATTCGAGAATCTGGGGAACGCCATCCGCAGAGTCCGCGTTGACCTCGGAGTGCCCATCGAGATCATGAACATCGTCAACTACTCGAAAGAACAGGAGCCTCCGAAAACCTACTGCGCCATCGGCGACATTCATTACAAGCATGTTGACGAAAGCAAAGGGACTGAGAACGGGGTTCTGATCTACATCAAGCCGATGCTTACGACGGAAGAACCGACCGACATTTTCAACTACGCGAAAACCAATCTCAAATTCCCGCACGAATCAACCAGCGATCAGTTTTTCAGCGAACAGCAGTTCGAGAGTTACCGGATGCTCGGCCTGCACGCGATTGAGCAAATATTTCAAGCGCCTTTGCCTCCCAATTGGGATAGCGGCGGCCTGAGACAGTACATCACGGATTATCTCAACGGCTTCAAAAACAACGAATCGAGCAAAGTTGGAGGAGATGATGGTAAAGGCACAGAGGCTACCATATGAACAGTATCTTGACAGCCTGCCCGCCGAGCGGCGCGGCGAAATCGAGCGCGTGTGGGACGTGGTGCGCGCGCACGTGCCCGAGGGGTATGTGGAAGAGATCGACGCAAAGTTTCTGAGTTTCAAGGCGGGCAAGGATTGGCTGGTCGCGCTGGCGAACCAGAAGAATTACATCAGCCTGTACCTGATGCCGCTCTACCTTTTTCCCGAGATGAAGGCGAAGTTCGATGCGGCCGCCGATGCGAAACTGAAGTGCGGGAAAAGTTGCATCAACTTTAAGCGCGCAGCGGAATTGCCGCTTGAGGTGCTGGGGGAGATTGTGGGCAACTACGAGGCTGATGACTACGAGGAGCGTGTGCGGCAGGTGCGTTGCGCGGAGAGGCCGCCGCGCCGGACGGCTAAAGATGGAGACTGAGAAAGCGACGCGCGATGGGAACGAGGCGTGCAAAATCTTAGCGCGTGTTAATCGTCGCTATCTTAGTGCGTGTTAATGGCCGCCGCGTTCCAACGTTTACAGGGGTATGGACAGCGTCTACACAACTATGCATGGTCGGTCTGCGCTGGATCGCGCGCACGCGAGAGTACGACGGGCGAGACTTTTAAGAATCTTCACGGTCTTCACCAGAATACTTCTCGCGCTCGGCTTCATTCCGTCCGGCATCACCAAAGTGCTGGGCAATCGCTTCACCATCCTCGACCTCGACAACCCCGTCGGGTTCTTCTTTGAAGCCATGTATCGCACGGGTTTCTACTGGCGATTCCTCGGCCTGTGCCAACTGGCCGCTGCCCTCCTGCTGCTCATTCCCAGAACCGCGACCATCGGCGCGCTCGTCTATTTCCCGCTCATCCTCAACATTTTCGTCATCACCGTCTCGCTCGACTTTCGCGGCACACCCTTCATCACCGGGTTGATGTTGCTGGCGAACATTTATCTCCTGTGCTGGGACTACGATAAGTTGAAGCACCTGATCAAGTGACTTGAGGCGCGCCGGAGAACCCGGCGCGGCCTGTGCCGCCTCACCCGGGCGAACATTTGCTGACGGATGCGGGGAACATCCGCCGCGTCTCGCGCGTAAGGTTCGGGGCGGCCAAAATGATCCGGCCGCCGGAAGCGAACCTCGCGCCATGAAATCTCTGTCCTCGTTCCTGCTCGTCACGCATATCATCGCCGGAAGTCTCGCCGTCGTCGTCGGCCTCGTCGCGCTCGTCGCGCCGAAGCCCGTGCGCGCGGCCGGGCGGGCGCACAAAAAATCGGGCAGGCTGTTTCTCTACATGATGTGCGTCGTCATCGGCACGGCCACCGTGCTCACGCTCATCAGCCTCAACCCTTACTTCGCCGGGCTGACCGCCGCGTCCGCCGTCGCGGTCTTTTCCGGCTCTCGCGTCCTCTCGCGCAAACGCCCTGACCTGGACGCGAAACAGAGCGCGCGCCCGGTTGACTGGATCGTCACGCTCGTCATACTCGCCGTCGGCGTGTCGCTCATCGCGCTCGGCGCGGCGGGCGGCATCACGAAGAATTTGCCGGTCGTCTATTCGCTCGGCGTCGGGAGCGTGCTCTACGCCGGATACGACCTCTACCGTTTTGCGCGCCCGCTCGCGCCTCCCTTCTCGCCCAACCTCTGGCTCTACGAACATCTCGTCAAGATGATCGGCGGCTACTTCGGCGCGGTCGCGGCCTTTTCCGGCAGCGTCCTCCTGCTATTGCCCGAACCGTGGCGGCAACTCTGGGCGACCTCGCTCGGCCAAACACTCGCCGTCGTGCTCGTGTTCTACTACCGTCGAAGACTTAAAACGCAAAAACCCCTCGACGAACGCACGGATATTTCCCGGCTCGCTACAAGTCAGTGACCCTGTGACGAGCAGAGACATGCAGCCCCGGATGATGCTGTCGGGCGTTAGTTTTGGGAATTGTATATTTGGCAAACCCGAAATTAATAATTTGGATGAAAAATTTCACGCGAATTTTCTTTTATTAAGTAAGGCACACAAAAATCGAATATGAATCTAAATTTTCATAAACTTTGGAAGTCGAAATGGTTTATGAAAATTCGGTAAAATACAAAGTCATACCTCTGAAGTTATGTGATGAGTAATCTGCCCAAGACAAATATTTTCCGCCTTGCGATTGAGATTGCCGTCTTCGTCGCAGTCGTTGTTGCGGATGCTTTTGGCTTAGTTCCTATCACACAGACCATTTTCTTAATCCCTTTAATCTGGATAATTCTTCGTTTGCGCGGCGAGCGTTGGTCGGAAATTGGATTGGCGCGCCCGGACAATTTCGGTTGGGCAATCATGGTCGGCGTTTTAGCTGGCGTACTGGTGGAACTGTTTGCCGTCTATGTGACGACACCGTTGATTAGCAGTTTCTTCGGCACGGAGCCTAATTATTCGGAATTCAAAGAAATTCGCGGCAATTTGATTTTGCTGTTTATTTTTCTCGGGTTGTCCTGGACGCTGGCGGCGTTCGGCGAGGAAATCTGTTTTCGCGGCTTTTTGATGAAGCGATTGGCACAAGTATTTGGCGAGAGCCGAGCGGCCTGGTTAGCGGCTTTGTTGTTGTCCAGCATTTTATTCGGCTGGGGACATACGGAGCAAGGCGTTTCCGGCTGGATTCAGGAAGGCTTGAGCGGATTAATACTCGGAGTGTTGTTTCTGTCCGCGAAACGTAATCTCGTAGTTCCTATTGTCGCGCACGGAGTTTCAAACACCCTTGCTTTTATTCTTATTTATTTGGGGCGCTATCCCGGACTTGGTTAATCCGGCGAGGCATAACAATTCAATGGACGTGAGGGCGTAACAACGAACTTTGTTTTTCAGCTTGCGTGTTAAACTTTGGCGGGCTTAGCGGCGGTTTCGCCCCGCGTCATCTCAGCCGTTAAGAACTTTTGGGTTTGTCATGGATATAAATCCCCTCAGTTACGCCGCCGACCGCGAGCGTCAGCAAATGATGGTTCAGGTGTGAAACTGCTCTTCGACCACAACCTCTCTGCCGCGACGGGCATTTTGACTCTCTTCTAATGAGCGTTTCTTGCGCCTCTTTGCGCCTCTTTGTTATAGTTTTTGCGCGGGCATACAATCGTCGAGTTTTTGGAGACTAAACGCCGGGGCTACCAGCCCGCGCCCCGGCTCGAAGAAAAGAGGTCATGGCGATGTCAATGAATGGCGTACAGGCGGGGCGCACGCAGCGCAGAGCAGTAGAAGCGGGACGCACGCGGCGCGTAGAAGAAGAGTCGGGACTCTCGACGCAACTCACCTGCTTCCTGATCGGCGGCGCGTTCGGCGCGCTGGCGGCGTTGTTGTTCGCGCCGAAGTCGGGGCGTGAGTTGCGCGGCGACATCGCCGACGCCACCCGGCAGGGCGCGGATCGCGCGCGCGACAAGGCCAACGAATATTATGAAGTTTCGCGCGAGCGCGCGACGGAACTCTACTCGACGGCGTCAAGCAAGGCGGGCGAGGTGGCCGGCGCGGCGCGTCAGGCCGCAGCCAAGCGCGGCGAAAATTTGTCCGCCGCCATTGACGCGGGCAAGCGCGCCTACGCCGAAGAGAAACGCCGCACCGAGAGCACCAACGTTCTCAACCAGGCTCCGGCCTACGAGCCGGAAAAACCCTAACCATTTCGGATTGCGGAATGCGGATTAAAAACAAGAGACCTCTTGCCCATCCGCTTTGCCTGTCAATCCGAAATTCGCATTCCGAAATTGTTTATGTCCCTGCTGGCTTTTCAGATGAGCACGAGTGATCCGGCGTTCTGGGTTTTGGTGATCGTCGCCGTGGCGTTCGTCGGCGTCGCCGTCGCGCTGATCGCAATGGCGTTCGCGGTGCGGCGCGTGGTGGTGATGGTCGGCAACCTCGAACGTCGCGCGGAGCCTTTGCTGGATCGCGTGGCCCTGATGAGCGAGCAGGTGAAGGAGATCGCGGCGCAGGGCAAAGAGGTGGCCGATCAGGTGACACTGATGTCAACGCACCTGGCGACGGCCTCCGTCCATTTCTCGGAGTCCTCGGCGCTCATCAAGGAAGAGGTGCGCGAACTCAGGCAGCTCGTCGGCTACACCGCCGTCACGGCGCGCGACAAGGTCGAGCAGGTGAGCGCGACCATCGATCAGGCGCAGCGGCAGTTTTCCAACACCACCCTGTTCATCCACACGAAACTGGTCGAACCGGCGCGCGAGTTGGCCGCGATTATGGCGGGCGTCCGGCGCGGTCTGGAAGTGCTGGTGTCGCCCGCCCCCAAACAGATTGACCAGACCTACGGAGAGGACGAGTTGTTCATCGGCTGACCCCGGCGCACTCGCGTCCGACTCCACATTCCCAAAGTCCCAGGTTCAAGGTCAGACTTTGGACTTGGGACTTTCCGGTTTTATGTTGCAAGATTCGCACCGCAAATATCGAAAATCGTTATGACAACCGAAGCACCCCTTGAACTCAAGAAGACCGTCAATTTACCGAAGACCAACTTCGCGCAGAAGGCCAACCTCACGCAGGCCGAACCCGCGCGCCTCAAGAAATGGGAGGGGCTGAACCTCTACCACCTGATCCGCGAAGCGCGGCGCGGGCGCGAGAAGTTCATCCTCCACGACGGGCCGCCCTACGCCAACGCCGACATCCACCTCGGCACGGCGCTCAACAAGATCGTCAAAGACTTCGTCGTCAAATCGCGCACCATGCTCGGCTACGACGCGCCCTACGTCCCCGGCTACGATTGCCACGGGCTGCCTATCGAACTCTTCGTTGACAAAAAACTCGGCGCGAAGAAAGCGAACATGCCCGCCGTGAGCGTGCGCCGCGCCTGCCGCGAACACGCGAGCGAAGCCCTGAAGCGGCAGACGCGCGACTTCCAGCGGCTCGGCATCCTCGGCCTGTGGGAGAACCCTTATCTGACGATGTCGAACCAGTACGAGGCCGAGACGGCGCGACTCTTCGGCCGCTTCGTCGAACGCGGCTACGTCTACAAGGGCGCGCGCCCCGTCTACTGGTGCGTCTACGATCAGACGGCGCTCGCGGAAGCCGAAGTCGAATACAGGGAGCACACGAGTCCGTCCGTCTACGTGAAATTTCCTCTGGCCTCCGACCCGTCGGAGATCGATCCGGCACTCGCAGGACGGAGTGTTTTCTTCCTCATCTGGACGACAACGCCGTGGACGCTGCCCGCCAACCTCGCCGTCGCCGTCAACCCGAATTTTGAATATTGCGCGATTGAGAACGGCGAAGAGGTTTACATCGTGGCGAGCGAACTGGCCGGGGCGGTCGCAGAGAAGTGCGGGCTTGAGGCGCCGCGCGTTCTGGCGCGCTTTCCCGGCGCGAAGCTCGACCGACTCGAATGCCGCCACGCGTGGCTCGAACGCAAGTCGCTCGTCATCCTCGGCGAGCACGTCACGCTCGGCGGCGAGGCCGACGCCGAGACGGAACTCGACGTGAAAGAGGCGCGCGCCCGTGAAGCGACAAGCAAAGCGGGGACGGGCTGCGTCCACACCGCGCCCGGCCACGGCCACGACGATTTCGTGATCGGCAAGCAGTACGGGTTGGACATCTATTGCCCGGTTGACCATGCCGGACGCTTCACCTCCGAAGTCGAACACTTCGCGGGCGAGCGCGTGTTCGAGGCCAACCCGAAGATCGTCGAGTTTCTCAAAGAGCGCGGCGCATTGTTGTTCAGCGAAAATTATAACCACCGCTACCCGCACTGCTGGCGTTGCAAGAACCCGGTCATCTTCCGCGCCACGCCGCAATGGTTCATCTCTCTCGACGCGCGCGGGGCCGAAGCCCCCGTCGAGCAGGACGAGGACGGGCGCGACATCACGAACTACACCGATAACGAGACGCCCGCGCCCGAATCCCTGCGCGCGGGCGCGGTGCGCGAAGTTGAGCGGAGCGTGCGTTGGATTCCGGCGTGGGGCGAAGATCGGATGCGCAACATGCTCAAGGGTCGCCCCGACTGGTGCGTCTCGCGCCAGCGCGTGTGGGGCGTGCCCATCCCGGCCTTCTATTGCGAGGGTTGCGGCGAGGCCATCGCCGACCCGTCCGTCATCAAACACGTCGCTCGCATCTTCGAGCGCGAAACTTCCGACGCGTGGTACGTGCGCGAGGCGAAGGATTTGCTGCCCGAAGGATTCGCGTGCCCGAAGTGCAACGCCGCCGCCGCCTTCACGAAGGAGACGGACATTCTCGACGTGTGGTTCGACAGCGGCTCGTCCTCCGTGGCCGTGCTCGAACACTACGAAGAGTTGCACTTCCCCGCCGACGTGTACCTCGAAGGCGGCGACCAGTATCGCGGCTGGTTCAACTCGTCGCTGATGGTCGGCCTCGCCGCGCACGACCGCGCGCCCTACCGCACGGTGCTCACGCACGGCTGGGTGGTGGACGGGCAGGGCAAGGCGATGCACAAATCGGCGGGCAACTCCGTCTCGCCGAACGACGTGATCAAGGGGTCGGGCGCGGAGATCATACGCCTCTGGTGCGCCTCCTCGGACTATCACGAGGACATGCGCTGCTCCGACGAAATCCTGCAACGCGTCTCGGACGCCTATCGCAAGATGCGCAACACCGCCCGCTTCGCGCTCGGCAATCTCGACGGCTTCGACCCCGCGCGCGACGCCGTGGACGCGGGCGAACTATCGGAGATCGACCGCTGGGCGCTCGCCGAACTCGACGCCGTCGTGGAGCGCGTGCGCGAGGCTTACGAGGCTTACGAGTTTCACACGGTCTACCACACGCTCTACAACTTCTGCACCGTGACGCTCTCGGCGCGCTACTTCGACATCATCAAGGACCGGCTCTACACCGCCGCGCCTCGCTCCGCAGCGCGCCGCTCCGCTCAGACCGCGCTCCACCGGATCGCCGACGCGCTTGCGCGACTGCTCGCGCCGATGCTCGTCTTCACCGCCGACGAAATCTGGGAGAACATCCCGCGCGCTGAGGGCGACGCCGGGAAGTCGCTTGAGTCGGTTCACCTCGCGGAGTTTCCCGCTTCGACCGGAATGGGGGACGCGGAGTTGGCCGCGCGCTGGTCGCAAATGTTCGAGGTGCGCGACGTGGTTCTGCGCGAACTCGAAGCGGCGCGCAACGCGAAACTGATCGGCAGCGGGCTGGAAGCGCGCATCCGCATCTTCGCGTCTGAACCTGAGTACAGTTTGCTTGAGCAATATAAAGACCAACTGCGTTACACCTTCATTGTTTCACAGGTCGAACTGGTGAAGCTCGACGAGGCGAAGGCCGCCGTCGGCGTCAAAGTCGAACGCGCGGAAGGCGAGAAGTGCGAGCGGTGCTGGAACTATTCCGTGCGCGTCGGCGAATCCACACGCTACCCGACGGCGTGTGAACGCTGCGTCGAGGCTCTGGCCGAGATCGAGCGGGAAGGGGGCGCGGCGTGAAGGCGCGCGAGTTTAGTTGGCGCATCTGGTATCTGCTCACGGCCTTCGGCATCTACATGGTTGATCAGATGTCGAAGGCCTGGGCTGTGCGCACGCTGCGTCTCGGCGGGGACAAAACCATCATCGGCGGCTTTCTCGATTTCGCTTACGCGGAGAACCCCGGCATCGCCTTCGGGCAGTTGCAGCAGGGCGGATGGTGGGGGCGCTGGGCGCTGGTTGCGCTGGCCGGGGCGGCGGCCGTCGCCGTCCTCACCTACTTCTTCCGCACTCCGCGCTCGGACGACCGCATCCTCGGCGCGTGCGCCCTGCTGCTCGCGGGGATAGCCGGCAACCTGACGGATCGCATACGCCTCGGCCACGTCGTAGACTTCATCCTCCTCCACGCGGGCGATTACCACTGGCCGACCTTCAACGTCGCCGACGCCGCCATCTGCGTCGGCGCGGGGTTGCTCATCCTCGACCTGATACTGGAAGGACGCAAGCAGAAGCAGCAGTCAACCGTCAGCAGCCGGTAATTTTTTGCCCGTTGTCAGTAACCCGTTGTTCGTGTGAGACGAGTTGGCAACTAAAGATTTGAATTGAACAACTGACGACGAACAACTGACAACTAACCAAGCGCATGTATCCAGAACTTTTTCGCATCGGCAATTTCCCCGTCAACACTTACGGCGTGCTGCTGGCCCTGGCTTTCCTCGCCGCGCTGTTGGTGGCGGCGCGTCTGGGTGCGCGCGACGGGTTGCCGCGCGAGCGCGTGTTCGACCTGGGGTTGTGGTTGCTGCTGGCCGCTATCGTCGGGTCTAAGGTGTTGCTGCTCGTGGTCGAACCTGAGTATCGCGCCGCGCCGCTGCGTCTGTTGTCGCTCGATTTCCTGCGTTCGGGCGGGGTGTTCTACGGCGGCTTCCTCGGCGCGGTGTTGACGGCTTACGTGCTCGTCAGGCGTTACCAGTTGCCCTGGTGGCGGACGGCCGACGCTTTCGCGCCGGGCATTGCGCTGGGACAGGCCATCGGGCGGCAGGGATGTTTCGCCGCCGGGTGCTGCTGGGGCAAGCCGACCACGCTGCCCTGGGGCGTGCGCTTCTCCGAGCTCGGCCAGCAGGTGACGGGCGTGCCCATCGACGCGCACCTCCACCCGACGCAGCTTTACGAATCTTTCGCCGCCTTCCTCTTCTTCGCGCTGCTCATCTGGCTGCACCGCCGCAAAACTTTCAACGGCCAGATCATACTCGCCTACGGCGTGCTCTACGGCGCGACCCGCTTCATCATCGAGTTCTTCCGCGACGACCCGCGCGGCGACATTCTCGGCCTCACGTCGCTCACACACCTCTCCACGTCGCAGTTGATCAGTCTGCTCGTCGGCATCACGAGCCTCGTCGTCCTCATCATCCGCTGGCGTCGCGCGTCCGGCGGGGCGATGCCGGGCGATGCGAAAGTGGCGCGCACTGCGGCGCGCGCGTGAACAATGGACGAGAGCACCGGCGACCACATTAACGACGACGAAGACGCGCCTGTTCCGGCGGGCGACCACGAACCGGAGGCGACGACGCTCTTACTTAGCCCAAGCGCGGCGGATGCGGGCGCGCGCCTTGATGCCTTCCTCGCCGCGCATGTCGAAGGTGTCAGCCGCACGCGCCTCAAGCAATCAATCGAAGACGGCGACGTGTTAGTTTCCGGGCGCGCCGCGAAGCCTTCATACAAGCTGCGCGCGGGCGACGAGGTGGAACTCGAAATGCCCGCGCCGCCCGCCTCCAATTTCACGCCTGAAGACATCCCGCTCAGCGTCGTCTTCGAAGACGATTCGCTCATCGTGATCGACAAGCCCGCCGGCCTCGTCGTACACCCGGCGGCCGGAGTCTCTTCGGGCACGCTCGCCAACGCGCTCGCCTTTCACTTCACACAACTCTCCGCGCACGCGGGCGCGCTGCGCCCCGGCATCGTGCATCGTCTCGACCGCGACACTTCCGGCCTGATGGTCGTCGCCAAGTCGGAGAGCGCGCACGAGCATCTATCCGATCAATTTCGCGCGCGGGAAGTTTTCAAGTCATACGTGGCGCTCGTCCACGGGCGCGTGCGAGAGGAGAGCGGGCGCATCGAAGAACCGCTCGCGCGCGACCCGCG
>DATCWB010000371.1:0-8943 GCA_036566625.1 Pyrinomonadaceae bacterium
CGCCACCGCGCCCACGGTGCGCAGGAAACCGCGCCCCGGCGGCGTGTGCCGTGTGCGCCACAACTCCCGGCCGCTCTCGGCGTCGAAGGCCGCGATCTCGTTGCGACCGCCGACGACCGCCGCGCCGCGCTCGTTGACGAGGACGAAGGCCGCGCGCTCGATGCGGTGCGAGATTTTCGAGCGACGCTTGCCCGTCGCGGCGTCTATCCAGATGAGGTCGTCGCGGTCGGCGATGAGGATGGTGGAGGCGTCGGGCAGGGCGAGGTTGGTGATGCCTTTATCCGCGCCCTTGTAACGCCAGCGCACCTTGCCCGTCGCCGTGTCAATCGCGCTCACGCCGTAGGGGCCGCGCTCCGTGGTCTCGCCGTCTTTGAGGCGCGTGAACTGTCCGCCCGTGCGCACGTAAAGCGTCGCGCCCTCGCCCGCGAGTAGAATCTCGGGCGCGAGTCCGACATCTTTCGCCTCCCACGCCACCTCGAAATCGGAGCGTGAGACGGCGCGCACGCGGCCGCGCCCGGAAGTGTAGATGTAGCGTTCGTCGAAGACGGGGTCGGCTTCGGTCAGCGCCAGTCCCTCTTCGTTGACGCGAAATTTTTCGCGCTCGCGGCTCTTGCCCGTCGGCGCGTCGAAAGAGGTGACGCCTTCGTAGAAGAGATAGAGGCGGCCGTCGGCGAAGAGCGGCGGATGATAGTTGTCGAGTGTGAAGTTCGTCTCCACCTCCGCGCCGTCCGCGCCCCACGCCGCCGGCATCAATTCCACTTCGCCCGTCTCGTGCTTCCACAACTCTTCGCCGTCCCTGAGATTGAAGACGTGCGTTACCGGGTGCTTCTTCAACCCGTCGCCCGACTTCCCGCGCGTGCCGCGCACGAGCACGACGGCAAGCCGCTCGGCCTCAGTGTCCAGAGCCATCTGCATGACGCTGCCGCGCACGCGGTCGCTCTGCCAGAGGCGGTCGCCCGTCAGGATGTCGGTCGCTTCGAGCCGCGTCTTGCCGTCGCTTTCCAGACTGAGAAGCAAAATGTCCGTGCCGGGCACGGGCGCGATGTCGGTCTCGTCGAGCCGCACGCTCTTGCGCCGCCACAGAATTTCGCCGCGCTCGCCGTCAACCGCGTAGAGCGACGATTGCGTGCCGACCAGAAGGACGCCCAACTCCGTCAACTGGTAGAAACGCACGTCGCCGTCGAAGCGCGCAGACCAGCCCGCGGCGGCCTTCGTCTCGGACGGAAAGCCGACGACGGCGGCGAGACAGAGCAGAACAAACAGTCGAGAAAGGGTGCGCCGGAAGGAAAAAGCTGGAAATCGCATCATCAAAAACTCCCCCAATGGTCGAGCTTCAGCGCCCGCCCGTTGCCAGTCTATAACCGCGCCGCGCGGATGCAAAACGGCTCCGACGGGCGCGGCGCGCGGCACGCGGGATTTACATATTTTCGCCGGACGAGTATAAATTGAACTGGCGAACGATTTGACAACAAACGCAACTGAACTTCTCCCGCACTCCCCACCCATTCCGTCACTGACAAACGCTGTCTCTCGCGCGGCGCGCCGTGTGTTCACCAACAGCTAAGATGCTTTGAAGGGGCGAGCAGGCGAGAGGTTTTTTTGCCGAGAACCGAAAATTCCTTTCCGGCATAAGTAACAATATTTTTTGGAAGGACGCGATGCGAAATCAACAGGTAACTCCGGACACACTCGATATCAAGCTGCTCTTGAAAACCCTGATGGCCTTCAAGAAGGGCGACTTCTCTCAACGCCTCCCGACCGAGTGGACGGGCGAGGCCGGCAAGATCGCCGATACCCTGAACGACATCATGGAAATGAACGACCAGACCGTCAGGGAACTCGAACGCGTCAGCCGCGTCGTCGGGCGCGACGGCAAGATCACGCAGCGCGCCACGCTCGCCGGGGCGCACGGCTCGTGGGTCGAAGTGGTTGACTCGGTCAACATGCTCATTGACGACATGGCGCGTCCCACCAACGAGATCACACGCGTCATCGGCGCGGTCGCCAACGGCGACCTCTCGCAGCGCATGGCGCTCGACGTGGAAGGCCGCCCGCTCAAGGGCGAGTTTCTCCGCTCCGTCAAGATCGTCAACTCGATGGTGGATCAACTCGGCTCGTTCGCCTCGGAAGTGACGCGCGTGGCGCGCGAGGTGGGGACGGAAGGAAAACTCGGCGGCGAAGCGAAAGTGAAAGTCGTCGCGGGCACCTGGAAAGACTTGACCGACAGCGTCAACTCGATGGCGGGCAACCTCACCGCGCAGGTGCGCAACATCGCGGACGTGACGACGGCAGTCGCCAACGGCGACCTCTCGAAGAAGATTACTGTTGATGTCAAAGGCGAGATTCTCGAACTCAAGAACACCATCAACACGATGGTGGATCAGTTGAACTCGTTCGCCTCGGAAGTGACGCGCGTGGCGCGCGAGGTGGGAACGGAAGGCAAACTCGGCGGGCAGGCCGACGTGCGCGGTGTGGCCGGGACGTGGAAAGACCTGACCGACAACGTCAACTCGATGGCGAGCAACCTGACGGGTCAGGTGCGCAATATCGCAGAGGTCACAACAGCAGTCGCCAACGGCGACCTCTCGAAGAAGATCACCGTCGATGTGAAGGGCGAAATTCTCGAACTCAAAATCACGATCAACACGATGGTGGATCAGTTGAATTCGTTCGCCTCGGAAGTAACACGCGTGGCGCGCGAGGTGGGTAGCGAGGGCAAACTCGGCGGGCAGGCCGACGTGAAGGGAGTCGCCGGCACTTGGAAAGATCTCACCGACAACGTGAATTCGATGGCGAGCAACCTGACGGGTCAGGTGCGCAACATCGCAGAGGTCACGACGGCGGTCGCCAACGGCGATTTGTCCAAGAAGATCACAGTTGATGTGCGGGGTGAGATTCTTGAGTTGAAAGACACGATCAATACAATGGTGGATCAACTCAATGGATTCGCGTCGGAGGTGACGCGCGTGGCGCGCGAGGTAGGTAGCGAGGGCAAACTCGGCGGGCAGGCCGACGTGAAGGGAGTCGCCGGCACTTGGAAAGATCTCACCGACAGCGTGAACTCGATGGCCGGAAACCTGACGGGTCAGGTGCGCAACATCGCAGAGGTCACGACGGCGGTCGCCAATGGCGATTTGTCCAAGAAGATTACAGTTGATGTGCGGGGCGAAATTCTTGAGTTGAAAGACACAATCAACACAATGGTGGATCAACTCAATGCGTTCGCGTCGGAAGTAACACGCGTGGCGCGCGAGGTGGGTAGCGAGGGTAAACTCGGCGGACAGGCCGATGTGCGCGGCGTGGCGGGCACTTGGAAGGATTTGACCGACAGCGTGAACTCGATGGCCGGAAACCTGACGGGTCAGGTGCGCAACATCGCCGAAGTTACAACAGCAGTCGCTAACGGCGACCTCTCGAAGAAGATCACAGTTGATGTGCGGGGTGAGATTCTTGAGTTGAAGGACACGATCAACACAATGGTGGATCAACTCGGCTCGTTCGCGTCGGAGGTGACGCGCGTGGCGCGCGAGGTGGGAACGGAAGGAAAACTCGGCGGGCAGGCACAGGTAACGGGCGTGGCCGGGACGTGGAAAGACCTGACCGATAACGTGAACTCGATGGCGGGCAACCTAACCGCGCAGGTGCGCAACATCGCGGACGTGACGACGGCAGTCGCCAACGGCGACTTGTCGAAGAAGATTACCGTGGATGTACGCGGCGAGATTCTTGAGTTGAAAGACACCATCAATACGATGGTGGATCAGTTGAACTCGTTCGCCTCGGAAGTAACACGCGTGGCGCGCGAGGTGGGAACGGAAGGAAAACTCGGCGGGCAGGCCGACGTGCGCGGCGTGGCCGGAACGTGGAAAGATTTGACCGATAACGTCAACTCGATGGCCGGAAACCTGACGGGTCAGGTGCGCAACATCGCAGAGGTCACAACGGCGGTCGCCAACGGCGATTTGTCCAAGAAGATCACCGTCGATGTGAAGGGCGAAATTCTCGAACTCAAGAACACCATCAACACGATGGTGGATCAGTTGAACTCGTTCGCCTCGGAAGTAACACGCGTGGCGCGCGAGGTGGGAACGGAAGGAAAACTCGGCGGGCAGGCCGACGTGCGCGGTGTGGCCGGGACGTGGAAAGACCTGACCGACAACGTGAATTCGATGGCGAGCAACCTGACGGGTCAGGTGCGCGGCATCGCAAAGGTCGTGACGGCGGTTGCGGGCGGCGATTTGAAGCGCAAACTAACCGTCGAGGCGAAGGGCGAGATCGCGGAGTTGGCCGACACCATCAACAGCATGACCGACACGCTCGCGACCTTTGCCGATCAGGTAACGACCGTGGCGCGCGAAGTGGGCGTCGAAGGCAAACTCGGCGGGCAGGCGAACGTGCCGGGAGCGGCGGGCACGTGGCGCGACCTGACGGACAACGTGAACGGTCTGGCGGCCAACCTCACCACACAGGTGCGCGCCATCGCGGACGTTTCGACGGCTGTGACGAAGGGCGACCTGACGCGCTCGATTGATGTGGAGGCGCTCGGCGAAGTGGCCGCGCTCTCCGAAACCATCAACGAGATGATCCTCAATCTCAAGGAGACGACGCAGAAGAACACCGAGCAGGACTGGCTCAAGACCAACCTCGCGCGCTTCACGCGCATGTTGCAGGGGCAGCGCGACATGGCGACCGTTTCGCAACTAGTCCTCTCCGAACTCGCGCCTCTTGTGGATGCGCAGCAGGGCGTCTTCTACGTCAACGCTTCCAACAACGGCCAGCCGCTGATGAAACTTCTCGGCGGCTACGCCTTCACGGAGCGCAAGAATTTGTCGAACGAGTACAAGCCGGGGCAGGGACTCGTCGGCCAGTGCATCCTTGAGAAGGAGCGCATTCTGCTGACGAACGTGCCGGACAATTACATCCGCATCGGGTCGGGACTCGGCGAAGCCCCGCCCCTGAACATCATCGTGCTGCCCGTCTTGTTCGAGGGCGAGGTCAAGGCGGTCATCGAACTGGCGTCCTTCAATCGCTTCAACGACACGCACCTGACGTTTCTCGATCAACTGACCGAATCCATCGGCATCGTGCTGAATACGATTGAGGCCAACAGCCGCACCGAAGATTTGCTGCTGCAATCGCAGTCGCTCGCGGCCGAACTACAGAGCCAGCAGGACGAACTCAAGAAGAAGAACGAGCAACTCGAACAACAGGCCGAATCCCTGCGCGAATCGGAAGAACTGTTGAAGAGCCAGCAGGAAGAGTTGCAGCAGACGAACGAGGAGTTGCAGGAGAAGGCGACACTGCTGGAGAAACAGAAGGCCGAGGTCGAGGCGAAGAACCGCGAGGTCGAGGAGGCGCGCTGGGCGATGGAGGAGAAGGCCGAGCAGTTAGCCATCACCTCCAAGTACAAGTCGGAGTTCCTGGCGAACATGTCGCACGAGCTGCGCACGCCCTTGAACAGCATGCTCATCCTCTCGCGCCAGTTGTCTGAGAACAAGGACGACAACCTGACGCCGAAGCAGGTGCAGTTTGCCGAGACGATCCACTCCTCGGGGGCCGACCTGCTCTCGCTCATCAACGACATCCTCGACATCTCCAAGATCGAGTCCGGCATGATGGGCATCGACATCAGCGAAGTCTCGTTCGAGGAGGTGACCGGTCAGCTCGAACGCAGCTTCCAGCAGGTTGCGCTCGACAAGAAACTGGGCTTCGCCGTCGAACGCGACGCGATGCTGCCCGCCGCGATGCGCACCGACGAGAAGCGTCTGCATCAAGTCCTCAAGAACCTGCTCTCGAACGCATTCAAGTTCACGGAACAGGGGCACGTCACCCTGAAGATCGCGCCGGCCATGCCGGGGCAGAGGTTTTATCAGGAGTCGCTCAACCGCGCCGAGCGCGTCGTCGCCTTCTCGGTGACGGACACGGGCATCGGCATCGCGCCCGACAAGCAGCGCATCATCTTCGAGGCGTTCCAGCAGGCCGACGGCACGACGAGCCGCAAGTACGGCGGGACGGGTCTGGGACTCTCGATCAGCCGCGAGATCGCGCGCCTGCTCGGCGGCGAGATACGCGTCGTGAGCGTGCCCGGCGAGGGCAGCACCTTCACGCTCTTCCTGCCGCTGTCCTACGCGCCCGCCCCTTCCGGCAATGGCTCCGGCCACAGTCTGGACGTGACGGGCGGCACGCACACCGCAACCGCCGCCGCTGCCGTCCCGGCCGCAGCCGATTACGCCGCGTGGGGTTCGTCTTCGCTGTACGATTTGGACGCCGCGCTCGTCGGGGCGAGCGACGTGGCCGACGACCGCAATCAAATCTTCGACGGCGAGCGCGTCGTGCTCATCGTCGAAGACGACCTCAATTTCGCGCGCATCCTGCTCGACCTCGCGCGCGAGAAGAACTTCAAGGGTCTGGTCGCCACGCGCGGCGACGCCGCCCTCGCCCTCGCACGCAAGTACAAACCCGACGCTATCACGCTCGACATCAAGCTGCCGGATCGCGACGGCTGGACGGTCTTAGACCGCCTCAAACACGATCCGAACACGAGCCACATCCCCGTCCACATCATTTCGGGCGAGGAACAGCGGCAGCGTGCGCTCCACCTCGGCGCGATCACGCATTTGCAGAAACCCGTGAGCCGCGAAGATTTGGCGTCGGCCTTCGATCAGATCACGGCCTTCGCCGACAGGCGCGTGCGTCGCCTGCTCGTGGTCGAAGACGACGACGCGCAGCGCATGAGCATCGTCGAACTCATCGGCAACGGCGACGTGACGACGACCGCCGTCGCCACCGGCCAGGAGGCGCTCGATGCCTTGCAGTCAGAACCGTTCGACTGCATGGTGGTCGATCTGAAACTGCCGGACATGACCGGCTTCGAGTTGATCGAAAAGATTCAGAAAGACCTCGGCCGCGCAGACCTGCCCATCATCGTCTACACGGGCAAGGAACTGACGGCGAAAGAGGAGACGCAACTGCGCAAGGTGGCCGACGCGATCATCGTCAAGGAGGTGAGTTCGCCCGAGCGTCTGCTGGCGGAGACCGCGCTCTTCCTGCACCGCGTCGAGGCCAATTTGCCCGAGCCGAAGCGTCGGATGCTCGAACAACTACACCGGCGCGACCCCGTCCTGGCCGGGCGCAAGGTCTTGATCGTGGACGACGACGTGCGCAACATTTTCGCGTTGACGAGCGCGCTTGAGAGCCACAACATGGATGTTGTCCACGCCGAGAACGGGCAGGAGGGCATCGACACGTTGCAGGGAACGGAAGGCATCGAGGCCGTGCTGATGGACATCATGATGCCCGGCATGGACGGCTACGAGGCCATCCGCGCGATCCGGCAGATCGAGCGGTTCAAGAATCTGCCCATCATCGCGCTCACCGCCAAGGCGATGAAGGCCGACCGCGACCGCTGCATCGAGGCCGGGGCTTCGGATTACATCTCGAAGCCGCTGGACATCGATCAACTGCTGTCGCTCCTGCGCGTCTGGCTCTACCATCAGGAGGAAGCGCAGGCGTGACGAGCGCGGCCTTGCAGTCAGACCAGACGCAACTGGAAGACATCGAGATCGCTCTGCTGCTCGAAGGGCTGTACCGCGTCCACGGCTTCGACTTTCGCGACTACTCGCCCGCCTCGATCAAACGGCGGATTCTCGAACGCATGCGCGCCGAGAAGATCTCGACCGTCTCGGCCTATCAGGATTGCGTGCTGCACGACGACGCGTGCATGGAGAGGCTCTTAGTCGGCCTCTCCGTCCACGTCACTTCGATGTTTCGCGATCCGAGTTTCTACCTGACGTTTCGCCAGAAGGTCGTGCCGATACTTCGCACCTACCCCACGGTGCGCATCTGGCACGCGGGCTGCTCGACGGGCGAGGAAGTCTATTCGATGGCGATCCTGTTGCAGGAGGAGGGACTGTATCGCAAGTGCGTCATCTACGCCACGGACATCAGCCGCGACGTGTTGCGCAAGGCGCGCGAGGGCATCTTCCCGCTCGCCTCGATGCAGGAATACACGGGCAACTACATGCGCGCGGGCGGCAAGCACGAATTCTCCGACTACTACACGGCTCACTACGACAACGTGATCTTCCATCCCGCGCTCAAGACCAACGTCGTCTTCTCCGAACACAACCTCGTCACGGACGGCTCGTTCAACGAGTTTCACGTCATCCTGTGCCGCAACGTCATGATCTATTTCAACAAGGCGTTGCAGGAGCGCGTGCATAACCTGATTTACGAGAGCCTTTCGATGTTCGGCGTCTTCGGGCTGGGCAACAAGGAGTCGCTGAAGTTCACGCCGCGCGCCGATTTTTATGAGAAACTGGACAGCCGCGATAAACTGTACCGGAAGGTGAAATAGCATTGGCGTTTGAGATCGTCGTCATCGGGACATCATACGGGGGGCTATCCGCGCTGCAAGTCGTGCTGCCCGCGCTGGCGCAGAATTTCGGGATGCCCGTCGTCGTCGTGCAGCACCGCGGCAAGGACTCCGACAACCTCTGCGAGTTTTTGCAGCGACACTCGGCGCTCCCGCTCTCCGAGCCGAACGACAAAGAGCCGATCGCGCCGGGGCGCGTCTATCTCGCGCCGCGCGATTATCATCTGTTGATCGAGCGAGACGGCTTCGCCCTCTCAACGGAAGCTCCGGTCGGCTACGCGCGGCCATCCGTCAACGTGCTGTTCGAGTCTGCGGCGGAGATTTATCAGGAGCACGTCGTCGGCGTCGTCCTGACGGGCGCGAACACAGACGGCGCGCGCGGCATGGCGAAAATTAAAGCTTATGGCGGGCTGTGCGTGGTGGAAGACCCGGCGGGCGCGGAATCGCGCGGCATGCCGCAGGCGGCCATTGCCGCCACGCCCGTCGATGCCGTCCTGCCGCTCCCGGAGATCGCTCCCTACTTGAATCAACTGTCTCAACACGAGCCGAGATCGTCTTATGCAAGCTGA
>DATCWB010000372.1:0-9318 GCA_036566625.1 Pyrinomonadaceae bacterium
GACGAGATCGAGAAGGCGTCCGATTCCCTGTGGCAACTTCTGCTCGGCATTCTAGACAAAGCCACTCTCACGCTCGGCGACAATCGCCGCGTTGATTTCTCGCACACGATGGTCGTCATGACCTCGAATCTCGGCGCGCGGGAGATGTCCGAATTGATTTCCGGCGGAATGGGCTTCGTGCCGACGCAGGGCGCGAAGAACCCGAATGACTCGGAAGTTGACCAGAAGATTTACCGGACGGCGGTCGAAGCGGCGCGGCGCAAGTTCTCGCCGGAGTTCATGAACCGCATTGACAAGGTGGTCGTGTTCCGCAGTCTCAAGGAGCATCACCTGCGCCAGATTCTCGAACTCGAACTGGCCTCCGTGCAGGATCGCATCATGCGCTCGGCCGGGACGAAGTTCGTCTTCCAGTGTTCGGATGCGGCCAAAGACATGCTGCTCAAAGAGGGCATTGATTACAAGTACGGCGCGCGGCATCTGAAGCGTTCGATTGAGCGTTTCCTCGTCTACCCGCTCTCGAATCTGGTGGCGACAGACCAGGTGGGCTTGGGCGACCTCGTTCACGTCGATCTGCTCGACGGCCAGAACAAACTCGTCTTCTCGAAGCGTTCCGGCGGCGCATTGATCAGTGAGGTCGGGCCGGCGGAGGAAGAGACCGAGGAATTAGCTGCCAAGTCCGGCGGCGTCGGGTTGCCGATTCCGCAAACCAAAGCGGCGCGGAAAAGCCACGGGCGCGGCGAGAAGTCGGAAAGCTAAAAGCTCACCCAGACCAAACAACACGAAAAGCCGGAGCGCGAGTTGATCGCCTCCGGCTTTTTGCTTGTCCACGAATATTCGGTAATTGAAAGGTAGTGTCTTTCGCCTGAGTTAGACACTCGGCGAAGACCCGAACCGGCTAAACGGCTTTACCGGATTCGAGTTTGCGTATCGCTTCGGAGGCGATTTCCGAGAGGTAAGGATCACGCGTGGCGAGCGCGGCACGAAGGGTCGGGATGGCGGCCGGGTCGCCGATCAAACCGAGCGCGCGGGCGGCTTCCCGTCGCACGTCGTCTCCGGCGCGTTCGTTGGCGAGCGCGTTGATGAGCGCGGGCACGGCCGCGCGGCTCTTCATCCGCCCGAGCGCGACGGCCGCCGAGCGACGCACAAACTCGTTCTCTTCCGTCCGGCGAAATGTGATGCGATTCAAGAAGCCGGAACGCGCGATGCGCCGCCCGATGGCCTCTGTCAGGACGGGCGTCGCGGCCTCGTCGCCGATCTGGCCGAGCGCGACGGCCGCAGCCCCGCGCACGCCCGCCTCCTTGTCGCGCGCGAGCGCGGTCGCCAAGGCTTCTACCGCCGTGCGGCTGCGGGTCTCTCCGAGAGCGTATGCGGTTTCACGTCGCACGAACTCGTCCTTGTCGGCCAGAAGCGGCAACAACGCGGCGGCCGCCTCGGTCGCGGGCAAAGACAGGATCGCGCGGGCAGCGGTGGCGCGCACGACGACGGACGCATCTTTGAGCGCGGGCAGAGCTGCGCGCGAACTGTCGGCTCGCGCCATCGCGCCGAGCCGCGTGACGGCCTCGCGTCGTTCTTCCGTGTCGGATGAAGAGAGGCGCGCGCGCAAGTGTTCTATTTCGCGTTGAAGCGGCGTGAGCGCAGTTTGGGATGATTGTGGGAAGTCGTTCGCGCGTGTGTGGAGAAGCGCCGCCGCGTCGCTCCCGCCGACGAAAAACAGCAAGAGCGCGAACACGCACAGGCGCGCACGCTCCGGCGTAGCGACGCGCAAAATAGAATTGGAAGCTGCCTCGGCGTTAGTTCGATTCATACGCGCGCCGGGGTTGACGCGTCGGCGCGGCGGTCGGCGCGGCGTCGAACCGATTCCCACTCAAAGGCCTGACGCGCACGCAAATTCTCGCGCGCGTCGGCGAGGAGCGTCACCAGTTCGTCGTCCCACAAGCTCGAAGGGCTCGTCGCGCGGCGCATTGATTCCATAATGGAGATGTAGTCGAGCACCTCTTTGACTTCCGTGTCGTTCAGGGATTCGAGTTTGAAAGCGAGGCGCTGGCGCTCGGTGATTCGCTTAGCCATCTCTTGCTCCTCCTACTTGAGAAGCCGGACGGCCGAGAAGCGCTTGTCAACTCGGAAGGCGAGTCGGGCAGCGACGTTCGAGAGGCCGTCGGCTGATTGTGGTCGGCACGAGGTTGTTGTTTGCGAAAGCTACTTTTATTCTCACCTGCAAGTCGTGTGTTATTCCACCGGCGAGCCGCCCGGCTCGCGTGTCGAAGTTTGGGGGAAGCGCAATCAAAGACGAGCCGCCGAGTAAAGACAGACGAGTCTACGGCTCTCGGCCGCCGTCTCGCGCGCAACTAGGTACGAATTGAACGAAGTTTGCTTATTTATAAGGCCTTCTATTGGCCGCTTGAGGCGAAATATACACGAGACCCGCGTCTTGACGCAAGACCGCCTCAGCGCAACGACGAGGCCAGCATGGCGATGGCTTCGGCCGTTCGCGCGCCTGCTACACACTCAATCAATCTTAGCGGCGATCATGTGCATCGTGTCGATGACGAGGACGGCGATGGGAGGGTAGAAGAGTAGTTCGGGGCGGATCTGTGTGTCATAGAGAAACGGGACTTCGGTCAAGATCGTGCTGTACATCTGCTCGCCGAGCAGGAGTCCCGCCCCGAGGCAGGCCATGTAGCCGATGATGAGAAAACTCGAAGCGGCAAAACGCGTGAATGGTTTGTCCGACCTTTCAACCTCGTGCGTGACCGAGTCGTGAAGCGAACTCGGCTGGTAAGTGTAGCGGCTGAAGTATTCGCGCAGGCGCGAGACGAGATGCCACAGGCCGATCAAAAACAGGGTGAGCATCAACGCGCGTCCCACGCCGCCGAAGAGTTGCCAGAAGCGCGGTTTGAACAGCGCCACGAAGAAGGTCGAGAGAAACAAAGAGACGGTGGTGAAGACGGCGCGCTGCATGGCGAAGTTTTCGCGCCGCTCCGCCTCGATCAGATTGTCCACCACCCGATCCATGCGCGCCTGCGCGGCGACGCGGCGCATCCGGCGCGCGTGTGGGTTTTCGGAATGATGCAGGAACGATTCGCTCGCCTCGCCCGCCCGCCTGCGAAATTGATTGTCGTAATAGCTGCGTTCCTGCGGGTCGCTGAGCGTGCGATAGGCCATGGCGATCAGGGCAAACTCGCGCGCAGATCTCTCCGAACCGCCGTTAAGGTCTGGGTGTCGTTGCCGCGCTAAACGCCGATAAGCTGATTTGACTTCCGAGGCCGTGGCCGTCCGCTGGATGCCTAAAATTTTGTAATAATCAACCACTGCGCTTTATCCCGTACTCCGTAAAAGCCAGCGTGGGAGCGCCCACAACTTTGGCGCGCTCCGGGCAGGAAGGTTAAACCCGTAGCGACACTATACCATTTTCCGACAAAAACGTCCTGCGGGAAAATATCGTTTGAAGCGCGTTAATGAACTGTTGGAAGAATGAAGAAGTTGAAGAGAGGAAGTCAAAGGGGCGGGTGCTTTACCTCGGGCGGCCACCGAGTGGGCAAGGACAGTTATTTGTGATCCGTCCCCTTTGACTTGGCACGTTTGCAAGTGCAATGTTTGTGCCAGAGACAGACAATACCAGAATTAACGGAAAATGCAAATTTCCTTGCAACTTCCCATAAGTACAATGTCTACTAAAGTAGACAGGATGTCCACTTTAGTAGACAGATGCTAAATGAGCCGCACGTTTATGATTCAGGCAAGACGCGCTGATGCCATACGCAGCGCGTGCGATTAACCATAGTTCGCGCCGCGCCTGATGACTGCTTAGACCCGACGTTGAACCAACCCCTCAGGCAATGAAAAATAGAGGCCGCGCGGTTTATCCCCGCGCGGCCTCCGTGTTCAAGCTGTCGAAGCTGGCTATCGCCGCTCGCGTGCTAAGGTGTTTCGCCCTTCGTGCCGGACGAGGCGCGTGCGGCGCGTTCGATCAAATTGAGCAGGGTTCGCACGGCGACGCCCGTCGGCCCCTTTGAGCGGTAGGGCTTGGCATCGTCGCCCCACGCCGTCCCTGCGATGTCGAGGTGCGCCCATGAAATGCCGTCGGCAAACTCTTTGAGGAAGGCGGCGGCCGTGATCGTCCCGGCTTTGCGCCCGCCGACATTCTTGATGTCCGCGATGTCCGACTTGATCTGGCGCGTATACTCTTTATCGAGCGGCAACTGCCAGAGCTTCTCCCCGACTTCCCTCCCCGACGCGATCACTTCATCAATCAACTCCTGATCCGTGCCGAGAATTCCCGTGTTGACATCGCCGAGCGCGATGGAGACCGCGCCCGTCAGAGTCGCGAGATCGACGATCTGGGTTGCGCCGAGTTTCCGCGCGTAGGCGATGGCATCGGCCAGAATCAGTCGGCCTTCGGCATCCGTGTTGATGACTTCGATAGTCTTGCCGGACATGGCGCGCACCACGTCGCCGGGCTTGGTGGCCTTCCCCGAAGGCAAATTCTCCGTCGCCGGCACGACGCCGAGGAGCGGCATCGGCGGCTTCAACTGCGCCACCGCACGCATCACGCCGAGCACCGTCGCGCCTCCCGTCATGTCATACTTCATCAACTCCATGTTCTCGCCCGGCTTGATCGAGATGCCGCCTGAATCGAACGTCACGCCCTTGCCGACGAAGGCGAGCAAACCATCGCCCCCGCCCGCCACCGTGCCCGCGTTCGCGCTGCCGTCAAACCCTTCGGGCGTGTACTTCAAGATGATCAACGCGGGTGGCTCTTCCGAACCCCGCGCCACGCTCAGGAGCGAACCCATCCCCTCGCCCTCCATGCGCGCGCGATCCAGCACGTCAACGTCCAAACCAAACTCGCTGGCAATGGCGCGCGCGCGTTCGGCCATGATCGTCGGCGTCATGTACGCGCCGGGTTCGTTGGCGAGGTCGCGCGTGAAATTGACGGACTCGCCGATAATGCGCCCGCGCGCCGCGCCACGCCCGAGCGCATCTTCGCTCGCTCCCTGAGCGATGATGACCAGCCGCTCGATGATGCGCTCCTCTTTCTCCGACGTGCGGTATTTGTCCATCTCGAAGAGCGCCATCAGCACGCCTTCGACGGCCGCCGACGCGGAACGCTCCGCCTCGGCCTCCGCCCCGCGCGTGATCAACCCTACGCTTTTGACGCCTCGCGCGCGCAACGCACGCGCCGCCGTGCCGGCCATCTGCGACGCCTGCGCCGCCCCGTAACTCTCGCGCTCGCCGACGCCGACGAGCAGCAGCCGCTTCGCCTTCAACTCGCCGCGCCCGTCGCCCAGATGCACATAGACGGTCTCGCCTTCTTTGCCCTTGAGTTCTTCCGACTCGATGACGGACTTGATGAGGCCGCCCGTCGCCGCGTCCAACTCTTGCAGGAATCCTTCGTGCGCCTGTTCATCTTTGAAAACCGCCACGGCCAGGGCTTGCACGTCGGCATCTCCCACACGCCCGGTGCTCACTTGAATATCCATTTGAACTTTTATCTCCTGAATTAACGATTGCGCTCTTTTAATTGCGCCCGCGTCTCGCGATCAACCGTGCGACGCATCTCCGTCTCGCGCTTGTCATAAAGTTTTTTGCCGCGCGCCACGCCGATCTCAAACTTGACCCGCCCCTTTTTTACATAGACGCGGGTGACGACGAGAGTCATGCCCTTAACCGTCGCCTCCTGCTCCAGTTTATCTATCTCACGTCGGTGTAACAAAAGTTTCCGCGTGCGCGTCGCTTCATGATTATCCCGGTTGCCGTAAGCATACGGCGAAATGTGCGCATTAAACAACCACGCCTCGCCGTCGCGCACGGCGACGTAAGATTCCTTCAACTGAATCTGCCCGGCGCGCACACTCTTGACTTCCGTGCCTTTGAAAACGACGCCCGCCTCGTATGTATTCAGAATATGGTATTCGTGATACGCCGCGCGGTTCGCCAACAACACTTTTACTTCGTCTGCTTCTGCCATCTTCCAAACTTTCTCACGCGCCCGTCTGAGGCCCGCGTCACGAACCCATCCCCGCGAACTCGCCGCGCGGAGGCCGAGCCATTAAATCCCCGGCGGCGGCGCGCACGCTCTTGCCTTCGTAGAGCACCGCATGAACCTGCTCCGTGATGGGCATCTCGATCTCGCGGCTCTCGGCCAGCAATTTCACCGCGCGCGTTGTGCGCACGCCTTCCGCGACTTCGCGCATCCCGCTCAAAATCTCTTCGAGCGCGCGACCGCGCCCCAACTCCTGCCCGACATAACGATTGCGCGACAACGCGCCCGTACAGGTCAATACCAGATCGCCCAAGCCAGCCAGCCCCGCCAGTGTCTCGACGCGCCCGCCCTCTGCCAACGCCAGGCGCGTGATCTCGGCCAACCCCCTTGTGATCAAAGCCGCGATGCTGTTCGTGCCCAGGCCCAGACCGGAAACCATACCCGCCGCCAGCGCAATGACGTTCTTCACCGCGCCGCCGAGTTCCGTCCCGGCCAGATCGCCGTTTGTGTAGACGCGAAAATTTTCAAAACTGAGCGCGGCCTGTACAGCCAGCGTCGAGCGCGCGTCGTAACCGGCGGCGACGACCGCCGTCGGGTGTCCGGCCGCCACCTCCTGCGCGAACGACGGACCCGACAGGCACACGAAGCGCGCGGCAAACTCTTTCCCCAGAACTTCGTACGCCACTTCGGACATGCGCTGTCCCGTCTCGATCTCGATGCCCTTCGTCGCGCTCACCAGCACGACTTCGGCGCGCAAACCGTCCGTCATCCGTTCCAACAAAGCGCGCGTGGCGTGCGAGGGCGCGGCCAGAATCACCATCCACGCATCGCGCACCGCCTCGCCCAGCTCGCACGTCGCACGCACATCGCCCGACATCTCGTGCGCGGCCAGATAGACGCCGTTCACGCGCCGCTCGTTGATCCCCGAAACGACCTCCGCGTTGCGCGACCACAACCTCACGGCGTGCCCCGCCCGCCCGGCCACGAGTCCCAGCGCCGTGCCCCAACCACCCGCACCGATGACCGCGATGTGAGACATAATACAAACGATGAAGTCGGAACGATAAATGACGAAGTAGAAAGCGATTGGCTTCTACTTCATCATTCCGCATTTCTACTTCCTCATTTCAGCTTACTCTCCGTGCCGTTCAACAGCCTGCCGATGTTGGCGCGGTGAGTGAAGATAATGAGCGCGCCGCCGATGGCCGCAACTGCCATCAACGGGGCGTCAAACGCGCCGGGGTTTCCCCTGTCGCGCACGAGCCAGATGAACAGTGGCAGCGTCGCCGCGGCCGTGATCGAGCCGAGCGAGACGTAGCGCGTCGCCCACACGACGACGAGAAAGATCAGGGCGGCAAGCCCGACCGCCGCGGGCGTCAAACTCAGGAACACGCCGAGGCCGGTCGCCACGCCCTTGCCGCCGCGAAATTTCAACCAGACCGGGAAGACGTGCCCGGCCACGACGGCTATCGAAGCGGCCGCCACCCACCAGTTGACGCCGAAGTCGGGCGCGACGAGCCAGCGCGCGAGCAGAGCGACGAGCGCGCCCTTCGCGGCATCCAGCGCGAGCGTCAACAGCCCCGCGCCCTTGCCCGCGCGGCGCGTCACGTTCGTCGCGCCCGTCCCGCCCGAACCCGTCTCGCGCACGTCGCCCCCTCCGCTCGCGCGCACGATCAAATATCCGAAGGGGATCGAGCCTACAAGATACGCGGCGACAATAGAGAGCGCAGGCAGCAACGTGACATCACTCCGCGACGGCACAAAACATCAGGCGACGAGCGAACGGCGACTATAACAACCTGCCGGAAGGCGCGGCAAGTGTGAAGGCAAGATGACAGGAGTGAGGTCAGGAGGCAACAGGCTTTATGCTGTCACTAGGCTGGATGCCGAGCGCGAATAATATCTCTCATCTCCGATGCGGTTTTCTCACACTCATGCATCAATGATACAAGGCGGTCGAGGTTCTGCCAGTGTCGCTCCCAGAGTGTGTCCCCGACTATGTCCTGTAAATCTATTTTCTCAGGGCGACCCCACCGTTCAAAGTTTTCGAGGCGATGAATGCGTTCCTCTAAGTTCGGAATCGCGCGCGACGCCGGAGAGAGGCGTGCGGCGCTCGTCATCCATTCTCGCCAATGGCGAGCGCCTTTCGACTGGTTACACTTGCCACATGCGGGGACGAGGTTTGCGATCTCGCTGATATACCCGGTAGGCCGCCTGCCAGTCACTAACGGGTAAAGGTGATCCCATTCGGTCGCTCGATCCCCGCAGTATGCGCAACGTAGGTCGTTTGCATCAAGGCCGAGAATTTGGAGAACTTCGGACACTTCCTTCTCAGTCGGCAGCTTACAAGGCACGATGCCGTTGACGAATGAGTTAGTAATGGTTGAAGTCCGCCCGGTAATCTTAACCGGAGTTGGCATCCTAAAACACGATGGGATTGACATAATCACTCCTTGCGAAGCTAATGCCCGGCTAACATCTAGATTGAGACTTCGTTTCGGCTTTTTTGGTGCTCATATCAGGCGGCGGCGCAGGAGGTCGAGCGCGGCCTGCGAGGCGCGCCAGCGGATGAGTTGGCGGTCGCCGGGGAGAAGCAGTTTGCGGTGCTCCGTGTGCGCGTCGTCGGAGAGCGCGATGTAGACGAGGCCGACGGGTTTGTCTTCCGTGCCGCCGCCCGGCCCGGCGATGCCTGTGACGCTGAGACCGAAGTCCGTGCCCGCGCGCTCGCGCACGCCCTCGGCCATCGCCTCGGCGACCGCGCCGCTTACCGCGCCGTACTCCGCGATCAAGTCTGAGGGCACGCCGAGCAGTCGCACCTTCGCGTCGTTGGAATAAGTGACGACGCCTTCCATGAAGTAGGCGGACGACCCCGGCACTTCCGTGAGCCTCTGCGCGACGAGGCCGCCCGTGCAACTTTCGGCGACCGCGAGCGTGAAGCCATTGACGGCGAGACGCAGGCCGATGATCTCTTCCATCTGCTCGCCGCGAAAGGCGAAGATCGCGTCGCCGAGTCGCTCTTCGATCTGCCCGGCCAGCCCGTCGAGCAGCAGTTCGGCTTCCTGCTCCGACTTACCCTGCGCGGTCAGGTGAATTTCGATCTCGCTGCGGTTGAAAAGGATGGTCGTCTGCGGATTTTTGTACTGCGTGTAGACCGGCGCGATGCGTTCATCCACCGCCGACTCACCCAGGCCCGACACGCGTAGGACGCGCCGCGCCACGCGCACGTCGCCGGCTTTCGCCTTGAGCCTTTCGCCCACGTGCGTCTCGTACATCGGGCGCATCTCGCGCGGCGGGCCGGGCAAGAGGATGACGGCGCGCCCTTCGTGTTCGAGATA
>DATCWB010000373.1:0-2071 GCA_036566625.1 Pyrinomonadaceae bacterium
AAACAAAACTTCTCTGACGAGTGATTAGCCGGTAAGACAAGTTTCCGGGTTTAACTTGTCACTCGTCACTTGTCACTCGTCACTTGTCACTCGTCACTTGTCACTCCTTTAAACACCGGTTCGCGCTTGGCGTTGATGGCCTCGTATGCTTCGCGGAAGTCCGGGTGTTGCATGCAGACGGATTGCGCCTGCGCTTCCCATTCGAGCGCGGTGTCGAGGTCAACGTGCATCTCGCGGTTGAGCATCTCTTTGGTCATGCCGAGCGCGAACGAGGGGCCGCGCGCGAGCCGGAGGGCGAGGGCGCACGTCTCCGCTTCCAATTCCGCGCCGGCGACGACGCGGTTGTAGAGTCCGATGCGCTCGGCCTCACGCGCGGAGAGGAAATCGCCCGTGTAGAGCAGTTCCGTCGCCTTCGCCAGACCGACGCAGCGCGGCAACAAATAGGCCGCGCCCATGTCCGCGCCCGACAGCCCGACGCGCACGAAGAGAAACGCGATGCGCGCCTCTTCCGCCGCGATGCGTAAATCCGCCGCGAGCGCGATGACCGCCCCCGCGCCCGCCGCCGTCCCGTTCAAACTCGCGATAACGGGCTTGCGTAAATTCCGCATGCGGCGGATGAGTTCGCAGGTGAGCCGCGTGAATTCGAGGTGGCCTCCGATGTCGAGCGGCAGGAGGTCGGCGATGATGTCGCGCACGTCGCCGCCCGAACAAAACGCGCGCCCCGCCCCCGTGATGACGACCGCTCGCACCGCGTCTTCGTCCTGCAACGCGGCGAACGCGTCGGTCAATTCGCGGTAGACTTCAAACGTCAGCGCGTTCAGACGCTCGGGACGATTGAGCGTGATCCATGCCACGCCGTCGCCGTCCACTTCATAGAGAAAACTTTTCGGAGAAATCATAAAAACAGTGACGAGTGACAGGTGACAAGTGACGAGCGATAAGAACAAAAGTGACGAGCGATAAGAGCGAAGTGAATTTTAACTTGTCACCTGTCGCCTGTCACTCGTCACTGCGTTATGACCGCGATGCCTTCAATTTCCACTTTCGCGTCGTCTTCGAGCAGGGCTTTGACTTCGACGAGCGCCATGGCCGGGAAGTGCCGCCCCATGAGCTTGCGCCAGCACGCGCCGATCTCGCTCTGGCGCGCGCGGTATTCCTCTTTGTCCGTGACGTAGACGACGAGGCGCGCGATCTGTTCGGGCGTACCGCCCGCCTCGCGCACGACCGCGAGGACGTTCCCGAGCGCGCGCTCGAACTGGGGGACGAAATCCGCGCCGACGATCCTCTGTTCTTCGTCCCAACCGATCTGCCCGGCGATGAACAGCCACGCGCCGCCCGGCGGTGCGAGCACGCCGTTGGCATAGCCGCGCGGGCGTCCGAGCGATTCGGGGTTGATGAAAGTAAGGGATGATTTGTTCATTGATTCATTGATTCATTGATTCATTTGTCCATTGGTTATTGATTCAATGAACCAATGAACCAATGGATCAATGGATCAATCAATACAACACGCTGCCGCCGTCAACGTTGATGGCCTGCCCGGTGATGCCGCGCCCGTCTTCGGAGGCGAGCAGCAGCGCGAGCGCGGCTACCTCTTCGGGCGTGACGAGGCGATTCTGCGGACTCATGCTCTTGATCCTGTCGAGCGCGTCGGCGGCCGTGCGCCCGGTCTTCGCTTCGATCTGTTCGACGGCGTGCGTCGTCATGTCCGTGTCAACGTAGCCGGGGCAGATGGCGTTGACCGTCACGCCCTTCGACGCCACTTCGAGCGCGACGGAACGCGTCAGGCCGAGGACGCCGTGCTTCGACGCCGCGTAGGCCGCGATGTAGGGCGCGCCGGTTTTGCCCGCGATGGACGCGACGTTGATGATGCGCCCCCACCCGCGCTCGATCATGGCGGGCAGCGCGGCGCGCGTGCAGTAGAAAGTGCCGTCGAGGTTAACGGCGAGGTGTCGCCGCCAGTGTGCGTCGTCGGTACGCGTGATGGGCGCGCTCTCGGCGATGCCGGCGTTGTTGACGAGAATGTCCGCGTCGCGCCCGAACGTCTCCCGGACGCGCGCGAACGCGCCCG
>DATCWB010000374.1:0-12184 GCA_036566625.1 Pyrinomonadaceae bacterium
CGCGGCGGCTTCAAGGGTCGCGGCGGACGCTTCGACCGCGATTTCGTCGTGCCGCCCAAAGCCCTGACGCTCGAAGAACGCATCGCCGGTTCGCTCAACGTCGGCGGCGGTGGCGGCGCGGTCGGGACGGCCAAGATCGCGCGCATCGTCGAAGGCTCGACCGTCAAAGAGTTTGCCGAAAAGATCGGCATCAAACCGAAAGACGTGGTGACGCTGCTCTTGCAGCGCGGCGTATTCGCCACCATCAACCAGCCGCTCGACAACAAAGTGGCCGTCGATCTCGGCCAGCGTTTCGGTTACGAAGTGACCTTCGTGCCGTTTGAAGAGATGCAGGTCGAAGAAGAGTTCGAGGAGTTGATCGAGACGGGCGCGGACGATCTGGAAGTCGCGCGCGCTCCCGTAGTCACCGTCATGGGACACGTCGATCACGGCAAGACCTCCCTGCTCGACGGCATCCGCGCCACTGACGTGGCCGCGGGCGAGGCGGGCGGCATCACGCAGCACATCGGCGCGTACAGCGTGCAGGTGAAGAACCCGGATAACCCTGAAGAGATGCGTCGCGTGGTCTTCCTCGACACGCCCGGCCACGAAGCCTTCACGATGATGCGCGCGCGCGGCGCGAAGGCGACCGACGTGGTGGTGCTGGTCGTGGCGGCCGACGACGGCGTTATGCCGCAGACCATCGAGGCCATCGAACACTCGCGCGCGGCGGGCGTGCCGATCATCGTCGCCATCAACAAGATTGACCGGCCGGACGCGAACCCCGACCGCGTGCGTCAGGAGTTGGCGGGTCATGGCTTGCAGGCCGTCGGTTGGGGCGGCGAGATTGAGATGGTCGAAGTCTCCGCGAAGAAGCGCGAGAACCTGGACACCCTGCTCGAAACAATTCTCCTGACGACCGACATTCTCAATTTGCGCGCCAGCCCGACCAGGCGCGCCTCCGGCGTCGTGCTCGAAGCGAAACTGGATCGCGGGCGCGGCTCGGTCGCCACCGTCCTCGTCCAGCAGGGGACGCTGCGCGTACACGATCCGTTCATCGCCGGACAGGTCTTCGGCAAGGTGCGCGCCATGTTTGACGACAAGGGCACGAGCATCACGGAGGCAGGCCCGGCGACGCCGGTCGAGGTGCTCGGGCTGCAAGGCGTGCCGCAGGCGGGCGAGTCGTTCCAGGTGGTTGACGACATCACGCGCGCGCAGAACATCTCGGAGCATCGCCAGATGGTGACGCGCCAGAACACGCTGCTGCAAACCACGAAGCGCGGCATCGAGGCGCTCGGCGAGAAGGAAGTCAAAGAACTACGCGTCGTCTTGAAGGCCGACGTGCAGGGTTCGGTCGAGGTGTTGAAGAGCACGCTGACGAAACTTTCCACGGACGCCGTGAAGGTCTTCGTCGTGCGCTCGGGCGTCGGCGCGATCACGGAGTCGGACGTGTTGCTCGCCTCGGCGACGCAGGCGGGCGCGTCGAACTCGGCGGTCGTCATCATCGGCTTCAACGTCAGGCCGGAAGTGCGCGCGGCGGAACTGGCGAAACTCGAACACGTAGACATCCGCCTCCACTCGATCATCTACAAGGTGGAGGAGGAGATTCGCGCGGCCATGATCGGCATGCTCGAAGCCATCGAGTCGGAGCGGATACTCGGCAAGGCCGAGGTGCGCGACGTGTTCAGAGTGCCGCGCGCGGGCGTGGTCGCCGGCTGCATGGTCATCGACGGCACGATCCGCCGCAACTCGCGTGCGCGCCTCATCCGCGACGGCGTCGTCGCGTGGGAGGGCGGCATCGCCTCCCTGCGTCGCTTCAAGGACGACGTGGGCGAGGTGCGCGAAGGCTTCGAATGCGGCATCTCGCTCGAAAACTTCAACGACGTGAAAGCCGGCGACCAGATCGAGGCGTACATCGTCGAGAAGGTGGCGGCGACGGAGCTTTAAGAACAGTGATGAGTGACAAGTGACGAGTGACAAGTTAAATCACAAGACTTGTCTTCAACTCGTCACTTGTCACTCGTCACTCGTCACTGTTTTATCATGCGAAGGCCGGAGAAAGTTGCCGAACACGTGCGCGAGGAGATCGCGCAGATCGTCGGCTATGAATTGGACGATCCGCGGGTGGCGATAGTCACGGTGACGGACGTGCGCATGTCGGACAACCTGCGCGAGGCGCGCGTCTTCGTCACCGTGAGCGGCACGGACGAAGAGGCGACCGTTGCGCTCAAAGCCTTACGCAAGGCCGCGCCCTACGTGCGACGCCAACTCGCCATCAACCTGAATCTGCGGCACGCGCCCGAAATACATTTCATCCGCGATACCATCGAAGAAAAGGCCGCGCGCGTGGACGACATCCTCCGAGGGATCGTTCACGCACCCGACGATCAGCCCGACGACGCGCCCAACGAGGGCGACGCGGAAACCGGAGAGGAGAAAGACAGTGACAAGTGACAGGTGACAGGTGACAAGTTAAAGACAAAGCTCTTGTTCTTAACTTGTCACCTGTCGCCTGTCACTTGTCACTCTTTGATAACAAATGCTTGTTCAAGTCGTCGAATTGATTGAGGCGAAGCGACGCTTCGCCATCACCTCGCACATTCGTCCCGACGGCGACGGTCTCGGATCGTCGCTCGGTCTCTACTGGCTGCTCAAGGCGCTCGACAAAGAGCCTGAAGTCATCATGCGCGATCCCGTGCCGCACTCTTACGGCAAGTTGCCCGGCGCGGAAACCATCCGCGTCACACCCGTCGTGGATCGTGAATACGATGCCGTGTTCGTCATTGAATGCTCCGACATCACACGCCCCGGACTCGTCAATCTCGACAAGCAATTCGTGGTCAACATAGACCACCACGCGACCACCTCGCTCTTCGGCACGATCAACTGGATCGACTCGACCGCCTCGGCCGTCGGCGAGATGATCTACAACCTGTGCAAGGCCATCGGCGTGCGCCCCTCGAAAGAGATCGCCGAGTGCGTCTACACCGCGCTCGTCACCGATACGGGATCGTTCCACTATTCGAACACGACTGAGCGCACCTTCAAAGTTGCCTCCGAACTGCTGCGCGCGGGCGTCAAACCGGCGAAGGTGTCGCAGGCCGTCTTCAACAATTACCCTTGGAGCAAGCTCCAACTCCTGAGCGAGGTGCTGCCGACCGCGCGTCACGACGAGACGGGGCGCGTCGCCTGCCTGCGTCAAACTCTGGAGATGCAGGAGCGCGCCGGGGCTTCGGACGAGGATTCGGATGGCTTCGTCAATTACCCGATGAGCGTCGGCGAGGTCGAGGCGTGCGCGTTTCTGAAAGAGACCGCGCCGGGCGTCTACCGCACCAGTTTGCGCTCGAAGGGCGACGTGAACGTGGCGCGCATCGCGGAGAAGTTCGGCGGCGGCGGCCACCGCAACGCGGCGGGTTGCACGCTGACGGGCGACTGGGACGAGACCGAGAGCAACATCGTCGCCCTGCTCGTCGAAGCCGTCGCCAATCGCTCCAACGGCAACGGCTCGGCGTCCGACGAACCGCCGACGCTCGGCAACACGCCGACGGGGCAATTGCCGCCCACGCTGATCAGGGGCGCGCTCAACGCGGAAAGATAGAAAAGCTGTCCGTTGCCGGTAGTCCGTTGTCAGTCGTGCAAATCAATTTTTAGCGTCTCGCCCCGCGAGCCGCTTGAAACACACTTACAGACAAAGCACTGCCGAGTGTCTGCCGAAGACTGACAGCCCCCGGTTCTTCGTTTATACTCTGCGCCTATGACATGGTTCCGTAAAAAGGGACAGAAGATTGAAGTGGTTCCGGCGGACGAGCGCGTCGTTAAGACCGAAGGCGTCTTCCGCAAGTGCCCGGAGTGCGACGCCGCGCTCTTCAAGAAAGACCTCGAAGAATCGCTGCAAGTCTGCCCGCCGTGCGGCCACCACTTCCGCATCGGCGCGCGCGAGCGCCTCGCCATCCTCTACGACAACGCCGACTTCGAAGAACTCGACGCCGAAGTCATCTCGCATGACCCGCTCAACTTCGTTGACACCAAGCCCTATCCGCAGCGGCTCGAACAGGCCAAGCGTTCCACGGGACTGCCGGAAGCGATCATCAACGCGCGCGGAAAAATCAACGGCCACACCGTCTACGCGGGCGCGATGGATTTCAGTTTCCTCGGCGGCTCGATGGGTTCGGCGGTCGGCGAGAAGGTGACGCGCCTCGTGGAGCGCGCGATCAAAGAGCGCGCGGCCGTCATCACCATCACCTCTTCGGGCGGCGCGCGCATGCAGGAGGGCACGCTCTCGCTCTTGCAGATGGCGAAGGTCTCCGCCGCGCTCGCGCAGCTCGACAAATCGCGCCTCCCCTTCATCTCCGTCCTGACCGACCCGACGACCGGCGGCGTCACCGCCAGCTTCGCCATGCTCGGCGACGTGATCATCGCCGAGCCGAAAGCCCTGATCGGTTTCGCCGGGCCGCGCGTCATCGAACAGACCATCCGCCAGAAGTTGCCGAAAGATTTCCAACGCTCCGAGTTCCTGCTCGAACACGGCATGCTCGATGCCGTCGTCGACCGCCGCGAGATGCGCGCCCTCATCATCAAGCTGCTCGGCTTCATGGTGAACCCGGACATCCGCGCGCCGCATCTCGACGTGGACATCAACTTCGCCGCCCCCCAGAACGGCTACAACGCCAGGGCGGCCAAGTCAGTGCTGGAAGAGCAGCCAACTGAGACCAAGCTTCAGAATCAGGAAACCTCGGTCGGAGACTGACGATTGCGGAATGCGGATGTCGGGTTGCGGATTATAAGCGCAGGCTTCCGTTTATAATCCGCAATCCGACATCCGCATTCCGCGATTTATCCCATGCACTTTGACGAAGCCGTCAGCTATCTTCTCGGTCTCGGGCACGAAACCCTCGCGATCAAACTCGGCCTCGCCAACATCGAACGACTGCTCGCCGCGCTCGGGTCTCCCGAACGCGCTTACCCCGCCGTACAGATCGCGGGCACGAACGGCAAAGGCTCGACCGCCGCGATGCTCGACAGCATCTGCCGCGCCTCCGGCGTGCGCGCCGGTCTCTACACTTCTCCGCATCTCGTCTCCATTACGGAACGCATACGCGTCGCGGGGCGCGACATCACGCGCGCAGAGTTTGCACGCCACGCCGCGCGAGTCCGCGCCGCCTCGACCGAACTACAACTTGCTACGGGCGCGCTGCCCACGTTCTTCGAGCAGGTGACGGCCATCGCGCTCGACGCCTTCCGCGCCGCTCAGGTCGAACTCGCCATCCTCGAAACCGGACTCGGCGGCCGACTCGACGCGACCACGGCAGCGCGCGCCGACGTGCTCGCCATCACGCCCATCGCCCTCGACCATCAGGAGTATCTCGGCGACACGCTTCGCGCGATAGCGGCGGAGAAGGCCGCCATCATCCGCACGGGCGCGGCGGCGGTCGTCGTCGCGCCGCAACCCGACGAGGTGCGCGACACGATACTCGCGCGCTGCCGCGAGTGTCACGTTACGCCGCGCTTCGCGACCGGCGACATCCGCGTACACGGCGCGGACGCGACGGGTCGCCTGCGCTTGACGTTCGAGACGGAGGCGGACGTTTATGAGAATGTGCGGCTGTCGCTGCGCGGCCGCCACCAGGCTACGAACGCCGCCGTCGCCGTCGCGCTCGCGGAAGTTTTGCGCGAACGCGGTTTTCCCCTCACGCGCGCCGCAATCATGGAAGGACTCGAAACCGCCGAACACGCCGGACGCCTCGAATTAATTCCCGGTCAACCTTCCCTGCTCTTCGACGGCGCGCACAACGCGGCCGGCGCGCGCGCCCTGCGCGACTACCTCGACGAATTCGCCGGCGCACCCGTCACGCTCGTCTTCGGCGCGATGCGCGACAAAGATTTGGACGAGATCGCGGCGACGCTCTTCCCGGCCTCCGACAATTTGATCCTGACGCGCCCGACAAATCCGCGCGCCGCCACGCCCGACGCGCTCGCACGCCTCGTCGCAGCGCAGGGCATCGGTAGGCCGCCGAGTCTCTTTGAGTCGCCTGCCCGCGCCCTGCGCGCGGCCGAAGCGTGTACGCCGCCCGCAGGGATCATCTGCGTCACGGGGTCGCTCTATCTCGTCGGCGAAGTCAAGAGCATCATCGCCGGGCGCGGGCGGGGGTTGAATCGAGACGCATAAAGTTTTAGATTGCCCGCAGGTAGTAGAGTGTTTCACTGAACCGGACAGACTTTAATCCGCCGACCGAGACGAAGGAATTCTATGGACACATCCGGCAAGGAAGCTCCCGAAGTGGTTGCGAGCGAAGACATGTATCGCGGCCGCATCTTCACGGTCACGCTCGACACGGTGCGCGAGGAGGGACGCGAGTACAAGCGCGAGGTCGTGCGCCATCCCGGCAGCGCGGCCATCGTCGCCGCGCACGACGACAACACGGTTTCGCTCGTCAGGCAGTATCGCCACCCGACGGTGAAATACCTGTTGGAGATACCGGCGGGAAGTCGCGGCGATTTCGAGCCGCCGGAAGAGTGCGCGGCACGCGAGTTGGAGGAGGAGTTAGGACTTGTGGCCGAAGGTTGGGAGAAGCTGTCGGAGTTCTTCGTCTCGCCCGGATTCTGCGGCGAAAAGATGTGGGTCTATCTCGCAACCGACTTGACCGAGACCAAGGCGAACCCGGAGGACGACGAGAACCTGGAGATCGTGCGCCTGCCGCTTGCGCGCGCTCTGGAAATGATCGAGGCGGGCGAGATTGAAGACGCCAAGACCATCATCGGCCTCACGCTCGCGGCCGCACGATTGGGAATAGGGTAAAGGAGAAGGGAGAAGGGAGAAAGGGGGAAAGGTTAAAGAGAGAAGGCGCGTTTATCGCGCGCCGCTCGCTTTCATCCTTTATCCCTTCCCCTTCCCCTTTACCCTTGACCCTCTGCTTGCCCCTTCTCCTTTACCCTCGTCTCCTTCCGGTTGACGCTCACCCTCCAGTCTCTTACACTCGAAATTATCGTGGACACTCCGACCGAAACTCCGCACGGACTTACTTCCGACACCGAGCCGAACGCGCCTGCCGTAGAGACGACGCCGGGTTTATACGGCGCACAAACTTCGACGGCCGACGCCCTATCGCACGAAACGCGCGCGGACGCTCCGGCATGGGGACTCCCTGCGGCTTTCGGCGTCTGGTTCGCCAGCGTGGGGCTGCTCGTGGTGGGCGGCGTGGTGGCTCTGATCGTGTATGTGCTCCTCCGCCGCCCGTCGGTGGTCGGCGGGGATTTGCAGAGAGCGCTGGAATCCGATCCGTTGTTCATCCTGTTTTCGATAGCGGCGATGGTTCCGGTGCACCTGCTGACTTTCGGCATCGCGTGGGCGTTGGTGACGGGGTTTGGCAAACGCTCCTTTCGTGAAGCCGTCGGGTGGAATTGGGGCAGGCGTTTCGGATTTTGGACTTGCGTCGGGCTGGCTGTGGGCTTGTGGCTCCTCGGCATCGCGCTGGCAACCATGTTCGGCGGTCAGGAGACGGACATTGATCGGATCATCGCCAGTTCAAACGCGGCGCGGTTCAGCATCGCGTTTCTCGCCGTCGCCACCGCTCCCATCGTCGAAGAGACGGTCTATCGCGGCGTTCTCTACGCGCCTCTCCAACGCGCCGCCGGGACGAAGGCCGCCATCGGTATCGTCTCCGTCATGTTCGCGGCCGTCCATCTCATGCAGTATCGCAACAACCTCGGCGTGATCGCGGCGGTGGCCGTGCTCAGTTTCACGCTGACGTGGGTGCGCGCCTACACGGGGCGACTGCTTCCCTGCTTCGCCATCCACGCCGCCTTCAACGGCATTCAGGCAATCATCATCGTCGCCCAGCCTTACCTGAAGACGCTCGCTCCGACACAGCCCGTCGTGCCGCAGGGGATGTTGCTCGATACAATCATGCGCGCGCTCGTTGCCGTCCGGATATAAAAACCATGACACATGAAGTGGTCGTCGTCGGCGCTGGTGTGGGCGGCTTGACGACCGCCGCGCTGCTCGCGGCGCGCGGCCTCGACGTGTGCGTCGTGGAGAAAGAGTCGCGGGCGGGCGGCTGCGCGACGACGTTCGAGCGGTTCGGCTACGAATTCGAGACGACGGCCGGACTCTACGCCGGTTGGGGCGCGGACGACATTCACGCGCGCGTCTTCTCGGAGTTGCCGGTCGCCTTACCGGAGGCGCGCAGGCTCGCGCCCGCTTACGTCGTGCGCTTGCCCGATGCGACCGAGGTGCGGGTCGGAGCGGGCGTCGAGGGCGACAACGGTGATGGTGAGTTTGAGCAGGAGTTAAGCCGCGCGTTCCCCGAATGCGCCCATGCCGCGATCAACTTTTATCGTGAACTCACGCCCATCGGTGAAGCCCTGCAACGCAGCGCACGCCGCGTCCCCGAACTCGCCACGCTCGGCAAGTTCGCGCGGATGAAACTACTGGCGGCCGAGGCACGGCACGCCTCGCGCGTCCTCGCTCTGCAAACACACACGGCGGGCGAGCACCTCGCCGCCGCTTCCACGCGCTTCCGCCGCTTCATTGACGCGCAACTGCAAATCTATGCCGGTTGCGCAAGCGACGAGTGCGCTTACCTGTACGCGGCTGTCGCGCTCAATCTGCCGCGTCGCGGCCTCTACGCCCTCAGCGGCGGCGCGTCCACGCTCGCGCGCGCTCTCACGGATTCAATCAAACTGAGCGGCGGCCGCATTCGCTTCGACACGACCGCGCTTCGCCTCGCCTTCGACGTGGATGGGCGCGCCATCGGAGTTGATCTACTGAGCGGCGAGACGGTGCGCGCCACGCGCGCCGTCGTCAGCAATCTCACCGTCTGGGATACCTACGGTAAGCTCGTCGGCGCGTCGCGCACACCCGGCCACCTGCGAGAGCGTCTGAAACGGGCAGGCGGCTGGGGCGCGTACCTGCTCTACCTCGGCGCGGACGAAGAGGCCGTCGCGCGTCTGCCCGCCGAACGCATCCTCGCACTCGATAGCTGGCAGGAAGGCGAAACTTACGACGCCGCCCGCTCGCAGTTCATGTTCAGCGCGTCTCCCGCATGGGACTCGGAGCGCGCGCCCGCCGGCAAACGCGCCGTCACCATTTCGCTCTATACGGACGCGGCCGACTGGTTCGCTTACCACACAGACGAGACCGAACACGAGACCCAAGACCAGCAGATGCTCGAAGCGTGCTGGGCGCGTCTGCACGCCGCACTCCCCGAACTCGGCGCGGGCGTGGAAGTGATCGAGACGGCGACGCCGCGCATCTTCTACGAACAGACGCGCCGCAAACTCGGCATGGTGGGCGGCATCCCGCAGACGCTCGCAAACTCCGGCACAAACGCCTTCACACACCGCACGCCGTTCCCGAATTTATACACAGTCGGCGACACGGTTTTCCCCGGCAACGGCCTCGCCGCCGTCACCCAATCAGCCCTCATCGCCGCAGGCGAGATCGCGCCGCGAAAATAGAGAAGCAATAAATCGGAAGCTCGCTTAACGTCGCGCGAACTCAAGCGCGCCGCGCGCGTCCCGCTCTGCGCCGCGTATGACGACGACTTGATCCCCATCGAGGCGGATGAGCGTGAGGCGTGCGCCGTCGCGCCAAGTGAATTGTGAAGGATCGTTTGAGCCGTCGCGCCGTGCGCCGGTTTTGCCGCACATGACGTTGTAGGCGCGGAAGAACTCCGCAGCCTCTTCGGGCTTGTCCCAGCGAGTCTTCCAGACGAACAGCGGCGTGCCCCCGGCGCGCTCGAATAGATAAGCGCGGTCGCCGCCCCAGCCCGCCGCGGCGCGCGCGGCTTCCGTCGCCGTGAGGTACTTCAAGAGGAGGCCGCGCACGCCGAGTTCACCGAGCGGCGTCGTGGCTGCGACCGTCCAGTTGTTCGCGGCGAACGGTTCCTCGTCCAACCCCACCTCGCGCGCCCCTTCGTTCGCAAAATATTTCTCGGGGTGAAGAACCTGCTCGCTCGACGCGGGCGGGTGGCGAAAGAGTTCGTCCACGCCGCGCGCGCCCGCCCGGCGGCGCACAGCTTCGACGAAGCGCGTGCCGTCGCGGTAGCGGAAGATGAAGGTCTCGGTCAGGAGCGGGGGGAAGAACGCGCCGATCTCGTGGCGGTATTGGCCGAAGCGCGCATCCTCGCTGCGCCCGATCTCTTCGAGCGTGCGCCGCGACCAGACGGCGTCGGTCTGCTCGCGGCGTCGCTGCACGTTCATCGCGTCGCCTTCGACGACGGCGAAGGCCGCCTCGGCGCGGTCGAAATTGTAAGGGCGCGCGGCGAGTAGTTTCAGCAGGTCGAAATGTTGGTCTTGCAGCGCGTGGACGTATTCGTGCGCGATGAGAGATTCATCTCGCGCCGGGGCGTCCGCGCCCTGACCGGCGAGGATGAGCACGCGCTTGTCGTGCGGCGAGTAGGTCGCTCCGGCGGAGGCGGCGGCGAAACTCGCGGCGAGCGTGGCCAGGTCTGTGCCTTCGGGCAGCATCCCGCCCGCGACGGCGAGGCGGCTCAGCGCGCGCAGCTCGTCGCCCGCGAGGCTATCGGCCAACTCTTTCGCGCGTGTGCCGTATTCCCAGCCGGAAAGCTCGCTCATGCCTGCGTCGCGCTGCCAGTTGAGTTCGCGCGTCGCGGCGACACCCACCATCACGCGGCGACGCAACTCTTCGAGCGCGGGTGACAGAGGCCGCACCGGCAACGGCGTCAACTCACGCCGCGCGGGCGCGACGGCGACCGCCGCCGGAATCCCCTTACGCAACGAACGTTTATTGCCGCACGAGCCCGCGACAAACGCTGAGCCGATTGCCGCGACGATGACGAAAACAAGAACGGCGCGCCTTTTAACCCTTGTACGCATACAGGGTTTAGACGCGCCAACAACGCTTCGCGATGCCGGAGAAATGATGGGAACGGGGAAAGGAGAAGGGGAAAGGTAGTAGGCAAGCGGCGCACGACGGACGCGCCTTCTTGTCTTTGCCTTTCCCCTTCCCGCTGTTCCCTTTCCCCTGCTTTATCTATCCAGCATGTCGAGCATCGAGTTGCCGCTGTTTTGCGCGGGAGGGGCGGCGGGTTTCACTTCGGGCGCGCCGCCGAAGTCGGCGAGTTTGAGGCGAAGGTTGCCCTGATTCGAGGCGTAGGAGAGGGCTTCCTCTTTGTTCAGAGTGCCGTTGCGGATCATCTTTTCAAGCACGTTGTCGAAGGTTTGCATGCCTTCGAGTTCGCCCTGCTCCATCGCGTCAATCAGCGAGCGGCCTTCCGATTCGCCGCGCTCCATGTATTCGCGCGTGCGCGCGGTGGATTTGAGAATCTCGATGGCCGCGACGCGCCCCTTGCCATCGGCGCGCGGGAGAAGACGCTGCGAGACGATGAAACGGAAGGTCTGCGACAGACGCGCGCGGATCGAGGCTTCTTCGTTTTTCGGGAAGACGCCGATGATGCGATCTACGGTTTTCGAGGCGTCAATCGTGTGCAGGGTGGAGAGGACAAGGTGGCCTGTTTCGGCCGCTTCAAGCGCGACTTCAATCGTCTCCCGGTCGCGCATCTCGCCGACGAGGATCACTTTCGGGGCTTGGCGGAGTGCGGCGCGCAGGGCGCGCGCGAAGTCGGGCGTGTCGGAGTGGAGTTCGCGTTGGTGGATGGTCGAATTCTTGTGCCGGTGGAGGAATTCGATGGGGTCTTCGATGGTGACGATGTGGTAATACTTCTCCTCGTTGATGAGGTCTATGACGGCCGCGAGCGTAGAGGATTTGCCGGAGCCGGTCGGGCCGGTGACGAGGACGAGGCCGGTCTTGAGTTCGGCGATGTCTTTAAGCTGCGGCGGAAGGTTGAGGTCTCTCCAGCCGGGCGGGTCGGGCGGGATGACACGCATGACGATGGCGTGCGTGCCGCGCTGCATGAAGATGTTGACGCGGAAACGCGAAAGGCCGGGCGCGCTGAAAGAAACGTCCGCCGAGCCGAACTTTTCGAGGCTCTCGATGGCCGCCGGATTCTTCCCCATGATGATCTTGGAGATGCCGGACGTGTGCGCGGGCGTCAGTTTTTCGAGGCCGGGGTAGGCGACGCCCTGCAATTTCCCCAGCAGTTCGATCTGCGGCGGTCGCCCCGGCGAGAAGATCAAGTCGCTGACCTTGCCCGAAGCGGAGAGCATCGTTTGCAGAACGTGGACGAAATTCAGGGGCGCGGGCGGCGCGCCCCCGTCGGTTGCATGTGTGCCCGCTGTCTGCGCG
>DATCWB010000375.1:0-11231 GCA_036566625.1 Pyrinomonadaceae bacterium
CCCTTCGAGCGCATCGCGCGGTCGGTCGAGGCGACGGCCACGCACACGTCGCCGTGGACGGCGTGCGTGATGAAATTCTTCGAGCCGTTGACGAGCCAGCCGCCGCTCTTCTTCACAGCAGTCGTGCGCGTGCCCGAAGCGTCCGAACCCGCGCCCGCTTCCGTTAGTCCCCACGCGCCGAGTTTCTCCCCGCGCGCGAGCGGCACGAGATACTTCTGCTTCTGATCTTCCGTGCCGAACATGTAGATGTGATTCGAGCAGAGCGAATTGTGAGCGGCCACCGAGATGCCGACCGAGCCGTCAACGCGCGAAAGCTCCTCGATGATCGTGGCATACTCGACGTATCCCATCCCCGCGCCGCCGTAATTTTCGGGGAAGATGACGCCCATCAAACCGAGTTCGGCCAGTTTCGGCATCAACTCTACGGGGAAGTGCTGCGCCTCGTCCCACTCCCTGACGTGCGGCGCGATCTCGCCCTCGGCGAACTCGCGCACGCTCATCTTCACCTGTCTTTGTTCGTCGTTTAGTTCAAAATCCATGCTTGTCTAAAAAGCCCCCGGTGAGTACACGCAAAAAAAGACGGACAGTGACAGACCTTACCAGCAACTATCCGTCTCTCGATGCCGTTCGTCTGACCGAACATTGTACCTTAACTTCGCCGCCGACCCGTAACCGCCCCGCGACTTTTGGCAGCCCCTTTCGCGCCTGTTTTAGAGGCCGTTTTCGTGGTCGCTTTGGTCGTCGTTTTTGCCGCGCCCGGAGCAATTCCCTTCTTCGCCGGGCGCGGTTTCAGGCGCGCCACTTCCGCCGGGCTGAGCAGGCGATACGCGCCGACGGGCAACCGTTCGTCCTGCAAATCGCCGATGCGCGTGCGCCGCAGTTTCAGCACCGAATGGCCGATGGCGTCGAACATGCGCCTGATCTGTTGGTTGCGCCCCTCGTGCAGGATCACCTGAAACCAGGCGTTCGTGCCCGTCTCGCCCGCGTGCGTCACCACTGCGGGTGCGGTGTGCGTGCCGTCGTCGAGGCGTATGCCGCGCCTGAGGCGTTCGATGGCCTCTTCCGGCGGCACGCCCTTCACCTTCACCTCGTAAACCTTCGCCACGCCGTTGCGCGCCGCCGTGACGTAGTTCGTCAACTCCCCGTCGTTCGTCAGAATCAACAGCCCTTCGGTGTTGAAATCGAGACGCCCGACCGGGTGCAGGCGTCCGAGCGAGGCGGGCACGAGTTCGGTTACGAGCGGGCGTTCTTCCGGGTCGGACAAACTCGCCAGATAACCGCGCGGCTTGTTGAGCAGCACATAAACCTTCTCGCGCGCTTCGAGCAGCGGGTTGATCAAACGGCCGCGCACCTTGATGTGATCGCGCGTCGGGTCGGCCTTCGTGCCGGCTTCGGTCACGAGTTTGCCGTTGACCGTCACCTCGCCCGCCGCGATCATCTCCTCCGCGTGCCGCCGCGAAGCCAGTCCCGCCGCCGCGATCAATTTTTGCAGACGTTCTTCCATAAAGTTAAAGGTCAGGGGTTAGAAGGCAGAAGTTAGTGGAAGACAGTTTTTAACTGACCGCTAACCTCGGCTGTTAAGCTCCGCCGGTCGCCAGGTCTTCGAAGTCTTCGACGTTCGGGAGTTCGGACAGATCGCGTAGGCCGAACTGCAAGAGGAACTCTTTGGACGTGCCGTACATCATCGGGCGGCCGACCGTCTCCTTGCGGCCTTTGGAGATGATGAGGCGTTTGTCTAAAAGCGTCTTGATGGCCGAGGACGATTGCACGCCGCGTATTTCCAGAATTTCCGGCACGGTGATCGGCTGCTTGTAGGCGATGACGGCGAGCGTCTCAAGCGCGGCGAGCGAGAGCTTCGCCGACGGGCGCGACTTGAGAAAGGCGCGGACGTGTTCGTGGTTTTCGGGGCGCGTGGCGAACTGCCAACCCCCCGCCACCTCGCGCAGCATCAGGCCGCCGTTGCGCTCGTTAAACTCCTTCGCCAAATCTTCGACCGCCACCTCCACCCAGCCGCGATCTTCCTTGAGCACTTCGGCGAGCGTCTTGGCGGGCAGCGGGTCTTCCGAAACGAAGATCAGCGATTCGATGATCGAAATCAATTCCGCCATGCTGCGCGAGCCGCCCGGAGCGATGTCGTCCATTGCGCCCGCCGTAGCGCCGCCGCTGTCCCTCTCCGCCATCTCGCGGCGCATCACGGCCAGCTTTTCCGCCGCGTCTTCGGCGTCGGCGTCGTAAATTACTACCTCTTCCTCTTCGTCATCGTCCGGCTCGGCGTCGTCATCAAACCCGTTCGGGTCGTCTTGCGATTCGAGACTGTTCGCCTCGTCCATGTCTTCATTACCGGCAGCGGCAGCATCGGCGTCGGCGACGCTTTCCCGCGCGACGGCAGCGGATTCGTTTTCCATGTGGTCTTCTTCTCTACTCATTGCTTATCATCTTCATTAGCTGTTGACGCGTGCGACGATGTCGCCGAAAGTTTTCTCCTGCACGAGCACGATCTCGGAGTTGCGGACGATTTCCAGCACCGAGAGGAAGGCGAGGACGAGTTCGCGTCGCGTCGCGGCGCGCTCGAAGAAGTGGCGCAGGTTGAGTTCGCCGGCCGAGAGGATCATGTTGCGCAGGCGTTCGAGCATCTCGGTCATGGTGATCTCGTCGCGCTCGATCTCCAGCAGGACTTCCTGCTTTTTGCGCGCGAGGATTTCCTGAAACACCTTGAGCAGATCGAAGACGCCCGCCGACACTTCCGGGTTCGCCTTGTCTGTCTCGATGGGCGCGCGCACGTAAACCGCCTGCTCGACCGTCGAGCGCGACCAGAGCATCTGCGCGGCGGCCTTGAACTTTTGATGTTCGAGCAGTTGCCTGATGAGTTCGCTGCGCGGGTCTTCACCCTCCGCCAGAGCCGCGTCGGCCACCGGGTCGGGCGGCAAGAGCATCTTCGACTTGATCTCGATGAGTTGCGCGGCCATCATGAGAAACTCGCTCGCGACGGCGATATCCATATCCTGCATCAGGCGCAGGTAGTGCAAATATTCGTCCGTGATGCGCGCGATGGGGATGTCGTAGATGTCTACCTGCTCCTGCCGGATCAGGTAGAGCAACAAATCGAGCGGCCCGGCAAACTCGCCGAGGTACAACTTCAACTCCTCGCCGCCTTCGCCGCCCTCCGATACGATCTCGGGACGCGCGCCCGCCACGTTCAAGGACGGCTGGGAATCGGGCGAATTGTTCGCCGTCGAATTACCCGCGGCCGGCGCGGCCGCAGCTTCCGCGATGTCCGAGGCGGTGTTTGATCCCGCCTGGGCGAAAGCGGCTTCCCGGTCGCGTGCGGCCGATTCAGGCGCGTCGGACACGGCCACGTCGGACGCACTGCCGTCTGCGGCGGCGGCGGTTTGTTCCTTCAACTCATTCTCTGCCATCTCAAACACCTCTCGCACGCGCGCCGACGAGTCCGAGCCGCGCCTTCACATCGTCGAGCGTGGCGCGAGCGATCTCCTGCGCGCGCTCGCGGCCTTCGTCGAGTATCCGGTCGAGTTCCGCGTCGTCGTAGCCCTGGATGCGCTCTTGCAGCGGGCGCAGGAATTCAATCGTCACGTCGGCCAGCTCCGATTTCAACGCAGCGTAGCCCTTGCCCGCGAAATTCGCTTCGACCTCGGCGGGCTGTTTGCCGGTCAGGATTTGATAGATCGTTAAGAGGTTCGTGATCGCCGGGCGCGTCTCGTCGAAGCCGATGTCCGTGCCCGAATCGGTGACGGCGCGTTTGAACTTGCGTCTGACGGTGTCCGCGTCGTCCAGCAACGTGATGCTGCCGTTCGCGTTTTCGTCCGACTTCGACATCTTCTTCGACGCGTCGCTCAGCGACATGATCTTCGCGCCGAGTTTCGGAATGAAGGGTTCGGGCACGCGGAACGTCTCGCCGTAGTCGCGGTTGAAACGGGCGGCGAGGTCGCGCGTCAGTTCGAGGTGCTGCTTTTGATCGTGGCCGACGGGCACGAGGTCTGTCTGGTAGAGCAGGATGTCGGAGGCCATCAGGACGGGATAGTTCAACAGCCCTGCGCCGACCGATTCGCGCTGCTTCGCCGCCTTGTCTTTGAACTGCGTCATACGTTCGAGTTCGCTGATGCGCGTGACGCAGTTGAGCACCCACGCCAACTCGGCGTGCGCGGGCACGTCCGATTGGATGAAGATGAGGGAGACTTTCGGATCAACCCCGGCGGCGAGATAGATACGCGCGAGATTGCGCGTTTTCTGCGCGAGCAGCCGCGGGTCTTGCGGCAGCGTGATGGCGTGGAGGTTGACGATGCAGAAGAGACTTTCGTACTCGTGCTGGAGTTCCACCCAGTTGCGCAGCGCGCCGAGGTAGTTGCCGAGGTGGGTGTTGCCGGTCGGCTGTACGCCGCTAAAGATTCGTTTCATGTCTTTCTCAGGCAACTCCAATGAAAAGAATGCTCCATGCGAGCGGGATGACGACGCTGAACACCGCGCCGAACACGCCCGTGATCAGCGCGACCATCAGGAGAATGAATCCGTACTGTTCGATGGCCTCGATGGCCGAGCCGAAACTTTCGGGCAGGATGCTCGCCAGAATCTTGCTGCCGTCGAGCGGGGGGATCGGGAACAGGTTGAAGATCGCCAGCCCGATGTTCATCTCGAAGAAGACGCTCAGGAGGGCAAGCACGGCCGAGGTCGTCGAACCGGAGGCGGCGGGAATGTATCCCGCGTGATACAGCGCGCGGATGATCAGGCCGACGACGATGGCGATGGCGAAGTTTCCCAGAATCCCCGCGATAGAGACCCAGAAATTCGCCTTGCGCTTCTCGCGCCAGCGCAGGGGGTTGACGGGAGTGGGTCGCGCCCATCCGAGCAGGGGCGCGCCGGTGAAGAAAGCGATGGCCGGGAACAGCAGCGTACCGATGGGGTCAACGTGCGTGACCGGGCTGAGGGAGACGCGACCCTGGCTGTGAGCCAGATCGTCGCCGAAGCGGTTCGACATCCACGCATGCATGGCCTCGTGGACCGACAGCGAAAAGATGAGCGCCACCATGTAGAGAATAAATTGTCCGATGCGAGCTTCATCCATAACTCAACTCACAAGCATTTGCGTGCTGTCAGGCCAACGAACCGCCACACTAACATGCGCTCGCAGGGGTGTCAAAATGGGGAAAGTAAGCAGTCTGCGGCGACCGGCGAGCAGTGAGCGATGAACGGTCAGAAACGGTTTTCACCGCTTACTGCTCATCGCTTACCGCTCACTTCAACAACGTTCCCTGAACGCCGAGGGGCAGGCTGTAGACCGCTTCGTTAGTGGCGACGACCATGTCGCCCTGCGCGCTGAAAGCGAGGCCGATGACGTTCATCCCGGCGACGACGAGGCGCGCATCCATGGCCTCGGGCGAGATGCGTACGATGCCGCGCCGCGCGTGGTATGAGGCGGCGACGTAGAGAAAGCCCTCCGAATCGAAGGCCAGCCCGCCGGGTCGCCCCAAACCGCGGAAGAAGACTTCCGCCCTGCCGTTCGGGTCAACGCGCATCACGGCGTCGTAGCTCGACACGGTCGGACCCGTCACGTAGAGCGCATCGTCCGGCCCGAAGGCGAGATGATAGGCCGCGACGGACGGTTCGAGTTGCGCCCACGGCTGTACTTCGCCGATGGAGTTGACGCGGTGAATCGTGCCCGTGCGGTCGCCGACGTACATGCGCCCCGCGCGGTCGAAGGCGAGGCCGGTCGCCACGCCGAGGTTGCGCGCGAAGGGAACGGCTTCGTTGAAATGCGAGAGGCGATAGACGATCTCGTCGTTGCGGCTTGTGACGAACAACTGCCCCGACGGGTCGAAGGCGATGCCGGTCGGATTCGTGATGTCGCCGGTCACGTCGTGAATTACGCCGTTCACGTCGATGCGGAAAAGCGACATCGGCTCTTTCTGTCCGCGCGCGCCGGAACGCGTCACGTAGAGCGAACCGTCGTCGGGGTCGAAGGCCGGGCTGGCGACCATGTGCAGATCGTCGGCGAGTTTTCTCCCGATGCTGATGCGTGCGGGCGCGCTCTGCCGCTCATCGCCGCCCTGCAATCTCACTTCCACTTCGCCGCCACGACCCGACTCCGGCGCAATCGCCAGCACGCGGCGCGGCGTCGCCCCGACCAGCCAACTGCGCTCGCCGTCGAAGAGAGCGCGGCACGCGCGCAAGTTGCTCGTATCATAATCCTCACACTCGATCACGACCTCGCCGCCCGGAATCGCCGCCGCCGGGTCAATCCGCGTAATCACACTTTGCTCGCCCATCTTGTTTCTCCATCCAAAGCCGTCAGTCATCAGCCCTCAGCTCTGAGACACAGGTCATTGCGCTTTCGCTGACTGCTGACGGCTGATTGCTGATTGCTCTCAATCATACGCCCCGCGCACGAATTGTGTCCACGCAGCATAATTTCCGCCCCGCAGGCGGCGCATTCCCGCGCGTCGCGCTGCTTGCTAGCGCGACGGCTATGTTATAATCCGCGCCTGACGACTTTTTAATTTAGCGAGTCACCGACAAAAAAAGCCCGCGCGTTTTTTTTTGCTCGTACCGGCGAAGGGTCAGGGCGCGCGGCTTAAAATGACCAGCGGAGTGTTTTCGCAAGTCAACATCAACAGGCTTCTCACGGCGTCCGACTCATACCGCTCGCATCCCTCTCACTGTAACTTCAACCCGCAAATGCAGCGCTCAGCCGTGCGTGCCGCCGCTTGTCGCACAGGAAACACGCGCCCACGGACATCAGGCAAGGAGGGCAGACAACATTAGTAACGTACACGGCAACACGCACGGGCTGAAGCCCAATCAACTCCGTCGCATCGAAAAACTCTACTCGCGGCGCATCCCGCCGCAGCAGATCGTGACGCCGGAATTCGCCCGCCAACTCTCCGAACTCTCGCACGAGACCGGCCGGCAAATCGGCGCGCTCATCGACCGCAAGGGCTACATCGAATCGGTCATCGTCGGCGACGCCAAGCGCATCGAGTTGCCCGACCTGCGCCGCACGCGCATCGCCGCCGACCGCTTTCGCGGCCTGCGCTGCGTCCACACACACCTGCGCGGCGAAGAGTTGACGCAGGACGACTTGACCGACCTCGCGCTGCTCCGGCTCGACCTGATGGCCGTCGTCAACGTCGAGGAGCGCACGGGCTTGCCCGGCCTCGTCCGCGCCGCGCACCTCCTGCCCACCACCGCCGAGCATCTGGAAGACGGCGACGACGCGAACCCTTACGTCCTGCTCGACCCGCAAATCCCGTCGCAACTCGACGTAGATTTTCTCGATCTCATCAACTCGCTCGAAGACGAAATGGCGCGCAACCGCCGCACGACGCGCCGCGCCGAAGGCCGCGACCGCGCCATCCTCGTCGGCGTCGCCACGGGTTCGGGAGCGGACGCCGAAGAGTCTATGGCCGAACTGCGCGAACTCGCCGCTTCCGCCAACCTGATGGTGCTCGACCACATCATCCAGCGGCGCACGAGCATTGACCCGCGCACCGTGCTCGGTCGCGGTAAAATTGACGAACTGCTCGTGCGCGCCCTGCGCCTCGGCGCAGACTTGATCGTCTTCGACCGCGAACTCTCGCCCGCGCAAGTCCGTTCGCTCTCCGAGGCCACCGACCTCAAAGTGATAGACCGCGCCCAACTCATCCTCGACATTTTCGCGCAGCGCGCCGAATCGCGCGAAGGCAAAATTCAGGTTGAACTCGCGCAGTTGAAATACCTCCTGCCGCGTCTCATCACCGGCCAGGATTCCGCCTTCTCGCGGCTGGCGGGCGGCATCGGCGGGCGCGGCCCCGGCGAAACGAAACTGGAGACCGACCGACGCCGCGTGCGCGACCGCATCAACCGTCTCGACAAAGAGATCGAAGCGTTGCGCGGGCGTCGCCAGCAGCGGCGCAAGGAGCGCACGCGCCGCGAACTGCCGATCATCTCGATAGTCGGTTACACCAATGCCGGGAAATCCACCCTGCTCAACACGCTCACGGCCTCAAGCGTCCACGCCGAGCAGCGCATGTTCGCCACGCTCGACCCGACCTCGCGCCGTCTCCGTTTGCCCTACGAGCAGGAAGTCATACTCAACGACACCGTCGGTTTCATACGCGACCTGCCGCCCGATTTGATCGCCGCCTTCCGCGCCACGCTCGAAGAGATTGCGGACAGCGATCTTCTCATCCACCTGATCGACGCGTCGAACCCGCGCTGGGAACAGCACGTTGAATCCGTGGACAAAATTCTGGCCGACCTCGACTTCGGCGACATCCCGCGTCTCGTCGTCTTCAACAAGGCCGACCTCGTTGACGCCGAAACGCTCGACTCGATCCTGCGACAGACCTGCGCCACGGGCGCGCGCCAGTGTATCGCCGTCTCGGCCACCGACGCGCGATCCTTGCGCCCGATGCTTGAGATGGCCGGGGCTATCCTCGCGCGCGACCTGACGAGCGAGCAGCACGCGACCGATTCGCACGCGCGAAAGCACGCCCCGCGCGCGGCGGAGCGCACCGCGCATCATTCAAAATAAAGTGTTAAGAAGATGAGTAGCCGTCGCCGCCCCAAGTTCACCAACCGCTTCACCGAAGCCCGCCGCGCCGCCGTGCAAAGGCTCGTGCGCCTGCGCGACTGGTTTCGGCCGACGACACTATTCGTCATCTGCTTCACCATCCTCTCGCTCGTCACTGCGCTCCTACTCGCGCAAATTCACACGCAGTTGCGCGCGCAGGTTTACAGCGAGGGAGACGTGGTGCGCGCCACCATAGTCTCTCCGGCCGACATCACCGCCGTTGACGAAAGAGCGACGCAGGGCGCGCGCGCCGTCATGCCGAACGCGCCGCCGACGCTCATCACGCTCAAGCGCAATCAGGTGGTCGCGCGCTCGGGCGATACGGTGACGCCGAAGATGCTCGCCCAGTTCGACGCCATCAGCAAATACGGCGAGACGGGGCGGCGACCGCAACACTTCATCGGTATCTTTCTGCTCGTCGCCGCGCTCTACCTGGGCGCGTGGAAGTTCATCGAACACCGCAGCCTCACTTCGACGCTGACGCTCTCGAAGGGGCGCGCGTTCACCCTCGTCGCCTCGGCCATTTTGATTCAAACGATCTTGATGCGGGTGGGCGCGATTCTGGCCGAGACTATTGCCGCGCAATCCGTCGTCGCGCCGTGGAACGACGCCTCGCTCTGGAGTCTCGCAATTCCCTTCGCGGTGGCGACGCTCCTCGTCGCGCTCCTGATGGACGGGCAACTCGCGCTCACCGCCGGAATCATCACCGCGCTCTTCGCCGGGCTTGTCTCGCCAAACGGCATGTTGATCGCGTGCTACGCGATGGTCTCTTCGTCGGCGGCGATCTACGGCATCGGCCGTTACAGCGAACGCCAGTCGGTGACGCTCGCGGGTCTCTTCGTCGCCGCCGTCAACTCCGCCGCCGCGCTCGCCGTCATCCTCGCGGCGCAGGAACCTCTGACGCTCGGCACGATCCTGATGGCCGTCGGCTGCGGCCTGCTCGGCGGCCTGTTCACGACGATCTTCACGGCGGGCGTGCTTCCCGTCAGCGAATCCGCCTTCGGCATCCTGACGGACGTGAAACTGCTCGAACTGTCGAACGCGGACTTGCCCGTGCTCGGCCAACTCGCCCTGCGCGCGCCCGGCACGAACCAGCACTCGCACGCCGTCGGGCAATTGACGGAAGAGGCCTGCCGCTCCATCGGCGCAAACGCGCTGCTCGCACGCATCGGCGCGCTCTACCACGACATCGGCAAACTCGCCGCGCCCGACATGTTCGTCGAGAATCAGACGGGCGTGAACCCGCACGACCGCCTGCGCCCTTCGAGCAGCGCGAAGATCATCACAAGCCACGTTACCTACGGGCTGAAACTCGCCAAAGAGATCGGGTTGCCCTCGAAGATCGCCGCCTTCATCCCGCAGCACCACGGCACCCGCACGCTCCACTACTTTCTGCGCAAAGCGCAGGCGCAGGCCATCCACGGCGATCAGGTGAACGAGGCGGAGTTTCGCTATCCCGGCCCGCGTCCGCAGTTCAAGGAGTCGGCGATCATGATGCTCGCGGACTCTTGCGAGGCGGCGGCGCGTTCGCTCGCCCGCCCCGACCCCGAAAACATCCGCAGCATCGTCAGCAAAATCTTCGACGCCATCGTCAGCGACGGCCAACTGGACGAATGCGACCTTTCCTTACGCGAACTGACGACGATCAAGGAATCAATGATCGCCTCGCTCGTCGCCATCTACCACTCGCGCGTTGACTACCCCGGATTCAACCCACCCGCCGTCACCGGCGCGCTCCCCCAGCTACCGCAACCCGAACTCGACACGGAAGAACGCGGCATCGGCTACAAGACTTCCGAAGTTCCCATCAGCAAGGGCGGCGAAGTCGAAGATGAAGCGATCACCAGAAAGTGATAAGTGACGGGTGACAAGTTAAAGTCACTTCTTTCGCTGTAACTTGTCACCTGTCACTCGTCACTTGTCACTGCTTTTAGAATTTGTCCCGGAGTTTCTTGTAGGTCGTCGGGAGGTCTTCGGGGAGGACGCGCGTTTCGCCGACGGTGCTCATGAAATTCGCATCGCCCGTCCAGCGTGGCATGATGTGGAGGTGGACGTGCGCGGCGACGCCCGCGCCTGCCGCACTCCCGAGGTTCATGCCGAGGTTGAAGCCGTCGGGGCGGTAAGCTTCGCGCAGTAGCCCTTGCGCGCGCTTCGTCAAATCCATCAACTCGTCAGTCGCGGCTTTTGAAACCGAGTCGAGTTCGGACGTGTGCTCGTAGGGGATGATTAAAAGATGGCCGGAGGCGTAAGGGTAGAGATTGAGGACGATGAAATTGTGTCGGGCGCGGTGAAGGATGTAGTTGCGTTCGTCGTGTGCTGGCTCTTGTCGCGGGAGCGTGCAGAAGATACAAGGGGCGGAAGCGAGGTCGTCGCCGCTTTTCTCACCGCTGTCATTCGTAATGTATTGATAGCGCCAGGGCGTCCATAACCTGTCCACGTTCGCAGTACCCCTCGCGCGCCGCCCGTTGTCTAATGGATTGGAGGCATCTCGCCGTTGCTGCCGCCACCCGCGTTATTGCCGCTATTCCCGTCGTCTTGCCCGGCGGTGTCAGTGGCAGTCGTCGTCGCCGCGCCACCCGCTCCGGTCGTCTCTGAGGGCGTGCCGGCGGATGAACCGTCGCCCGCCGACTCCTCGTTGATCAACTCTTTCATCTCTTTGCCGGGTTTG
>DATCWB010000376.1:0-2663 GCA_036566625.1 Pyrinomonadaceae bacterium
GAACGCCCGTACTCCTGCGACAGATCGTAGTTGTCGGACGGGAAAGTGCCCGCGCCGTCCGTGTCGCTGTTCGCCTTGCCGAGCGTGTAGTTGGCGAAGATCGAGAGGTTCGGGTTGAAACGCGTGTTCGCCGACACGATCAACTGGTTCTGGTTGAGAATGCCGCTCGACTCGTACTGGTAGATGTTGCCGGAGGCTTCGCCCCTCGGGCGCACGCCGCCCAAGGGCGCGTTGATGTTGCGCGTGCGCAGCAGGTGCAGCGTGCGCGTGTTGACGTAGCTCGTGGTGAGCGTGATGCGGCCGGGCAGCAAACGCTCGATGCTCGCCGTGGATTGGATCGTGTAGGGCGCTTGCAGGTCTGAGGCGACGACGCGCGTCGTCTGCGGGACGGCGAACAGGCGCAGGTCGGCGAGCGAAGGCACTTCGTCGAGGCCGGGGAACAGGCCGGCGAGACCGGACGAAGAGATGACGTACTGCTCCTGATTCTGACCGTTGAAACGGTTGGACTGCAACGTCAGGTTCTCGCCAAAGCGCGTGTAGAAGATGCCGAAGCCGCCGCGGATGACGGTTTTGGGCTGGCGTGCGCCGCCGCCGCCGGGCGAATAGGCGAAGGCGAGGCGCGGGGCGAAGTTGAAATTGCTGCTGATGTTGGTCTGCGCTTCATAGCGCAGTCCCGCGCTGAGCGTCAGGTTTTTGCGCACGCGCCAGTCGTCCTGAATAAACGCGCCGAAGTCCATTTGGCTGACGCTCGCCTCCGGTTCGCCGCCGTTCAAATTCAACTGCGAGGGCAGAACGTTCGCCGGATCGAGTCGGAAGGCGCGGAATTGCTCAAGCGTGTCGAAGATGTAGGTGCCGTTGAAGCCTTGCTGCGAGAAGTCCGAGACGCTGACGCGGCGCACGCGCGCGCCCGCCTTCAACGAGTGGAGGCCGAGCGTGAAAGAGGTGTAGTTCTGAATTTCAAAGCGCGTGTTCGTGATGCGCGAGGGGCCGGCCGAAGAGCCGCCGGCCGTGAAGCCTTCGCGCACGAGGATGACGGGGGCGGAGATGTCGCCGCCCGAGGTGCTCGTGTCGCGCTCGAACTGGAAGCGCGTCTCGTTGATCACGGTCGGGCTGAGAATGGCCGTCTCCGTGAGTTGGAAATTGTGGTCGGTGCCTTTGCGCGCGTAGGTGCGGTCGAGGCCGGAGAACGGATCGATGTCGAGCGCGAATTCGCCGGTGCCGAGATTGTCGCGGCTGTCGCGCGAGAAGCGGTAGCGCGCCACGAGCGTGTTCGTCGGGTTGATCTGGTAGTCAACGCGCGGGCTGAAGCTGAGGCGGCGCGTGGGCACGACGAGCGTGCGGTTGACGTTTAAGAAATTGAACGTGCCGGGGTCGATGATCTGCGCGTTGACGATGGAGTTGCCGTCCAGTTCGCGCCGGTCGAAATCTATGAAGAAGGACGACTTCCCTTTCTGGATCGGGCCGCTCAGGTTGCCGCCGTAGCTGCGCAACTGGTAAGGCGCACGGCGTTCGGCGAACGGGTCGCGTGAGTTGAGCGCCTCGTCGCCGAAGTTGAAATAGGTCTGCCCGCGCATCTTGTCCGTGCCGGGACGCGTCAGGATTTCGACGCGGCCAAAGCCGAGACGGTCGAACTCGGCCGAGAAGGGATTCTGGTTGATGCGAATCTCGCGGATCGACTCTTTCGGCGGGATGCGCCCGCCCGTGAAGCCGTCTATGAAAATCTGCCCGCCTTCCGGCCCGGCTGAAGGTCCGGCGAGGGCTTGCAGGGCGGCGGCGAGATCGTCTGGATCGTCGGGCAAGGCGTCGAGGTCTGTGCCCTTGATGACGAGCGCGCTCTGGTTGTTCTCGGCCTCGGTGCTGACGGGCGTTTCGGCCGCAACCGTCACGTCCTCCTGTTCGAGCATCACGCTCAACTTGATGTCGAGCGATTCGCGGCGACCGGCGGCGACAACCACAGCCGCGTTTTCGTAGAGGCCGAACCCGGTCGTCGTCGCGCGCAGGGTGTACGCACCCGGCGCGAGATTGGTGAACGTGTAGACGCCGTCGTCGTTCGTCGTCGCGGTCTTTTCCGCGCCCGCCGCGTCAACGAGCGTTACGGTCGCGCCGACGACGATGCCGCCGAATTCGTCCGTGATCGTCCCGCGCAAACCGCCCGTGCCCTGCGCCGCAGCCAATCCCGCCGTGAGCGCGAAGGCCAGCAACAAATTCAACCCGCGTGTGATGTAGCTCAATGATAAATTCATGATTCCTGTTTGGAGAGACTTCCCTACTTAAATTTTCCTATTTTTTTAGACCGACAAATAAAAGACGGGCGAAATGCCACTCAGGTTACACCTCGCCCGTCTTTATTTTTAACCATTTAGGGGAGGCCGATGCCGAGATCGATGCCGCCCGGCATGCCCAAATCCTGACCGCCCCCGACGTTCGGCCGCGCCGCGCCCGCGGGCATGGCGTTGATGACGGCGTCGATTCCGGCGACGAGCGCGATGGCCGTCAGGCGCGTCGGGTCTGCGCCCGATGTGCTGGAGACGACGATCATATCGCCCGGCTTCAACTCGGCCACAGTCGTGCGCGGCATGCGCTCAAGCATCTCCTGCGGGTCTAACCCGCCACCCATCCGGCGGCCGCCGCCACTGCGTCCGCCTTCCGCGCCCGGCGCGCCG
>DATCWB010000377.1:0-4407 GCA_036566625.1 Pyrinomonadaceae bacterium
CTGTCTCTTGTCACCCGTCACTTTATTTCTTATGCGTCTGGATCAATTTTTACGCGCGAGCCGGTTGGTGTTGCGTCGGACGGTGGCGCAGGAGTTGTGCGAGGCCGGAGCGGTGTCCGTGGGCGGCACGGCGGCGCGTTCGTCGCGCGCGGTGCGCGCCGGAGACGAGATCACCATCGAACGACGCGAACGGCTCTTGACGGTGAGAGTCCTCGCCGTGCCGACCGCGCGGCAGACTTCCAAACACGAGGCCGCCGCGTTGTACGAGGTCGTGAGCGACGAGCGGCGCGCGGAAATTGAGTGAACGTTTTGAGGGCGGCGAGCGTTCAGTTATTAGCGTTTGAGGATGGCCGCCCGTGTAGATGAAAAGTGACTTCGACTGATCTGCGAGCGCGTCGCCTCGACATTCCAATCAAAATTTTTTGCGGGAGAGTGTGATGAAGAAACTTAGTCTTCTGGTCGCCGTGGTTGCGACTACGGCGGGCTTGATGTTGTGGCTACAGCCGGCGCGCGCCGGGAACGCTGAGGAGGCCGCCGTGCGTCAGGCCATCGAACATTATTTCCGCGGGCACGCGACGGGCGACGGCCAGCACTTCCAGAAAGTCTTCCACCCGGAAGCGAAACTGTTCTGGATGCGCGACGGTAAGTTCGCGCAGCGCACGAGCGCGGAGTACATCGCGGGCGCGTCCGGCAAGCCCGCGCCCGACGAGCGAGAGCGCAAGCGCAGCATCGAGAGCATAGACATCACGGGCAACGCCGCCGTCGTCAAGGTGCTGCTCGATTACCCGAGCGCGCGGCTGACCGATTATATGTCCATGCTCAAGGTAGATGGCGAGTGGAAGATCGTAAACAAGACGTTCGTCTCCGAACCTAAGACTCGCTGAGAAAAAAACACCCCGAGCCGTTCCCGGCCGGACCGCGTGCGCGCGCGAAACGTTTTCCCCCGAAGACGTTTTCCGCGCGCACGCTGATTTTGGCGACCAATCGTCGCCGAACCGGCGCAAAACCCGCCTTCTTCATCCCGTCACGTTCTGCCTCCGAACAATTTCTTCGCGTTCGCCTTTCGCCCGCCCGTGCCCCGAATGTCTTAGAAACAGACACCGCACGGCGCGCCCGCACGCGAATTTAAGGGGTTTCGCCCCTGTCCTCACTGGTATGCGATTTGCCATTTGATGGGCGGGACGCGTCTATCAATCTCTCTCCGAGTTGGAATAAGAAAGCGTTGATTAGGAATCTATCAGGGGCAAGCTATGAACATTTTAAGCAATTTCTTCTCGGACGATCTCGCCATTGATCTCGGGACGATGAACACGCTCATCTACGCGTCTGACCGCGGCGTCGTCCTGAACGAGCCGTCGGTGGTGGCGATTCACAAGTACACGGGCGAAGTGTTGGCGGTCGGCGCGGAAGCGTACAAGATGGTGGGGCGCGCGCCGAAGGATGCCGAAGTGTTCCGCCCCGTCAAGGGCGGCACGATTGACAATTTCGAGGCGACCGAGAAGATGCTCGTGGCCTTCATCCGGCGCGTCCACGGCAACCAGAACAAGCGCAGCCACATGGTCATCGGCGTGCCCGGTTCTTCGACCACGCTCGAACAGCGCTCCGTGCGCGACGCGGCGCGCGACGCCAAGGCCACACGGGTTGACCTCGTTGACGAGGGACTCGCCGCCGCGCTCGGCGCGGGACTCAGCCACGACGACGAGCGCGCGCACCTCGTCGTGGACATCGGCGGCGGCACGACCAATATCGCCATCATCGCATCCGGCGCCATCGTCTCTTCGAGCAGCCTGCGCGTTGCGGGCAACGAGATGGACGATGCCATCCGCGAGTACGTGCGCGGCAAATACGAGATGCAGATCGGCGAGCGCACCGCCGAACAGGTGAAGAAGGAACTCGGCGCGAGCCTGACGGGCGACGACGGCAACCCGCAAGCGCGGCGCATGGAAGTGGTCGGCAAAGAGTTGACGAGCGGGCTGGCGAAGGCGGTCGAGATCAGTTCGGACGAAGTGCGCCAAGCCTTAGAGCCGGTGCTCTCCGAGATCGTGACGGGCGCGCGGCGCGCGATTGAGGAATCGCAGCCGGACGTGACGGCCGACATTTACCAGACGGGCTTGATCCTGACGGGCGGCGGCGCGCTCCTCGAAGGCATGGCCGAACGCCTCCAGACGGAACTGCGCCTGCACGTCACGGTCGCAGACGATCCGCTCGCCGCCGTCGCGCTCGGCGCGGGGCGTCTGCTGGCCGACCCCGAACGACTCCAACGCGCCGCCATCCGCGAGGACGTGCCCGCGTGGCAAGGCTCGGATGAGTTGGTGGTGAACTGGTAAGAGCAGCAGAGTTCGTTAAAATAATCAGGGCGGGTAAAACAACTGAGGCGGGAGGGCGAAAGCATTCGTCCTCCCGCCTTAATCTGTCCGGGTAGAGTGAATCTCGTCTTCGAGTCGCCCGCGCTCCGTCCGCAAGAATTCCGCGCGCAGGAGAGCGCGTTCTTCGTCCGAGAGTTGGCGAAACTGAGAGACGAGGCTCTCCTGCGCTTCCCGTCGCGGCGCGTTGTCGTCAACTTCGGGCGCGGGCGGCAGCAGGACGAGGCCGAGGACGTAGAGCGCGAGGGTGAAGAAACTGATGTAGCCGGTCGAGGGCGCGTAACTCTCCGCCGCGCCGAGCGTCCCCTGCGTGAAGCCTTCGAGCAGGGCGCCCGCGAGTCGTTTCAGCCAGCCGCCGTCGGGCGAGTAGAGCGAGGCGAGCAGCATGTGTTTGAGGACGAAGGCCGTGCCGAAGAGGGCGGCAAGGCTGCGCAAAAGTCGGCGCGCGTCGAAGTCTGCGAACTGGTTGTTCCAGAGCGTCCAGAGAAAGAAGAAGGCGAACATCCAGCGGAACAGGCCGCCTTCGGGGAGCACGCTGTTGAAGGCTTGCGCGGAGGCGAAGAAGAGCGCGACGAGCGTGAGCGCGTGCGAGACGTTAGTGAGCGGCGGATGATCACTTGAGAGCCACGCGCGCAAATTGATGAGACGCCCGCGCGCAAACAAGAGCATCAGGAGCACCGAGAGCACGAGCGCGACGAGCGGCGGCGCGATGAAGAGAAACGCGCCCGTCCCGGCCGCTACGCGCAGGCCGCCCGTGAGCGCGACGGTCAAAAAGATCGTCGGCAGCAGCAGGTGGCGCACTAGCAGTCGGTTGCTGTCGCGGTGGTTTTTCATCGGTGCAAAGTAGGGGAAGGCGTACCCCTTGCGTTCATTTTCTCTCGCGCACGATCTTGAGCGGGTTGAGATCGCCGAGTGAACTCTCCGCGCCCTGCTGCAACTCGGCTTTTAGTTCGGCGGCGGAGTGAATCTTCAACTCCGGGTCGTCCACGGCAAGCGCGCCCTGGGGCGACAGGCTGATGGCACGCTCGATTGACTCCAGGCCCTGTCTGAACAGCGCGTCGTCGTTGTAGACACGCCCCCAGCCTTCGCGATAGAAGGCGTAGGCGATGTAGAACTGCGTGCGCGCGTCGCGCAAGGCCGGGTCGGCGCGCGTCCATTCGTCGCGCGCGGCCGCATACTGCTCGCGCCCGAACAGTTCGCGCGCCGCGCGAAAGCGCGCCTCGTCAATCGCATAAGTCCCGGCGACGACGCTCGCACCCGTGGTCACTTCGTTGAAAGTGCGCGGCGCGGTCGCGTAAATCCAGACGACGAACGCGGCGTAGAGAAGCGTCCACACTATCCCTACGCTTTTGATGAGGTTGGGTTGCATTGCTATAATTCGAAGGCCGCAGCCTGAAGCATTTAAGATGCACTGCAAATTCAGTCGTAAAGGATAACTTATTTTCACTATGAAGACATTTCTCGTTTCGCTCCTGTTCGTCGTCGCCGCTTCGGTCGCCGCCCCCGCGCAGGAACACAAGAAGACGCACGACGCGCACAAGCCGCACGACGCACACAAATCACACGACGCGCATAAGCCGCACGACGCGGCGAAAACGGAGACCGCCGCAGCCTTGCGAGAGGGCGACGTGATCAAGCGCGGGGTCGCGCTCAACGCCGAGTCGCCCGCGGTGGCGTTCGCGGACGTGTTGAAGCAGCCCGCGAAATTTGCGGGCAAGCGCGTGCGGATCGAGGGCGTGGTGGAGCGCGTCTGTCAGGCTGAAGGGTGCTGGATGCAAATCGCGCCGGAGTCGGGCGCGACGGGCATTCGCGTCACGTTCAAAGATCACAGTTTCTTCGTGCCGAAGGATTCCAAGAGCATGAAGTTCAAGGCCGAGGGCGAGTTCTTCGTCAAGGTGCTCGACCGTGCGCAGGTGGATCACCTCGTCGAAGACGGCGCGAAGATCGAGCGCAAACCGGACGGCACGGCCGACGAGATTCGCTTCGTCGCCACGGGCGTCGAACTGCGGAAATAAGTATGAAGTCGGAACGATGAACGCGGAAG
>DATCWB010000378.1:0-5364 GCA_036566625.1 Pyrinomonadaceae bacterium
AAACGAAGGCCGCCGCGCGGGAGACTCGCGCGGCGGCTTCGCGGCATGGTCGCACGCCCGGATGCGACCGTGCCTTCGGGATGCCCACTTCATCCCGAATCTTCTCAATGCCGGGCGGGCTTTTCGGCGAGCAGCCGTGTCACCGTCTCCACCAGGATGGCGGTGTCCCTGGGCTTGCGCAGGAAGGCGTTCGCCCCCGCGCGGCGGGCGTCTGCCTCGCAGTCGCTTGCAGAAAACATGATGATCGGAGTTCGACAGCGGCGTGACAGGCTGCGCGCGCGCCGCACCAACTCGATGCCGCTCGCGCCCGGCAACTCGTTATCCAGCAGTAACAGGTCGTAGTGTGCGTCGCTCGCGATCTCGCGCCGCGCCTCCGCGCCGTCGGCGCAGTGGCGCACCGCCCACCCCTCTTCTTCCAGCGTGTCCCTGACCGCCACGGCGACCGTCCGGTCGTCCTCGACGAGCAAAATCAACGCCGGCCGCACCTCCTTCTCCTCCTGCCGTTGCGGCGCGCCGTCGAGGGCGGTCGAGCGGATGATGCTGCGCTTGCGCGGCACGATGGGCGTGCGCGCGTGCAGCAGATGCTTGTGCCGGTTCTTGAGGAGTGAGATGAGGCTGTGATGATGCTTGAAGCCGAGCCACTGCGCCGCCCTCGAAACCATCCCGTCGGCATCCCTGAGCGCGCGCTCGATCAAATGCGACTCGTAGCGCCGCACCGCCTCCCTGAAAGAAAATCCCTTCCAGTCGGGCGGCGCGGCTGCCGCGTGCGTGAGGAACAACACGCGGCGCGCACACTCGCACAAGCGCCGGAGCGTCGCCATGTTCTGCGACTTCTCAAGCGTCTCGGCGGCGCGCACATATATCTCCCCCACCTCCAACCCGGACAGGTGCGACCCGACCTCCTCGATCAACGTCAGCCCCGCCTGCCCCGCGCTCTCCACATCGCCCGCCTCCTCTGCGACCTTGACCGCCTTTTCCAACACCTCCTGCGCAGTCTTCGGTTTCCCCAAACGTGCCAACGCAATCCCATGCGTCGTCAACGCCTCCGCATGCAACGACTTCTCGCCCCCCCCCTCCAGTGCCCGCACCGCCGCACGCGCTAACTTCTCCGCCTCAGCATTCCGCCGTTGCTCCAATAGAACCTTCGCCCGCGCATCATCAACCTGCGCCAGATGAACCCTGTCTTTGAGACTCGTCAGGAGTGCCTGCGCCCTATCCAGATGCTCATGCGCTTCTGAGAACCTACCAATAGTGCCGTACAACAAGCCTAAATTGTTCTCTACGCAAGCCTGATAACGTGCATGTCCGGCCTGCTCGTAATGGTAACTAGCCGCTGCATATTCAATGAGTGCTCGGTCTATATATTCTTCGCGGTTCTCAGTTTCACTGAGTTCGTTTAGCACGCCAGCGAAGCTATGATGAAACTTTCCCTTGAGCACATCGTTATGAACCTCTTTAAATAGGGGGATAGCTTCTGTATGAATGCGTAAAGCGTCATTAAATCTCCTAGCCCCCGCTTCAACTACAGCACTACGAAGTATTGCAACTGCTTTCAAATCGCTGTCCGTGTTGTCGAGCTGCTTCAGTGCCTCTTCCAGCTTTACTCGTGCCTCATCGAATGCACCCTCACGCCAATAACAGACTGCCAGTTCTGTTTGCGCTTCGGCTACTTTCTCCTTTTCCGGCAATGCCTCGAAGATTCTCATGCTCTCGTAAATAAGACTCTTCGCTTTTTCCTGTGCCCCCTCAAACTGCTTGCTGCTTCCGAGCCACCCGGTTAATGATCCGACACGCAAAAGCACTTCCGCAGCAGTACGAGATTCAAGCCCTTCTAGCACAGGGCACTCACCGACTTCCTTCCATAGCTCACCCATCGCTTCCCGCGCTTCATCATAGTTGCCCAAATTTTCTAGTTGTTTGGCGAGTTCACAGCGTTGCCGTGCTCGTTCGACATAGGAAATGGCTGGGTCAGCTATTTTGTGACGCAGGTCTTTCGTTAAAGTCATGGGAGGGCTACCTTTCTGGACGGATGCAAAGAACTTGCAATTGGTGCGGTCAATCACATCGGGTGTTAACATGCTGCCCTCAACTCGTCTTGAATGGCTTGGTGTGGCTACTCTGACCATCCATTTAGAGCAATTTCCAATCGTGTTCAACGCAAGCAGATGACTGTAGGGGCACGGGTTGTTCTTACCCGTGTGCCGACGACACCGAACAGGCAGGAACAACCTCTGCCACTACAATTCTTTCGGCCTGTGATTGCAACTTCACCTTTGCAGGAAAAATCATGAAAAAACTACAACAACTCTTTGCAGTGGTTATCTTGACCCTCTTACTTTCCGTCTCCGCGTTTGCCGCAGACGGCGTCATATGGCCTATGAAGACAGACCCCCCGCCGCCGTCTTCGGTAATGACAACAAACGATGAAGCTGAGACCGAAGGCATAATTCACACTGTCAGAACTACCCCCGTTGACCCAGTCACCGAAGTTGTGCTGAGTCTGTTGCCGAGCGTGCTGGCTCTGTTCTAGCAAGTCGCTTCATCTGAAAATTTTCTAAGCTGCCGTAAAACGGGTTTGGTGGCGGCTTAGGATTTGTGTGTCTGTATGAGAATGTCGAAAAGCCGGAATGCCCGGATAAGGGGGCATTACGTGGGGCGGAGATTAACGCTCCGTCAAGGGGATGGCAATAGGTTTTTCAGGAAATTTGCTTGGGGTGAAGCGTATCTAAAGGACTTAGCGGGTGTTGCAAAATTGCGAGCAATTTGACGGGGGTGTTTGGGGGTTTAAATCTCCGAAGTGTCGGGTGGTTTTGGGGTAGGGAGGTGGGTTGGCGTGAGTGGCCGTGGATGCCTCGGGGCGTTGCGAACGCGTGGGAGGGGATGTACCATCCGGCGCGCAAGAAAGTCTCATGGAAATTCATCCGACAGCCGTAGACATTCATCCGACAGCCGTCGTCAGCAGGCGTGCCGAACTTGGTTTGGGCGTGCGGATCGGCGCGTACGCGTTGATTGAAGATGATGTGGTGGTAGGCGAAGGGTGCGAGATCGGGGCGCATGCGGTGGTTAAACGGTACACGGTTCTGGGGGCGCGTAACCGTGTCTTCGAGCATGCGACTCTGGGGGGCGAGCCGCAGGACGTGAAGTTTAAGGGCGAGGCGAGTCGTCTGCTGATCGGCGACGACAACCTGATACGCGAGGGCGCGACGCTGCACCGTGCGAGCGGCGAGGGCGAGGCGACGCGCGTGGGCAGTCGTAACTTTTTGATGATCGGCGTGCACATCGCGCACAACTGCGAGGTGGGAGACGACAACATCTTTGCGAACGGCGTGGCCTTGGCCGGGCACATCACGGTCGAGGATCACGTATTTCTGTCGTCGAACGTGGGCGCGCACCAGTTTGTGCGGATGGGGCGGTATGCGATGGTGGGGGGGAAGTCGAAGATCGTGCAGGACGTGTTGCCGTTCTTTATCACGGACGGGAATCCCGCGCGGGTGCGGGGGTTAAACACGGTCGGGATGCGGCGTGCGGGTTTCGCGCCCGCGTCGAGGCTCGCCTTGAAGCGCGCTTATCAACTCCTGTTTCGCACACGCCTGCCGCTTGCGGACGCGCTCGAACAGTTGGGTCGGGCGGACGACGAGCACGTGCGGCATCTGGCGGATTTCATACGCGGCGCGCGGCGCGGCTTCTCGCGCGAGCAGAGGGGAGCGCGGCGGGGCGTGGAAGAGGCGGGGGATTTCTGAAGCGCGTCGGTTCCCGAAGCCCTGACAGTGTGCTCGTTTCCGAAGCGTGCTGCTTGATTCCGACGCAGCCGGTCGCCTGGGTCTTATGAACAACGAAAGCAAATGGATGACGGTCAGCGAGTTGGCCGCGCTCGTCGGCGGGCGCGTGTCGGGTGGCGGCGATGAGCGAGTTTTGATCGCGCGGGTCGCAAGCCTTGAGGGCGCGGATGCCGGGTCGATCAGTTTCGTCGAGGACGTGAAATTTTTAGAGGGCGCGCGGGCGAGCCGTGCGTCGTGCCTGCTCGTGCCGGAGGGGATGGGGGAGACGGCGGCGGGCGAGTTTGCGGCGACGCTCATCGAAGTGACGCGGCCGAAGCTGGCGTTCGCTTTGATCGCGGAAGTGTTGCACGCGCCGCGCCGGCGCGCGGGCGCGATTCATCCGACGGCGGTCGTGGCCGAGACGGCGCGGATCGGGGAAGAGGTTTACATCGGCGCGGGGGTTGTGGTCGGCGAGCGCGTGAGCGTGGGGCGTGGGACGCAGGTGCTGGCGGGCGCGTCGCTCGAAGACGGCGTCGAGGTGGGCGCGGAGTGTGTGTTGCACCCGAACGTAGTGTTGTACGCGGGCGTGCGTCTCGGCGACCGCGTCGTGTTGCACGCAGGTGTGGTGGTCGGGGCGGACGGGTTCGGTTACGTGCGCGATGCGGCGGGCTACCACAAGTTTCCGCAGTTGGGCACGGTCTTGATCGAGGACGACGTGGAGATCGGCGCGAACTCGTGCGTGGATCGCGGCGCGCTCGGGGAGACGCGCATCGGGCGCGGGACGAAACTCGATAACCTCGTACACATCGGGCATAACGTTGAGATCGGTGAGCGCGTCGTGATCGCGGCACAGACGGGAATCTCGGGCAGCACGGTCGTCGAGTCGGACGCGGTGATCGGCGGGCAGGTCGGGATGGGCGACCACGCGCGCGTGCAAGCGGGCGCGGTCGTCGGCTCGAAGGCAGGCATACTGCCGGGCAAGATCGTGCGCTCGGGCGCGGTCGTGTGGGGCGTGCCCGTGCGCCCGCTCGACGAGTACAAACGCCTGAACGCGCACTTCGGCCGACTCCCGCAGATGCGCGCCGAGATTGACGAACTCAAGCAACAGGTGCGAGAGCTTTCCGCGCGCCTCGCGGAGAAGCCGGGCGCGGGAGAACCCGGCGAGAAGTAGTTCGACGAGAAGTAATGTCGTAGGTGGAGTGACGAGTTCGCCGCCCATCGCTTTCGTGGAAGAGGACGGGCGGCGAACTCGTCTCTCCGCTTAACAGTTCACGACTGACGTTAAGTATTCGTCCCGCCTTCATTTTTCCATTCACGCATTACTCGGAGGACGGCTTGGGCGGCGCGCACGGATGCGCCGCCCGCGCCGAGTCCGTGCGTAGCGTCACGCAGGCGTCGGCGCGCCTCGGCGTTGAGGGCGGGGTCTAAAAGTTTCAGCAACTCGGCGGCGAGCGTCGCGCCGGTGAAATCGTTCTGCATGAGTTCGGGCGCGAGTCGCTCGCCCGCGATGAGATTGACGAGGCCGAAGTGTTCCGTGTTGATGAGACGGCCGAGCGTGTGCCAGTTGATGAAAGACTCTTTGTAGACGACGACGAGCGGCGTGTGG
>DATCWB010000379.1:0-2988 GCA_036566625.1 Pyrinomonadaceae bacterium
CGCGGCGGCGTGAACGACCCCGACGTGATTCAGGCGATGCCGCAGGCCGCGCCCGCGCCGACGCGCGCGCCCGCGCGTCCCGGCGAGGAACAGATCACGGAAGAACAACGTCTCCAACTCGGCGCGTTTTACGTGCCTCTGGCGGAACGCCCGCGCGTCGTGCTGCGTTTCGCACGCGAGGAGCGCGACCTGCTCGTCAGCGGTATGCTGGCGAACGGCTCGGAGTTGGCGAACCGCCCCGCCATCGTTGACGTGCCGCACGGGCGCGGCCACGTCCTCCTGTTCGCCACCAATCCCATGTGGCGACACCAGACGCAAGGGGAGTTCTTCCTCCTCTTCAACGCCGCACTCAACTATGACAACCTCGGCGTCGGCCTGCCCGAGACGACGCCCGCGCCGCCTCAGCGCGAAACGAGAACTGAGGAACAATAGAAGAAAACGATGAAGGCGGAGCGCGGAACGATGCACGGAAGCAGGAGACAGAAAACAGAATTCAGCATTCAGAAGGAAAACCAGGAAGTCCTGAATTCCGACTTCTGAATTCTGTTTTCTGTCTTCTCGTTCATCGTTCGTCCTTCCTACTTCATCATTTAACTTGAAGGAGACTCAAAACATGCAGAACTATCCCCCGGCGGGTGCGCCGAATTATTCCGCGGGCGGTATGCCGCAAGGCCCGGCTCCCAAGTCGAAGGCTCCGTGGATCATCGGCGGCCTCGTCGGCTGCCTCTTGCTGATCATCGTCATCGTGCTCGCGGTCGGCGGCCTGGCTTATTTAGGTGTCAAAAAAGCGGAGGAGACGGCGAAGACTTTCAACGTCAACACGCCCGCCCCGAGGCAGGCTGAGAATACTAAACAGTACGTCAACACGCGCGAGGGGCGCACCGGCAACCTCGCGGAGAACTTCGTCGATTTCTCGTTTAATTATTCTGACAGTTGGGCGCTTGAGCCCAATCCCGCGCCGAACTTCGTCAGGGTCGAACGCAAAATCAGCGGCAACGGCGGCAATTTCACGCAGGAGAATTTCGCCGTCGGCTGGGTAAGCGCAACCGGCACCGCGATGGATAAGCAGTTGATGCCGCAACTCGCCACGCAGTTCAACACGCAGTTTGCCTCGCAGTTCCCGAACTACAAAAAGGTGTCCGAGGGCGAGACGAAGATCGGCCCGTACGAGGGCTACGAGTTTCGCTTCACGGCCGAGAAGAACAACGTGGAGTTCTGGGGGCGGGTCGCGATGCTGCCGCCGCCCGCGGGACAAAAGAAAGGCGTCGCGCTCGTCATGATCGCGTCGGATCGTGCGCCGGAGTTGTCGGGCGTCGAAGACGTGGGAGAGAAGGGCGAGTTGCCGGTCATCCTCGAATCGTTCCGCTTCGGTTCGGGCGCGTCGCAGTAGCGTCTCTGGAAAATGGCTGGCACTTCTACGAGCGTTGAGGGCGGGGCGGCGAGCGGCGGCGTCGTCTCGCCCATCTGGTTCGTCGTCATCGCCGTGCTGCTGTGGAGCACGGGCGGGCTGTTCATCAAGTGGAGCACGCTCTCCGACGCGGAACTCTCCGGCGCGCGCGCCCTGTTCGCGGCGGCGACCGTGATGCTGTTGACGAGGCGAGAGGGCTTTCGCCTCAACCTCGTCACGGCCATCGCCGCCGTCTTCTACGCCGCGCTGCTCTACCTCTTCGTGCGCGCGACGATGCAGACGACCGCCGCCAACGCCATCTTCCTGCAATACACCGCGCCCGTCTACATCCTGCTGGCCGAGCCTTTCTTCTTCAAGGAGAAATACCGCGCGGCGGATTTCGTCGTCGTCGCCTTCTGCATCGCGGGGATGTCGCTCTTCTTCGTCGGCCAACTCAGGCCGCAGGACGTGGAAGGCAATCTCACCGCGCTCGCCTCCGGCTTCTGCTTCGCGGTCTTCTTCCTGCTGCTTCGTCACCCGCGCGCGCGCGAAGTCAACCGCGCCTCGTCCGTCATCTACGGAAATCTGCTGCTCGCGCTCGTGATGCTGCCGGCGATGGTCGGCGGGGCGGAGCATTTCACCGCGACCAACCTTGTCATCACCGCATACCTCGGCATCATCCAACTCGGCGTCGCTTATACGCTCTTGACGCTCGGCGTGGCGCGCGGCGTGAAATCGCTCGACGCCAGCGTCATCGGCTACATCGAACCCGTCCTCAATCCCGTCTGGGTCTTCCTCTTCCTCGGCGAACGCCCCGCGAAATGGGCGCTCGTCGGCGGCGTGATCATCATCATGGCCGTCGCCTCTCATACCCTCTGGAGCGCGAACAGAGCCATGCTCCGCCAAAAACAACGAACGAAAATTAATGTTGACAGGTAGAACCTGCGAATTCGAGACAGACGCATTCTTACCGCCAGAGGATTCCTGGAGTCACCTGAAAATACGTCCGGGAATCCGCTGCTTACCAATCCCGGCAGCCCTGAATATAATAGGGAGTATGTTCGTCTGTGCTACGCCTCTTTTCTCCAGAGGCCGCCAGATGCAGGAGGTTGGGACGGTTGGACTAATTATTTAAATAGCCATCCGGGCGATTATGCCACGGTGGTCGGGGGATTCATCTACTCGATTGAATACCGGAACCGGTTCGGCCCCCCATAAACATCTCCGGCCACGACTCGTGCCCGTCATCCTGATACTGTAAGGAGTAGTCATAATGTTTGTAAGAACAGTAATGCGGCTAATGCTGGGGGTACTGATAGGTTCAACCATGCTGGTCGGCCAGGACAATGTAAAAGAGTTAGACCGCCAGCTTGCTCTCCTGGTGAAACCCACAAACATTAAAGTGGATATTATTCAGAGAGAATTAGAACTAAATGAAGACCAGATTTCGGAGCAATATAAAGAAGGCGACGATATTCATTTCCGCGTTCAATTAACCAACACATCGGTTTTGCCCGCATTGGTGTTGGTCTCAGACCCTTACTTCCAAAACCGCCCGGAGTTGTCGAGAGACGGGCAGGAAGTGTCTTATCGGCGGGAAG
>DATCWB010000380.1:0-11012 GCA_036566625.1 Pyrinomonadaceae bacterium
CGTCGTGCGCGCGGCACGGCGCGCGTCGCCACGCGCGAGGACGGCACGGCTTACGTGCGCGTCAGCTTTCGACGCGTGCCGCCGCCTTCGCGCTTCGGCCGGGGCAGACGCTACGCGATGTGGGCTTTGAACCCGGACGACCTCGGCACAACTTACATGGGCACCCTGCCCGCGCGCGACATCAATCGCCGCCCGACCTACGCCCGCACCGAGGGCGTCAACTCAAACAAGTTCCGCCTCCTCGTTACCGCCGAACGCCGCACCCCCGCCCCCCGCCCCACCGGCCGCCGCGTCCTGATGACCTTCAAAGGCCGGAGAAGAAAGTAAGGCCGTAAGACGTAAATCGTGCATCATAAATCGTGAATAGGGGAGAGCGTTTTTCTTCCTATTCACGATTTATGATTTACGGCTTTTGAATCTAATCACGATTCACGATTTAAGTTCTTCCAACTTGTCACTTGTCACCGGTCACTGTTTTAATTGTCTTATGGCTAAGAAGGGTTCAGTGCTCGTCGTGGACGACGAGGAGATCATGCGCGATGTGCTGGAGACGCTGCTGTCGGCCGAGGGCTACCGGGTTGACCTGGCGAGGACGGGCGAAGAGGGCCTGGAGAGTTACGGGCGGCGCACTTACGACGTGGTGCTCTTAGACGTTTCGATGCCGGGCATGGGCGGCCTGCGCGCGCTCGAAGAGATTCAGAAGGCGGACGCGGAGGCAGTCGTCGTGATGATCACGGCCTACGCCACCTTCGACACGGCGGTCGCCGCCTGGGAGCGCGGCGCGTTCGGCTGCATTCGCAAGCCCTTCAAGAACGAGCAGGTGACGGCGACGATTGCGGCGGGCGTTAAGCGTCGGCGCAAGGAAGAGGAGCGGCAAACGCTCAGGCGCGCCATGGGGCGCAGCGTCAATCGCGGCATCATCGGTCGCTCCGAGAAGATGCAGGCGATCTTTCAACTCGTGGATCAGGTCGCGCCCGCACGCTCGACCGTGCTCGTCACGGGCGAATCGGGGACGGGTAAGGAAGTCCTCGCGCGCGCCATCCACGATCAGAGCCCGCGCGCCACGAAGGCGTTCATGCCGGTCAACTCCTCGAATATCCCCTCGGAACTTCTCGAATCCGAACTCTTCGGTCACACGCGCGGCGCGTTCACGGGCGCGGTCGCCGCCAAGAAAGGGTTGTTTGAAGTCGCCGATGGCGGCTCGGTCTTCCTCGACGAGATCGGCAACATCCCGCCCGAGACACAGGCCAAGCTGTTGCGCGTCATACAGGAGCGCGAGTTCACGCCGCTCGGCGACACGACGGCACGACGCGTTGATGTGCGCATCATCGCCGCCACCAACATCGATCTCAAAGAGGCCGTCAGGCAGGGCACGTTCCGCGAAGATTTATATTACCGTCTCGCCGTCGTGCCCATCGAACTGCCTCCTTTGCGCGAACGCCGCGAAGACATTCTCCCGCTCGCGCAGCATTTCATACGCAAGTACAACGAGGAGAACGCGCGCCACATCTCCGACCATCTCGCGCCCGACGTGCTCGCCCTGATGGAAGCCTACACATGGCCGGGGAACGTCCGCGAGTTGGAGAACGTGATGGAGCGCGCCGTCGTCATCGCGCCCACAGACGAGGTGACATCCCAATGCCTGCCCACGGAAATTTGCGAGCCGCAAAAGTCGCTCGGCGCGAGCACGAGCGCGAGCGCGGCGGGCGTGCATGTCGGGCGCGGCATAGACTTCTACGACGAAGTGCGCCGCTTTGAAGTTGACCTCATTCGTCGCGCGCTCGAACAAACGGGCGGCCATCAATCCCGCGCCGCGCGCCTGCTCGGAATGAACGCCACGACGCTCAACTCCAAAATCAAAACCTACAATATCCAACTGCGTTCCTAATCGTCGGCCACTCCCGAAGCCACCAAAGCCCGCGCCGCCTGAAAGCCGAGACTTCCATGCGGCGCGGGCTTTGGTTGAATTACTTCGTCGCGCGCTTTTCAGGCCGGCGCGCCGATTCGTCATGTCGCGCATCTGAAAATTATGATTTCGAGAGGTATCATTTTCGTCGTCGCCACGCGGAAGTTTACGCGCGTCGTGCTGCTGCTTGCGCTCGCCGTGGCGACAGGTTGCCGGCGCGCACGGCACGAAAGCATGATGCCCGCGCCCGTGACAGTGCCGCCCGCCATGATTGACCCGTGGCAGGAAGCGGCGCTCAAGGTTGAGGAGGATCGCGGCGAGCCTATGGGAAGGCAGGCGAAGGTTGAAGTTCCCGCCCAATTGAAGCACTACGGCAACCCGCAACGTTTCCTCGGCATTCAGGTCGCCGAGTGGCGCGAGCAGAAGCTCGAAACCCCGCACGATTTTGCCGACCTGATCTCGCTCATCGGGAAAGGCGAGTTGGTCGAACTGCCCGCGCTCGGCCAGAATTACATCCTGTACGGGGTCGGCTATAGCGCCTCCGACGAACCGTTCACACACTATGACAAGGCCGCGGGCAAGAGCGTGACGCTCTATGCCGGCGATGCCGAACTTGAGCAGGAGCACGGCCAGATCGCCGACTCGCTCAAGTTGCTCGAAGAAACCATCACCGGCCTGCGGAACGAACTGAAGGTTGCGCCAAAGGGCGACCGCGCGCTGCGCACCGGCCTCCTGTCCGAAGTGGCGGAAAACGAGCGGGCTATGAAAGCTCTCAGGGAGCGGAAAAAGTTGCTCGACACTTTTTACCAGGACGACGACTCGCGCCGCTTACTCGCCGCCGAATATGAAACCATCAGTACGCGCGCGCGCGACTTCGGCGGGCGCGCTTACGATCTGCAAGACGCCGCTCAGCGCAAAGCCTTCAAGGTGCGGCTCCTCAGTCATCTCCGCCCCGCCGCCTTGAAAGTGTTGGAGGAGGTTGCCAAAACATATTGGGATAAGTTCGGGCGACCCCTGGCCGTGACTTCCGTAGTGCGTCCCGACGAATACCAGCGGCAATTGCGCGAGACGAACGCCAACGCCACGCTCATCGAAGTGCCGCCGCACACCACGGGGCTGGCCTTCGACATCTTCTATCGCTACATGAATGCCGCCGAGCAGACTTTCATCATGTCCGAGTTGGCGCGCCTGCGCGACGACGGCCGGATCGAAGTGCTCAGGGAGAACCGAGACCACTATCACGTCTTCGCCTTCGCCGACGGGCAGCGCCCCGCCGAAGCTCTCATCAAGCAAACACTGAATCGAGGGGCGGCAGCCAGGCGGCCTGCTCCGGCGCGCGAGGAAGAGAGCAGGGAAAAGGGCAGGGAGAGGGATAAGCGAAAGGATAGGGAACGGGGCGCAGCCGCAAAATCGAAGGCCGCGAAGAGCCGCCGCCCCCGTCGCTCTTAACGCCGAAACCGACGGCCGCTGTAGCCGTCGGCCTTCCCATAGTCAGGTAAAAATAAACGAACAGACGTGTTCGCCGTGCGAGGCTCAGGCGTTGCCCGTGTGCCCGGTGAGACTGGCGACGACGGCGAGCAGTTCGACGGGTTCAATCGGCTTCGGGACGTGAACTTGAAAGCCGGCGTTGAGCGCGCGGACGCGGTCTTCCATGCGCGCGTAGGCCGTCAGCGCGATGGCCGGGATTCTTCCTCCGGCCTTTGCCTCCGACGCGCGCAGTTTGCCGATGAGTTCGTAGCCATCTTCTTCGGGCATGCCGATGTCGCTGATGAGAACATCCGGCTTCGACTCCGTGAAGGCGGCAATCGCCTCCGCCGCCGACCCGGCCGTCGTCACTTCCGAGCCACACTGTTCGAGCATGGTGCGCAACAGGCGGCGCGTGTCCATCTCGTCATCCACGACCAGCACGCGCAAGCCTTTCAGCGATGGCGGGCAGTCGAACGAGAGGCCGCTGCCGCCGACGGTCGGATTTCGTCTGGGGGGCGCGGCGGCATCCCGTTGCCTGCGCGCGGCCATCTGCGGCAACTGCACGATGAAGGTCGCCCCTTGCCCCTCGCCGCCGCTCTCGACGCTCACCGTGCCGCCGTGCAGTTCGACGAGTTGGCGAACGATTGACAGTCCCAATCCCATCCCACCCTGCTTTCTCGTGCTCGTGCTGTCGGCCTGACGAAAGCGGTCGAAGGCGTGCGGCAGAAATTCCGCGCCGATGCCTTTGCCGCTGTCGCTCACGACGATCTCGACGTGCGAATCGGCGCGCTCCAACCTGACCTGCACGCGCCCGCCCTTCGGCGTGAACTTGATGGCGTTCGAGAGTAAGTTCCAGACGATCTGTTGGAGGCGGTCGGCGTCGCCGGAGATGAGGCCGGCTTGCGGGTCGAGCAGCGTTTGCAAGCGAATGGCCTTGGCCTCGGCCGTCGGGCGCAGAGAGTCAACCACCGCCGCCACGATGCTCACCAGATCAACGGTGCGCACGTCCAGCCGCAGCTTCCCCGTGATGATGCGCGAGATGTCGAGCAGGTCGTCGATGAGCTTATTCTGCGCCTGCGCGTTGCGCTCGACGATCTCCAACCCGTGCTCGAAGTCGGCTTCGCCGAGCGTGTTGCTGCGCAGCAGTTGCGCCCAGCCGAGGATGGCCGTCATGGGCGTGCGCAGTTCGTGCGACATGGTGGCGAGAAACTCGTCCTTGGTGCGGTTGGCGGCCTCGGCCTCGGCCAGCAGCAGCGCGCGTTCTTCCTCGGTGCGCTTCTGCACGAGTAGGTGCTCACGCACTTCATACTGGCGGCGGCGCGCGCGCAGGGCTGCGTGAAGCGCGCTGACCAGCGTGATGACGCGCGTCGGGCGTTCGATGAGCGTGACGTTTCCGGCGGCGGCGAGCGTCTTTACCACGGTCAGGTTCGGCTGGGCGTCGCCCCCGCCGCTGGTCAAGACGACGAGCGGGAAGTCAGACCACGGCGGCTGCCCGCCGAGCGCTTCGACCAGACACTTCAGGGCCGTCGCGTCCAAAGCCTCTTCCGTGATGAAAGCCACGCCCGCCCCGTCGGAAAACTTTTGGCAAAAATCGTTGATGTCGCTGCACGCCTCGGCGGCGACGCCCGCCTCGCCGAGCACTCTCGCGATCATGAGCGCGTCCCTGCCCGTCGGCGCGAGCAGCAGCACACGCTCGTCCGTTCCGCCGGAGTCAGGCGTCGGCATTGCCACCACCACTCTCTTCCGCGGACGCCGACGACTCGTTGGTGTAGGACGGCACGCCCGTCAGTACGCCCTGAAAATCCCTGAGCGGCTCGCCGACGGCAATCCCGCCGCCCGACATACGCATCTCGCGGATCGTGTTCTCGTGATAGCCGGTGCGTTTCTTGACGACCGAGACCGCGCGGCGCATCGCGCCCCTCGCCTCGAAGAAGCGCAGCATCAATACCGTGTCGGCCAGATAGCTCACATCCACGGGCGTCCCCATGTTCGTGCCCATGAAGCCGTGCTGCGCCATGACGAGCAGCGTCACCACGCCCTGCCGGTTGAGATAGGTGAGCAACTCGTGCATCTGCACCGTGAGGAAACGCTCGTCGGGCATCGCCTGCAAGTAACCGTTGAGGCTGTCGATGACCACGACGCGCGCCCCGTCCCGGTCCACGGCGCGGCGGACGTAGTCGGCGAACTCGCCGGGCGACAGTTCCGCCGGATCGATCTGTTGGATCGACATGCGCCCGGCCTCCACCTGTTCCTTCATCTCCCGGCCGAGTCCCGATGCGCGCGACAGGTAAGTGTGCACACCCTCATCGAAGAGGAAGGAGGCGGCGCGCTCGCCCCTTTCGGCGGCGGTGGCGGCGAACTGCGCCGCAATCGAAGACTTGCCCGAACCGGCCGGGCCGAGGATGAGCGTGCTCGTGCCACGGTCGAGTCCGCCGCCGAGCAACGCGTCCAGTTCCGCCACGCCGCTCGTGATCATCTCGGGCGTAAACGCCTGCCGGTGTTCTGCCGCGACGAGCCGCGGATAGACGACCACCCCGCCCGTCTCGATCTTGAAATCGTGGAAGCCGCCGCGATAATGGCTGCCGCGCAGTTTGACGACGCGCATGCGCCGCCGCTCCGTGCCGTAATCCAGGGCGAGTTGTTCGAGTTCGACGACGCCGTGCGCGATTGAGCGCACCTGCAAGTCGCTGGCCGTGGAGGTACGGTCGTCGAGCAGCAGCACCGTACACTGTCGCCCCGCGAAATACTGTTTGAGCGCGAGAATCTGCCGCCGGTAGCGTAGCGGGTCGCGCGCCAGGAGGCGCATCTCCGAGAGCGAGTCGAAGACGACGCGGCGCGGCTGGATGCGTTCCACCTCGTCGAGCACTGCGGTCGTCGTCTCGCCGAACTCCACTTCCGAAGGGTGAAAGATGGTGTATTGCGTCTCGGCCTTGAGGCTCTCTTCGGAAGGAACCAGTTCGTAGAGGGTGACGCCGTCGAGCGACCAGCCGTGCGAAGCGGCCACGTCCGTGATCTCCTCTCTGGTCTCCGAGAGCGTGACGTAGAGCACCGGCTCGCCGCGCGCCGCGCCTTCGAGCAGGAACTTCAGCGCGAGCGTGGTCTTGCCCGTGCCGGGGTCGCCCTCCACCAGATACAAACGGTTGGCCGGAAAGCCCCCCTCCAGAATGCTGTCGAAGCCGGTGTCGCCGGTTGCTAATCTCCGGGGCGTGGGGGCAATCTTCCCCCCCGTGTCGTCGGCCGTCTCACGTTTGTTCACAAACAGTCCTGCCTTGTTAGATAGAGGTGTTGCGAGTCGTCGCCCGCGGCGCAGATGAAATGTCGCTTAGCAATGGCTTGGGCACATGATAGGGTAGCACGCCGTAGAGTGGATCGAGAATTGTAAACCCTTTGCGATAAACCGGCGGCGCGGCGCGCGTGTACGACCACGCTCGCAGATGGTAAAACCTTCTCCGCGCCGGGGCGCGGGCGCACGAATTAAGTATGGCTGCAACTCTCGACGCCGTCGAACTGATCACCGGAGGACAAGGCGCGTTTCAAGAGCGCACAAAGGAGGCAGATGCATGGCTGATTCCGACAAGGTAGAGGCGCGCGCCGAAGTTTGGCCGAGCCTGCCGCTCGAAGAATGGAAAGACACTTACGCGACGCTCCACATGTGGACGCAGATCGTGGGCAAAATTCGGCTGGCGCAAAGCCCGCGCTTCAACCACTTCTGGCAAGTTCCGCTCTACGTCTCGGCGCGTGGCCTGACGACGACAGTCATCCCGCACGGGACGCGAAACTTCGAGGTCGAGTTCGACTTCATCGCGCACCAACTCTGCATCAGAACCAGCGACGGCGAAACGAGACAACTCGAACTCGCGCCGCGCCCCGTCGCCGATTTTTACCGCGAGTTGATGAACACGCTCGACTCGCTCCGCCTCGGGGTTAAAATCCGCGCCGTGCCCGACGAACTGCCGAACCCCATCCCCTTCGCCGACGATTACGAGCACGCCTCTTACGACCCGGAATACGCCAACCGTCACTGGCGCATCCTCGCGCACGCGGACAGGGTGTTCAAGGAGTTTCGTGCGCGCTTCGTCGGAAAGGTCAGCCCGGTTCATTTCTTCTGGGGAAGCTTCGATCTCGCCGTGACCCGTTTTTCGGGACGCCCCGCCCCCGCGCGCGAGGGCGCGGACTCCATCACCCGCGAAGCCTACTCGCACGAAGTGATCAGCCACGGCTTCTGGCCTGGCAGCGGCAATATCCGGATGCCCGCTTTCTATTCCTACGCCGCGCCCGAGCCGGCGGGCTTCGCGCAGACGCCGATCAGCCCGGCCGCCGCCTTCTACAACCCGGAGACCGGCGGGTTCATCCTGCCGTACGACGACGTGCGGAAGGCCGTCGAACCGGAGCGCATGCTCTCGGAGTTTCTGCAAAGCACATACGAGGCTGCTGCGAACCTCGCTAAATGGGATCGCGCCGCTTTGGAACGGACGACGCCGGCGGCCTGAAACCGAGGTGCGGCTCGCGCGGGGCGAAGTCTCCCGCCTGCCGGACATATCAAACCGGACAGATCAAATACACGATGACCAGAACTCTCAACGCCGTCGAACAGATCACGGAAGGCGAGGCGCGTTTCGAGCGCGTGCGTCGCATCGCCGGACTCGTGCTCGCGCCCACTGTCTTCATCCTGCTGCTGTTGCTGCCCTTGCCCGCTCTGAAACCGGAAGCGCACCGTCTGGCGGCCGTGATGGCGGCGGTCGTCATCCTGTGGGTGACGGAGGCGCTGCCTTTGCCGGCGACCGCGCTCTTAGGCGCGGCGGCGTGCGTGTTGATGCGCGTCGCCCCGGCGCGCGACGTGTTCGCGCCCTTCGCCGACCCGCTGATGTTTCTCTTCATCGGGTCGTTCATCATCGCGCGCGCGATATTTCTGCACCGGCTGGACCGGCGTCTGGCCTTCGGCGTGCTCTCGATCAAGTGGGTGGGCGCGCGCCCCGGTCGGATACTCGTCGCCTTCGGCGCGGTGACGGCCTTCATCTCGGCGTGGATTTCCAACACGGCGACGACCGCCATGATGTTCGCCATCGGCATGGCGATACTCGCCTTCCTCTTCGACAACGAGGAGGCGGGCGGAAGCAAGATCAACCGTCGCTACGCGACCGGCCTGATGTTGATGACCGCGTTTGCCGCCTCCATCGGCGGACTCGCCACACCCATCGGCACGCCGCCCAACGTCATCGGCCTCGGCTTCATACGCCAACTCGTCGGCGTCGAGTTTCCCTTCTTCAAGTGGGCGATGATCGGCACGCCCGTCGTCATCATCCTCTTCCTCTATCTCAGCTTTTACCTGAACGCTTTGTGCCGCGCCGGGGTCAAAGAGATCGAGGGTAGCCGCGAGATGCTCACGCGCGAACGCGCGCGGCTCGGCGCGTGGACGCGCGGGCAGAAATCAACTCTCGTCGCCTTTCTCGCCACGGTCGCGCTCTGGATCGTGCCCGGCTTCATCGCGCTCTTCGCGGGCGACCGCAGCGAGATTTATCAATCGGTGAATCGTCGCGTGCCGGAAGCGGTGGCGGCCGTCGTCGGGGCGATGCTGTTGTTTCTTCTGCCGGGAGACCGGCGGGGCGAGCGCGCGATCACCTGGGACGAAGCGGTTAAGATCGACTGGGGCGTGGTGCTTTTGTACGGCGGCGGTTTCGCGCTCGGCGTGCTCTCGTTTCAGACGGGACTGGCCGAGGCCATCGGCTACGGCCTGACGAAACATCTGCCCATCACGGGCGGCCTCTCGCTCCTCTTCGCCTCGACGCTCGTCGCCACGCTCACTTCGGAGGCGACCTCGAACACGGCCTCCGCCAACATGGTCGTCCCCGTCGTCATCGCCATCTCGCGCGCGGCGGGCGCAGACCCGCTCGAACCCGCGCTCGGCGCGACGATGGGCGCGAGCCTCGGCTTCATGCTTCCCGTCTCGACGCCCTGCAACGCCATCGTCTATGGTTCGGGCTACATCCCCCTCACGCGCATGATTCGCTACGGGCTGCTGCTCGACGTGGTCGGCGTGGTCGTCATCGTCGCCGTCGTGCGCCTGCTCGTCCCCTTCCTGCGCTGACAAGGTTGAACTATGGAACGAATCGTCTTTCTGGATCGAAACACGCTCAGAGCCGATCTCAGGCCGCCCGCCTTCGCGCACGAGTGGCGCGAGTATGGGGAGACGCGCCCCGCCGAAGTGGTCGAACGTCTCGAGGGGGCGACCATCGCCGTCGTCAACAAGGTCAGGATGAGTGAAGCCGACCTCGTGCAGTTACCCGCGCTCAAATTGATCGCGGTCGCGGCAACAGGCACGGACAACATAGACCTCAAGAGTTGCCGCGAACGCGGCATCACCGTCTCGAACGTGCGCGGCTACGCGACGCACACGCTGCCCGAACATGTGCTCATGCTGATACTCGCGCTGCGCCGCAACCTCTTGAGTTACGAGCGCGACCTGCGCGCGGGCGCGTGGCAGCGCGCCGGGCAGTTCTGCCTGCTCACGCATCCGATCCGCGATCTGCACGGCTCGACGCTCGGCATCATCGGTTACGGCGCGCTCGGCCAGGCGGTCGAGCATCTCGCACGCGCCGTCGGCATGCGCACGATTGTCGCCGAACGCAAGGGCGCTCATGTGGCGCGCGAGGGGCGCACGCCTTTCGCGGAAGTCTTGCGGGAGAGCGACATCATCACCCTGCACACGCCGCTGAACGATGAGACGCGGAGCCTCATCGGCGCGGCGGAACTCGCCATGATGCGACCGACGGCCGTGTTGATTAACTGCGCGCGGGGCGGGGTGGTGGATGAAAACGCTCTGATCGATGCGCTCGGCGCGGGCGTGATCGCGGGCGCGGGCGTGGATGTCCTGAGCCATGAGCCGCCGCGCGAAGGCCACGCGCTGCTCGATCTCGACCTGCCGAACCTGATCGTCACGCCTCACATCGCGTGGGCGAGCCTACAGGCCATGCAGACGCTCGCCGATCAACTCATAGACAACATCGAGGCGTTCGTCAGAGGCGAAGGAAGGAATTTGGTCAGTGATAAGTGACGAGTGACTAGTGACAAGATAGAAAAGCAAGCCGCTTATCACTTGTCACTCGTCACTTGTCACTTGTCCCTTGTTAACTATTATTCTTCGTGGTGCTCGGCGGTGTAGAGGCGGAGGATTTCCTGTCCCTGGCGTGAGCGCGGGTCGATGGTGCGGAGGTGCTTGCGCCCCTGCATCTCCCAGAGGGCGGTCACCTGCCCGTCTTTTTCGACGGCGTGATAAGTGATCTCTTCCGTGCTCGCCGGTGCGGCGGCCGGATCATCCGGCATCGTCGCCGTCGCGCTGGCATCACCGCCGGCTTGTGCCCCCTGCGTCGCATCCGACGTGCCTAATGCATCCTCATTTTCTGCCATAGTGTTCCCCTCAAAATTTGATTTTAATTCGCTTGTTTGTTGAGCGCGAATTGTGGCACAAAGCGTGCGGGCGTGTCCACCGGCACTAGGAAGTGGGAGTGTCTAAATAAAAGTTGCAAGTGACGCAGGGTACTGCGGGTACTTGCGTTTACGAAGTTGACGTGCGTTGTAGCAACGGACGAACAAGTCTACGGCACGACGCAACGCGCGGATGCACCGACTGAAGCAGCGTGAA
>DATCWB010000381.1:0-17747 GCA_036566625.1 Pyrinomonadaceae bacterium
GTTGCGGTGGCGGGGCGGCGGGCGGGCGGAGATGGCGCGATAGTTGCTGTGGGGAGTAAAGCGTCGCGGCTGGAGAGGGTTGTTCGCGGCGGACGGCAGTTGAGACTGGCGGCGCAATAACGTATCTTGCTAAGTCTTACACACGACATTATACGAGCGGCAATCTTCACATCGAGCGGCGACCTACTTTCAAAGGAACCAGGCGGATGAGCGAGAGCAAGCAGGAAGAGCGACGAAGCACATCCGGCAGATTGGTGGGGATCATCTTCGCCGTGGGCGGCCTGCTGCTGTTCGCCTATTACGTGTGGAAGGCCGGCCCGCAGAGCATCTGGCAGAACATCACGCAACTGGGCGCGGGCTTCCTCGTCGTGCTGCTTATCTCGTCCGTGCGCCCGCTGGTGCGCGCCGTCGCGTGGACGCGCTGCTTCGAAGGCGGCGCGCGGCTGCGTGTGCGCGATGCGCTCCAGGCTTACCTCGCGGGCGACGCGCTCGGCAGCCTGACGCCGCTCGGCATGGTGGTCAGCGAGCCTGCGAAGGCGGCCTTCGTGCGCGACCGCATGCCCGTCGTCGCCAGCATCTCCGCGCTCGCCGTCGAGAACCTCTTTTACATGCTCTCCGTCGCCCTCTTCATCTTCGCGGGCACGGGGGCGCTGCTCCTGAGTTTTCCGCTCAACTCCAAACTGCGGTTTGCGAGTTACGCGACGCTCGTCGTCGTGGTCGTCGTCGTCGGCATCGGTTACATGGTAGTGCGGCGGCAGTGGCGATTCTTGAGCGGCGCACTCGAAGCGTTGGAGCGGCGGGGCGTGGGGCGCGGTTTCGTGGCCGCGCGGGGCGAGCGCGTGCGCGCCATCGAATCGCGCATCTACGGGTTTTACGAACACAATCGCGCGCGCTTCATCCCCATCCTCGCGCTCGAAGGCTGCTTCCACCTCGCGGGCGTGGCCGAAGTTTACGCCACGCTCTACTTCATCCTCGACCATCCGCCCGCCTTCTCCGAACTCGCGCTCGCCGCCTTCGTCCTCGAATCCGTCAACCGCGTCATCAACGTAATTTTCAAGTTCGTGCCGATGCGCGTCGGGATAGACGAGGCGGGCACGGGTCTGATCACCAAAGTCTTGAAATTCGGGACGACCGTCGGCGTCACGCTCGCCATCATCCGCAAGGCGCGCGTCATCTTCTGGACGGGCGTCGGCGTCGCCGTGCTGGTGCGGCGCGGGCTGTCCGTGCGCAGCATGGCGCGCGAGGCGCGCGAGGCCGCCGCCATCGCCGCGACCCAAATCGGGCGACCGCACGCGACTGCTAACACAACAGGCGACGGACACGGGGAGAGCGGCGGCGGCAATGGCGACGGCGGTGGCGTGGTCAGCGAAGAAGAACTGATCGTACCCCGCTAGAGAAGGGTTTCGCGCGCGGAGTTTTACTTGGAACGATCTCTCGAATTAACTTCCGAAGAGGCGGCGGGCGCGAATCTTTTGCTTACCCCGGCGACGCGCGCGCGGCGGGAACACGCCGGGACGCTTGATCGCGGCGTCGTGCTCGCGCTCCTCCTCCTGCTCGCGCTGCTGGGCTTTGCTTTGCGCGCGCACGGCATCAGCGAACCCGGTTTCGCCGAAGACGAGATCAACAAACTCGAAGCCGCGCGCGCCTACGGGCAAGGCCGCATCACGCCGAACGCCGAACACCCGATGTTCATGAAGACGCTCGTCTTCGTCTCGCTCAAGGCGTCGCAGGCGTGGAACGCGGGCGCGGGGTCGGCGCGGCAGATCGGCGAAGAGGCGGCCGTGCGCCTGCCGAACGTCATCTTCGGCGCGCTCACGGTCGTGCCGCTCTACCTGCTCACGGCCGCCTTCTTCGACAAGCGCACGGGACTTCTCTGCGCGCTGCTCTGGTCGTTCGGCGTCAACGCCATCACCTACAACCGCATCGCCAAAGAAGACACGCTCCTCGTCTTCTTCATGCTCTTCGCCTTCTACTTTTACCTGCGCGCCAAACAGACGAGCGGGCACGCGCCGCGCGCCAAGCGGAAGTTTTACCTTGCGAGCGCGGTCTCGTTCGGGCTGATGTTCGCGTCGAAATACTTCCCACACTACTTCGGCCTGAACATGCTCTACCATCACCTCGTCGCGCAGCGCGAACGCGCGCCCGGCGAACCGCGCGGCCGCACGCCCGCCATCTTTTACCCGCTCGTTCTGATCACTTTCCTCGTCGCCAACCCCGCCGTCGTGCTGCCGGAGACGTGGCGCTACCTGACCGCCTATTCGAGCGAGGAACTGCTCACGCACCACGGCTACCTGATGGGCGAGACGCTCTACCCGAACCAGATGTCGAGCACCCCTTTCGGCACGCCCGTCTATTTCTACCTGCTGTTTCTCGCCATCAAGACGCCGCTTCCGCTCCTCGTGGCGTTCCTTGCCGGAGTCGTCGCGTGCCTGCGCCGCCCGCGTCGGCCGGGCGAGGCGTTTCTCCTGTTGATGTTCGTCCTGTGGATCGTGCCCTACTCGCTCGCCGGCGCGAAGTGGCTGCGCTACGCACACTCGCTCCTGCCCCTCGTCTACATGTTCGCGGCGGTCGGCATCATGTGGCTGCTCGGCCTCTGCGCGCCGAAAATAGAGCGCGGCGGAAAGTTTTCGCCTTTGCGAATCGTGCGCGCCCTTGTCCTGCTCTGCTTCGTCGCGCTCCCTGCGTGGCTCGCCTTCGCCGCTGCGCCGCACTACGCGATTTACACGAACGCGCTCGGCGCTGGACGCGCGGGCTACTACTTCCCGCACGACGAGTTTTACGACGACGGGCTGCGCGAGGCGATCAGGTACGTCGCCGAACGCGCGCCCGAGCGTGGAACAATCGTCCACGAGACGCCCGGCGTCGCGCGCTACTACCTCCAAAAGTTCAACCGCCCCGACCTCGATTCGCGCGTGCTCTCCGACCCCGCTTTCCGGCTCGGAGACGGGGCGCGCCCCGCCTACATCATCCTCCAGCGCGGCCGCACCTATTTTGAGAACCGTGAGAAGATGCGGGAAGCGCGCGAGCGCGGCCTGAAAGTTTACGAAGGATTCGTCGCCGGCCTGAGCGCGGTCGAAGTGTACGAGTTAAGGTGAATTCAAATTCTTCTTTGCATCTTCGCGCCTTTGCGTGAGAATAATTTCTCGCAAAGGCGCACAGACGCAAAGGAAACCAGTCGAGCCAAATGAGGAAAGTTTTGACCATGAGGAAACTGCCGCGATGTCTCGCGCTGTCGCTCGCGCCGTTGCTCGCGTTGCTCGGCGCGTTCGGTCTCGCGCCCGCACAGTCTGAGAAGGCTGCGGCCGGGCAACGCGCGTGGATCACCGTTCTGTCAACCACGGACCTGCACGGCAACGTCCTGCCCGTCGATTACTACACGAACAAGCCGGATGCGCGCGGTCTGGCGAAGGTGGCGACGCTCATCAGGCAGGCGCGCAGGGAAAACCCGACGGGGACGCTTCTGCTCGATTCGGGCGACACGATTCAGGGCACGCCGCTCGAATATTTTCACAACAAGAAGAACAACGCGCCGCCCGACCCGATGATGCTCACGATGAACGCGCTCAAGTTCGACGCGCTCGCTGTCGGCAATCACGAGTACAACTTTGGCCTCGGCGTGCTTGAGAAGGCGCGGCGCGAGGCGAGTTTCCCGTGGCTCTCGGCCAACACTTATCGAAAGGGAACGAACGAAACCTATTACCAGCCTTACATCGTCAAGGAATTGAACGGCGTGCGCGTCGGCCTCCTGGGCTTGACGACGCCGGGCGTGCCCTTCTGGGAGAACCGGGAGAATTTCGCGGGGCTTGAGTTTCGCGAACCCGTCGCGGAGGCGCGCAGGTGGGTCGCCGTGCTGCGCGAGCGAGAGCGCGCCGATCTCGTCGTCATCGCAATGCACATGGGACTCGAAGAGGACTTGCGCACGGGCGAGGCGAGTCCCGGTCAGGTGACGAACGAGAACGTGGCGGCGCGGCTCGCGCGCGAAGTGGCGGGCGTCGATCTCATCCTGATGGGACACACGCACCGCGAAGTGCCGTCTCTCGTGATCAATAACGTCCTGCTCACGCAGGCGAATTTCTGGGGGCGGCATCTGGCGCGCGCCGACGTGTATCTGGAGAGGGGCAAGGGCGGGCGTTGGCGCGTCGCGGCCAAATCGGCGCGCACCGTGGCGGTCGGCGAGGGGACGGAGACGGACGCCGAAATCGCGCGGCTCGTCGCGCCTTACGACCGCGAGACGCAAACGTGGCTCGCGCGCGTCATCGGCGAATCGGCGGCCGAGTTGACGGCCGTCGAGTCTCGCTTCCGCGACACGGCCATACTCGACCTGATCCAGCGCGTGCAATTGGACGCGGGGCGCGCGGACGTGTCAATGGTGGCGAGTTTCAACCCGCAGGCGCGCCTGCCGCGCGGTGCGGTGACGGTGCGCGACATCGCGGGGCTTTACATTTACGAGAACACGCTCGTCGTCCTCGAAGTGACGGGTCAGCAGTTGAAGGACGCGCTCGAACACTCCGCGAACTATTTCCGCGCCTACGAGCCGGGGCGCACGCCCGCCGAACTCGTGGACGAAAAAATCCCGGCCTACAATTTCGACATCGCCGAAGGCGTCGCCTACGACCTCGACCTGACGAAACCGCACGGCGCGCGCGTCCGAAATCTGCGCTTTCGCGGGCAGCCGCTCGACCCGGCACAGAAGCTCAAACTCGCCACGAACAACTACCGCGTGAACGGCGGCGGCGGCTACACGATGTTCCGCGGCGCGCCCGAGGTTTACCGTTCGAGCACGGAGATTCGCGAACTGATCATTGATTGGGTGGAGCGAAACAAACGCGTCCCTGCCGAGCCGACCAACAACTGGCGTCTGTTGACCAACTGACAAAGGCGGCGGTCGCATCTTGAGAGATAAAGATCATGAAAACGTTCATTGCGGCCGCGCTCGTCGTTTTGAGCCTCGCTTCCGGCGTGGCGCTGAGTCCTGCGAAGACGGCGGGCGTAACCAAGATGCCGATTGAAGCCCACGCGAACGCCGGAGCGAAGCCGGAGCAAACGCCGCAGGCCGACGGCGCACAGTCGCCGCAGGCCGCGCCCCGGCCGTCGCCGCTCAAACTCCCGCTCGTCAAGCCGCGCATCGTCGTCTCGAAAAGTAAGCGTCAACTGCTGCTCTACTCGGGCGCGGCGTTGGTGCGCACCTACAAGATCGTGCTCGGCGGAAACCCGGTTGCCGATAAAGTGCGGCAGGGTGACCGCGCGACGCCCGAGGGCGATTTCTACGTCTGCGTCAAAAACCCGCGCAGCAATTTTCACCTCTCGCTCGGCCTCAATTACCCGAACGCGGAGGATGCCGAGCGCGGCCTGCGCGACAAACTGATCACGCGCGCCGAGTATGAACGGATCATGCACGCGGTACGAAATAAGCGGCGGCCGCCGTGGGACACCGCGCTCGGCGGCGAGATTTTCATTCACGGCGGCGGGACTGAAAGCGACTGGACGTGGGGCTGCGTCGCGCTCTCCAACCCGGAGATCGAAGAACTCTTCGACGCCGTGCCGTTGGGCACGCCGGTGCGCATCGAGCCTTAGCCGCGACAAACCTTTTTCTAAGTCGAATAAGTTATTCGTCCGCGCGTGCGGGGCTTACGGCGGCGGCGTTCGCTTCGTCCTGATGGAAGGTCGAGCGTTCTTTCCAACGCCCGTACATGTAGAGCGAGAAGCCGAGCCAGAGGCCGCCGAGGAAATACGCGCCGATGGTGTCGCTCGGCCAGTGCGCGCCGAGGTAGACGCGCGAGAGGCCGACGAGAGCGATCATCAGAGACGTGAGCGTGAGTGCGACGCGGCGCGCGAGCGTGCGTTTGGGCAAGAGCGCGTAGGCGACGAAGAAGAGGAAGCCGAAGTAGCAGACGTAAAAGGTGACGTGTCCCGAAGGGAAGCTCTCATGCGCCCAGACGCGCTGCACCTGAACGAGATTGGCGGCAGGGCGGGGGCGCGCAATGTACATCTTGAAGAAACGATTAACGAGTGCGCCGCCGCCCGTGCTCAGCATCAACGCGAACATCTCCGTGCGCCTGCGGAGCAGCAGGAAAAAGAGCATGGTCAGCCCCACCAGTATCCAGCTGTTCGCTTTATCGCCGAAGAGCGAGACGGCGCGCATGAAGTCGGAGATGCCGGGGATGGGCAGCGACTGCACGGCGCGCGCGGTCACTACATCCCAGGCGAAGTAAGCGTTGGCGCGCGCGAAGAAGGCGAGGACGGCGAAGGCCAGCAGCACGACGCCGTAACGCACCTGCGCGCGCCACAGGCGCGACGCTGCGAGGCGGCGCAACAGTCTGCGCCGTGCGCTCTCCACGGGTGATGGCTCGCTTTGGGTTTCTTCCATGTTCCGCTGTGCCGGGCGGCGTCCGAATCGCCGAACGCGACCGCCTGCGCCTGTTTTATAATACCCTTTAGACCGCGCGGCAAACGAATCCGCAAGCAATCGGCGGCCGGTCGCGCGCATCTAACTTTCACACGGCGCGGAGGCGACACGGAAAGGACTTTTGCTTTGCTCAGAGTCGAATACAAAGAGGGGCTGTACCTGCCCGATCTCGATCTGTGGCTCGACGCCGACGGGCCGCGCGAGCATTGCGTCATCTCGCACGCGCATTCGGATCACATCGCGGAGCACCGTTCGATTGTGGCGACGCCCGAGACGGCGCGCATCTTCCAGCACCGGCGCGGCGAGGCCGAAGTAACGACGCAGGTGTACGGCGAGCGGCGCGACTACGGCCGTTACGCTTTGACCTTTTACCCGGCGGGGCATTGTCTCGGCTCGGCGCAGATTCTCGTCGAGGCCGACGGCGAGCGGCTCGTCTACACGGGCGACATCAAGCTGCGCCCGAACGTCGCGGCCGAGTCGGCGGTCATCGTGCCGTGCGACACGCTCGTCATGGAGTCTACTTTCGGCGACCCCCATTATCGCTTCCCGCCCGACGTGGCGACCTTCGAACGCCTCTACGCCGGGGTCGAGCGCGCCCTCTCTGACGACCGCGTGCCCGTCGTGCTGGCCTACGCGCTGGGGAAGAGCCAGGAGGCTCTGGAGTTGTTGCTGCGTCGCGGCTATCGCGTCACGCTCCACGGCTCCGTGTGGAACGTGGCGGAGATTTATCGCGAGTGCGGCGTGGAATTCTCCGGGCGTTATGAAAAGTACGACCGTGAGCACCTGAAGGGGCGCGTGCTGATCGCGCCGCCGGGCTGTCGCAAGCAGCCGATGCTCCTGAACATCGAACGCCGCTACCTCATCATGCTCACGGGCTGGGCTTTGAACAAAAGCGCGCCCTACATGTACAGGGGCGTTGACTTGATCCTCCCGCTCTCCGACCACGCAGACTATGACGACCTCGTCCGCCTCGCACGCGAGACGGGCGCGGGGCGCATCATCACGATGCACGGCGAGCCGAAGTTTGCCGCCTCTTTACGCGAACTCGGCTTGAACGCCGAACACCTCGCGCATCACCCCACTGCTCCCGCCAGGACCAAAAAACGCACCGCGAAAAAAGCCGCGCCCGCCGTCAATCCTTCTTTGTTCGACTGACAAAAGTCCCGCCGGCGACGGTTGATAATAGCCTGAAAAAGTCCCGTAGGGACGTTTGATAATAGCCCGGCACTAAAGTGCCGGGATCAGTCGAGATTAAACAAGTTGAGTCCCGTAGGGACGGTTGAATATGTGGAAGTACATTCAATCGCCCCTACGGGACTCAAATCAATTATCTTCAATTGATCCCCGGAGATAAATCGCCGGGCTATTATCAATCGTCCCTGACGGGACTTTTAAAACAATCGATCAGGTCACATCTGCGAACGCGATCACCGTTTCGCGGACATCGCCTTGACCTGCACGCCGCACTCGTCGCAGATGCGCGTGATGGCGCGCTCGATGTTCGGGTCAACGTCCGTGAGCGTCTGGAGCACACGCGCCGGGAGGCGCATCGTGACGACCATGTATTGCTCATCGGCGGTCGGCGTGGCGAGGGCGCGCTTGAGCGCCCTGAGCAGGTCGTCGTAGTCGGGCGGCTTCGAGAGGTATTCCTGCACGCCGAGGCGGTTGCACACCTCGCGCGATTCGGCGAGCGTCTCGCCCGTCACCACCACGACGGGCACGCTCGGCGAGAGGTTGCGAATCTCTTCGAGCACCTTCGTGCCGTGCATTTCCGGCAGCGTCATGTCGAGCAGCACGGCGTCCGCGCCGTTGGCCTCGAACTCCGCCACGCCCTCCTCGCCCGTGTAGGCGTTCGTCACCTCGTAGCCGGCCTTTTCCAGCCCTGACTCATACAATTCCGCGAGGTCTTCTTGATCTTCTATGACGAGAATGCGATGCTTGCCCACGACGAACTTCCCCCTTAATTTATGAGAGCAACCGTCGCGCCGGGTTTCGACTGCGACCGCCGGTTGCTCACCCTTTTTTTTGAACGGCCAGTATAGCAGAAGCCCTTATGACTCTCTCCATCGCCCTGGTTCTCGGCCTTCTTTTCGTCGCGCTCGTGCTCTTCGGCACGGAGCGCATCCCGATTGACGTGGTGACGATACTCGTCGTCATCGGCCTCGTCCTGACGCGCGTGCTCACGCCTGCGGAAGCCTTCGCCGGATTCGGCAACGACATCATCATCACGATCTCCGGCCTCTTCATCCTGACGGGCGGCCTCGTCAAGACGGGCGTGGTTGACCTGGTCGGGCGGCGTCTGCACCGCGTGTCGGGCGGGAGCGAGTTTCGCCTGACGGTGCTCATCATGTTCACGGCCGCCGCCTGCGCCTCCGTGATGAAGAACACGACGACGACCGCCATGTTCGTCCCCGTTGTGCTCGGACTGGCGGAGCGTGCGCGCGTGCAGCCGTCGAAACTTCTCATGCCTTTGGCCTTCGGCGCGATCCTCGGCGGGACGTGCACGCTCATCGGCACTTCCACGAACCTCGCCGTCAGCGGCGCGATGACGCGCTTCGGGCACGCGCCCTTCACGATGTTCGAACTGACGCCCGTCGGCATCGCCATCGTCGTCGCCGGGATGATCTACATGCTGTTCGTCGGCCTGCGCCTGCTGCCCGCGCGCGGCGGCGCGGACTCGCTCGCCGACGCCTACCACATCCGCGAATACATGTCCGAGGTCGTCGTGCTCGACACCTCGCCGCTCGTCGGGCAGACGCTGGCCGAGGCAGACCTCAGCCAGTCGCTCGATCTCGCCGTTGTCGGCATCCTGCGCGGCAATCAGGGGCGCGTCGCGCCGCGCGCCGACGAAAAAATTCTCGCGGGCGATCTCCTGCTCGTACAGGGGCGCATCGAGGACATCCTGCGCGTCAAGACCGAGGCGGGGATAGAGATCAAGGCCGACTTCAAGTTGAGCGACACAGACCTCGAATCGGGCGATCTGGAGTTGTTCGAGGCGATGGTCCTGCGCGGCTCGAACCTCGTCGGGCGCACGCTCAAGGGCACGAAGTTCCGCGAACGCTACGGCCTGACCGCGCTCGCCATCAACCGTCACGGCGTCGCGCTGCTGTCGAAACTGAGCATGGTCAGCCTACGCTTCGGCGACGTGCTGCTCGTGCAGGGCAAACGCGAGCAGGTGGAACATCTGGCGGCCGAGGGGAATCTGCTGCTCCTCGAAGACGTGTCGGAGGCGCGCGGGCGCGCGGCGAAAAGGCGTTGGGCGCTTCTGGCCTTCGGCGTGTTTCTGGTCTTCTCCATCTTCCACCCGTTCGGCACGCCGCTGTCGGTGGCCGTGCTGTTCGGCGTGCTCATCCTGCTCGCGTCGCGCGCGGTGCGCACAGGGGAGATTTACGGCATGATCGACTTCCGGCTCATCGTCCTCATCGCCGGGATGATCAGTTTCGGCACGGCGATGGAGAAGAGCGGCGCGGACACCTATCTCGCCGCTCAGATCGTGAACTCGGTCGGCAGCTTCGGCCCCTATGCCGTGATGGGCGGCTTCATCCTGTTGACCATCGCGCTGACACAGCCGATGTCGAATCAGGCCGCCGCGCTCGTCGTCCTGCCCGTCGCCCTCCAGACCGCCACCCAACTCGGCTTGAACCCGCGCGCCTTCGCCGTCGCCGTCACCTACGCCGCGTCATGCTCGTTTTTAACGCCGCTCGAACCGGCCTGCGTACTCATCTACACGCCCGGCCGCTATCGCTTCTTCGACTTCGTCAAGATCGGTTCGCTCCTGACGGTCGCCGTCTTCATCATCATCATGTGGCTCGTGCCGCTGCGCTGGCCGTTACGCTAAGGAGCGCACGAGGGGGCGAGAGATTTTGAACCCGCCGCGAGATTCGGATGCCGGAAACAGCCCGGCGAACGGATGCGATCATAGTTTCGAGGGCGACCCGCGCGCGCGACGCCTCTGCCAACATTCTTATTGACACCGATTCGGACAGGCTTTAATCTGTGCGCGGTCGCATCTTTGTTCTACCGGTTAACGACTCACATCCATTTCCCGGCCGCGATGTGAACGTCTTGCTTGCGTTAACCTCAATAATCAATACCAAAATTTTGGCGAGAGACATCAGCCTCCGACTGATGTTCCGACGCCCCGTCAGTCTCCAAGCTCTTGTCGTCTGAAACGTTTTGCGTTTTAGCGTCATTAATAACAGGCAACGGAATCCGAAACGATGTCCTGTGACAGGGCAATCGCTCGACGGGTTATGCCGAATTTGAAATTGACTCGCTACTGCAATCCCACGCTTCAGAAGGGTTCACCATGAAATTCATCACACTTCCCCGCTTTCTGCTTTTTCTGGCATTGCTGGTGCTTCCCGCCATGGCACGGGCGCAAGAGGCGTCCATCTCGCTCACGCCCGGATACGTGCGCGAGCCTTACAGCGCGAGCATCCTGCAAACACTCAAAGAACAATATAAACTCGATCTAGCGGGCGCGTCCTCGTCGCCGTCCTTTCAGTGGCAGGCCGTCGGCGCAATGCCGCCCGGACTCTCCATAGAGCCGTCCAGCGGCACCATCTTCGGCACGCCGATGATGGCGCGCCCCGCGCCCTACCGATTCCGCGTCAACGTCGTCGATCTCTCTTCCCCCTCGCCCTCGCCGCTCAAATTCCTGGTCGAGCTGAAAATCACACGCGGCACGCCCGCGCCCGACGCCAGCGCGCCGCGGCTCGTGCCCATCGGTCTCGGCGGCGAGTCCGAGGCCGAGGCCGCGCACGCGCAGGGCGACCCCGTCCCCAGAGTCCGGGCGCAGAATAATGATGATTACGAGATTCCCACCATCGTGCCCCGCGAGGATCTCATCCTGCCCGTCACGATCAAGAACCCGGTCATCCGGCAGCTGGAGTTCAAGGTGTTCAACGACTCAAAGGGCGTTGAAGCGATTCACACCCAGACAACGCCGGAAGACGTGCCGCGCGGCGTGGCTCGCACAGAGGTCAAACTCAAACTCGCACTGGGAGTCAACAGAATTGTGGTGACTGATGTGGACGGTAACATCCCGCCCCATACTTTTTACGTGACACTTAAAAAGACTGACGTTAATAAGCCGCCGGCAAAGACCCCGCTGGACGTTTTGCACAGCGGTTTCGTCCCCAAAGGAGCCACCACCACCCCGGTGACTATCTATGTCGGCGACAAAAACATTTCCAAAGTCAAGGTAGAGGTCAAGGAGAGAGTTGCGAAGGACAAAGACGCAACACCGACTGCGCTGCCAAAATATGAAGTCAAAGAAATAGAATTAAAACGGAGTACCGATGAGTACGAAGTGCTCCTTCCCGTGACCTCCGACGAGAAGAAAGTCACGGTGGTGCAGGTCACGGAAATGCTCCCCGAAGGGGCCACGGACAAGCCTCGCACCAAGTCACGCGACATTAGGACTGTCGACGTTGGGACTGCGGGAGAAACTGCGGAAAAGCCTCCGTTTGAGGTCGGGTATAGCAAGTTCGTCGGCGACTTCGCCATGTCGGCCCCTTTGCAGATTACGCTCAACGATCCGAAAATCAGCAAGGTCAAAGTCTCGGTCAAGCCCAAGGGCTCAATAGATGAGAAGGCTTGGGTTCATACTGAGCCGGTTGAGGTCAAGCACGGCGAGCCGAGCTTTCTATACCCGGTCATCCTCCCCGGCCCGGATGTGAACGAGATGGAATTTCAGGTCGTAGGTATCACCAATGACAACGCGGAAGTCAAAGATAAACTTCGCGACCTGAAGCGGAAGAAAGGCGGCGCGGCCCCCTCAACCATCGTCAGCAACAGTTTGACGACGCGCGCCATCATCGGCTTCGAGCAGGCGGGGGCGAGTTCCGCCGATAGTAAGCAGGAGCCGTTCCTCGATCTATTCTTCACCGCCCCTCTCTACTTCGGCCAGAAGCGGGATGAAAAGAAAAAGAAGTTCGATCCGCCACGGTTCAACAACCTGCCGACTCTTTCCGCCTGGGGACAGATCCGCCTCGCTGCGATCCCGCAGCAGGCCTCGGCGATTGGCACCTTCGCCACCGACTTCGTCAACCCGCTGACGGACGGCAAACTGGTTGAACTCGTGCAGGGCTTCGATTTTCTGGCCGGACTCGACCTGCGACTGTACGGCTCCGACAAGGGGTATCTCGGCCTGGTGCCCGGCATCAAACAGCGCACGTTCGTGCATCTCGTGGCGGCCTACGGTGCGATCAGCCCCCTCACCGAGACGAGAAGGACGAATGCCGCGCTGATATACAAAGTGCCGGGAGAAAACAGCCCGCAGCGCGCTCTCTTCGTCAGGCGTTTTGGCGAAGCGGCGGCCGAGAAGCAGAACATCGCATTTGTGTACCCCGACCGAGATCGATTCCTGCGCCAGTTCTACGCCGGCTTCAGATTCAAGACCTTCTACTTCAACAACGACTCGGCGGAGCCGATTAACCGCTTCCCGGCTATCCTCGACGTCATGTTCGGGCAGAATGAAGCGGTGACGGGCGGGAGGCTCAAGTCGGTTGTGACGAATGATGAGGGGAAGATCATCGGCGAAAGTCGTAATCTGGTCATGCGCTTAGAAGCGTTCTATCCGTTCCCCATCAGAGAGGCGAGTTTCCTCTACCTATACGGCACGGCGATGATGAAGCTCGGGGGCAAAGGCGTCAAGATCACCACCCCACTCTTCCTAAGCAAATCCGACGGCGACGTATCGCTCACGAGCGATAGCGTGTTTATAGCGCCCAACCTTCAGACCGACCGCGACTATTACCGCATCGGCATCGGCGTTAACCTGACCGAACTGTTCAATCGACGGAGGCCGAGAAACCAGTAACGCTGCGCGCGCCGACGACTTCGGGCACGCGAGGGGCGGCACACTCCGCGGAGTGTGCCGCCCCTCGCGCGTGCGGTAGTGTGCGCCCGGCCGCTTGCGCTTCCCGTCGCCCGTTCTCTATAATTCGCGGGCTTCAAAGAAGGGTACTTCGAACAAGGGAATCTCTCGCGAATTAGTTAATTCTCATTAATCCAAATTCAACGAACTGATATGTCCAATAACGCCGGATGGAAGTCTCCCCGTCGCCACGCGCCCGTGCCGCAGCGCCCGAAGCCTCTGCGCACGCTGGCCGCAGGCGTCATGCAGATGGCGCGCGCCGCCTTCGCAGAGCCTTACAACCTCGTCGTCGAACGCACGGAGATCAGATTGCGCCGCCTGCCCGACGCGCTCGACGGCCTGCGCATCGTCCAGCTCTCGGACATTCACCACAGCCCTTTCACCGGACGCGCGCAGGTCGAGCGCGCCGTCGAGTTAGCCAACAGCCTGCGTCCTGACATCATCGCCCTGACGGGCGACTACGTCTCGCACGAACGCGAGTACGCCGCGCCGTGCGCCGAGATGCTCGGCTGCCTGCGCGCGCGTTGTGGCGTCTACGCCGTGCTCGGCAACCACGACCACTGGACTGACGCCGCGCTCATCACAGACCTCTTCCGCGCCGAAGGCATACGCGTCCTCGTCAACGAGGGCATGCGCTTCGAGCACCCGCAGCACCCGGGGGCCTCCTTCTGGCTCGCGGGCGTTGACGACACGATGGTCGGCCTCGAAGACCTCCCGCTCGCCCTCGCCGGTTCCGCGGCGGACGAGTTGAAACTCCTGCTCGCGCACAACCCCATCGTCCTGCGCCGCGCGGCGCGCGCCGGGGTTGACCTCGTCCTGAGCGGCCACACGCACGGCGGCCAAGTCACGCTGCGCGCGGAGCGTTCGCCTTCGGGACGCCCGCGACGCCGCCTGCTGCGCGGTTTGGGGCGACAGGGCGACACGCAAATTTACGTCACGCGCGGCCTCGGCACGGTCGTCCTGCCCGTGCGCTACGGCTGCCTGCCCGAAGTCTCTCTCCTCGAACTCAAAAAGCAGTGACGAGTGACGAGTGACAAGTGACAAGAAAAAGCCGTAAATCGTGAATCGTCAATCGTGACATAGAGAAAACATGCCTTCTTCTATTTACGATTGACGATTCACGATTTACGATGCACTGTCTTTAGCTTGTCACTTGTCACTCGTCACCTGTCACTGTCCTTATGTCTTCTCGCATCTTCACCGTGCCGAATTTCCTGACCGTCATCCGCATGGTGCTGGTTCCGGTCTTCGTCACGATGCTCTATTATCAGCGTTTCGACTGGGCGCTCGCCATCTTCATCTTCGCGGGCCTGACCGACGGCATCGACGGCTTCCTCGCACGCCGTTTCAACCAGAAATCGCAACTCGGCACCATCCTCGACCCCATTGCAGACAAACTCCTGCTCGTCACCTCTTTCATCACCCTCTCGCTCGCCTCCATCGTCGGGCGGGGCGAACACCTCCCCGTGCCCTTCTGGGTGACGGCGGCCGTCATCAGCCGCGATGTCTTCATCGTCGTCGGCGCGGCGGCCATCAACGTCGTCACGGGCTTTCGCGGTTTTCGCCCCTCGCTGCTCGGAAAAGTCAATACCGTCGTGCAAATTACGGCCATCGTAATCATTCTCGCGCTGGCGCGTTTCCCCTCGATGCGCGGTTACGTCCTGCCGACCGTCTATGTCATCGTCTTCGCCTCCGCGCTCTTCTCCGGCGTCCACTACATTTTTCACGTCTCCCGCATCATGAACGAGGGCAAAACCGACCGGGAAGCCTCCGAAAACGCTGATAAACTGTGAAATAGTAAGCCTTAACGGCTTTCGGCGCGTTTCGGGCAACGTGACGGGGATTTTCGCAATCAAAAGTTGACAACAAGGGACTCAGATATTATATTAACGCTGTATTCAACCTGTGCCTTTACTATCTGAGATTCGATGAACCAAGAGTCCGCGGGCGGCCTGGAAGGTCGTGCGGGCACATGAGCAGCAGAGGCGGGTCAGTTAAACAACATCTGGAGAGTGAAAAGATGAGCAAGATAATCGGTATTGACTTGGGCACGACCAACTCGGTGGTGGCCGTCATGGAAGGCGGCGAGCCGACCGTCATCACCAACTCGGAAGGCGGGCGCACGACGCCCTCCGTGGTCGCCTTTACGAAGGACGGCAACCGCCTCGTCGGTCAGGTGGCGAAGCGTCAGGCCGTCACCAACCCGGAGAACACGATCTATTCGATCAAGCGTTTCATGGGGCGCGGTTTTGACGAGGTGACGGAAGAGAAAAAGCAGGTTCCCTATCAGGTGCAGCCGGCGGGCAACCGCGACGTGCGCATCAACGCGGGAGGGAAGGATCACAGCCCGCCCGAGATTTCCGCGATGATCCTGCAAAAGATGAAGCAGTCGGCGGAAGACTACCTGGGGCAGAAAGTTGACAAGGCCGTCATCACCGTCCCGGCCTACTTCAACGACGCGCAGCGGCAGGCGACGAAAGACGCAGGCAAGATCGCCGGTCTCGAAGTGATGCGCATCGTCAACGAGCCGACGGCCGCTGCGCTCGCCTACGGTCTCGACAAGAAGAAGGAAGAGGTCATCGCCGTCTTCGACTTCGGCGGCGGCACGTTCGACATCTCGATCCTCGAAGTGGGCGAAGGCGTCGTCGAAGTGAAATCAACGAACGGCGACACGCACCTCGGCGGCGACGACATAGACGAGCGTTTGATGGAGTGGATCACGGAAGAGTTCAAGCGCGATCAGGGCATCGATCTGTCGAACGACAAGATGGCCTTGCAGCGTCTGAAAGAGGCGGCGGAGAAGGCCAAGATCGAACTCTCGACCGCGATGGAGACGGAGATCAATCTGCCCTTCATCACGGCCGACGCCTCCGGGCCGAAGCACCTCGTGATGAAGTTGACGCGCGCGAAGTTCGAGCAGTTGATCGATGCGATTTTGCAGCGGCTGAAGAAGCCCGTGGAAGACGCCATCGCCGACGCGAAGAAGGCGATCAAGGATTCCAATTTCGACGCCACCAAGGTGAACGAAGTGGTGCTGGTCGGCGGCTCGACGCGCATCCCGAAAGTTCAGGAGATCGTCAAGAGCATTTTCGGCAAAGAGCCGAACAAGAGCGTGAACCCGGACGAGGTAGTCGCCGTCGGCGCGGCCGTGCAGGCGGGCGTGCTGTCGGGTGAGAAGACGGACATCCTGCTGCTCGACGTGACGCCTCTTTCGCTCGGCATCGAAACGCTCGGCGGGGTCTTCACGAAGCTCATCGAGCGCAACACGACGATCCCGACGCGCAAGTCCGAGGTGTTCTCGACCGCGTCCGACAACCAGACCTCGGTGGAAGTCCACGTCCTGCAAGGCGAGCGGCCGATGGCGGGCGACAACCGCACGCTCGGCAAGTTTCATCTCGTGGGCATCCCGCCCGCACCGCGCGGCATGCCGCAGGTCGAGGTGACGTTTGACATCGATGCCAACGGCATCGTCAAAGTGTCGGCGATGGACATGGGCACGAAGCGCGTGCAGGACATCACCATCACGGCTTCATCGGGTCTGTCGAAAGACGAGATCGACCGCATGATGCGCGAGGCCGAATCGCACGCGGGCGAAGACGTGAAGAAGCGCGAGGAGATCGAAGCGCGCAATCGTCTCGACGGCTTGACGTATCAGGTTGAGAAGACCTTCAACGAGAACAAGGAGAAGCTCGACGCGGCTTCGACGACGCAACTCGAAACCGCGCTGGCCGACGCCAAGAAGGCTGTCGAAGAGGGCGGCGCGGAACGCATGAACGAGGCCTTCAACAACCTGCAAACCGCTTCGCACAAACTGGCCGAAGCGCTCTACCAGCAGACCGCGCAGGCGGGCGGCGAGACGGGCGGCGAACAGGCTTCCGCCGCCGGCGCATCCTCCGGCGGCAGCGGGCAGACGAGCGGCGGCAGCGGCGGCGACGATAACGTCATTGACGCCGAATACGTTGACGTGGACGAGAACAAGTAAAACAGTGACGAGTGACGAGTGACGGGTGACAAGTTTCAGAACTTGTTTCAACTCGTCGCTTGTCACTTGTCACTTGTCACTGTCTTTCAATGGCAAAAGAAGATTTCTACAAAGTGCTGGGCGTCGAGCGTAAGGCGAAGCCGGAGGAGATCAAGAAGGCGTACCGCAGGCTGGCGAGGAAGTTTCACCCGGATGTGAATCCGGGCGACAAGTCGGCCGAGGAACGCTTCAAGTTGATCACGGAGGCGCACGACGTGCTCTCCGATCCGAAGAAGCGCAGCGTCTACGACAGGTTCGGGCAATACTCGGACAATCTGGCGGATGCGGCGGCGCGCGGCGCGGAACCGGGCGGCGCATCGCGCGGCGCGCCCTTCGATTTCACGGGCTTCGATTGGGGCAACGCCGCGCCCGGCGGAGGTGCGGGCGGCGGCAACTCGGGCGGCAGTTCGAGCTTCCGCGACATCTTCGCAGACCTG
>DATCWB010000382.1:0-10025 GCA_036566625.1 Pyrinomonadaceae bacterium
CGAACATTTCGGCTATCTCGATTTCGACGCGGAGCGCGTCACGGAGCGCGGGCGTTGGCTCGCCGACTTGAGGCTCGACCGCCCGCTGCTCGTCGGCGAGGCGATTGAGCGCAACCTCTTCGCGTCGCTCGACGCGGCGCGCGCCGCCGGACTGATGGCCGCGCTCGCCGCAGACGCCGAACGCGACTACGGCGAGTTGCAACTCGACGACGCGCTCGTCTCCACCCTCGCCGAGTTTGAACGGATCGCTTACGAGGTGGCGAGCGTGGAATGGAGGCAGGGATTAGACCCCGCGCCGGAGATGAATTTCTCGGCCGCCGCCGCCGTGATGCGCTGGGCGAAGGGGATGAAGTGGGAAGAACTCGTGCGGCAGACGCGCGCCGAAGAGGGCGATCTGTTTCGCCTGCTTTCGCGCACGGGCGAGTCGCTCATGCAGATCGGAAACTTGCGCTAGTCGCACCCGGCCGCCGCGCGCGTCGCCTACGAGGCGGCGGAGAGCATCCTGCGCGAGCCGGTGCGCTCCGAAGAGATGTTGTGAAAGAAAGCAGTCTTGAAGTGGAAAGGTTTTACGGGTCAAGAGTTTTATGAGCGAGGGGTTTTATCGCGCTTTTGTAATTTACGCGCTGGCGTTTCTGTTGCTGACCGGCGCGGCGTGCGGGCTCGGGCGAACGCGTGCGAACAAAGACGAGGGGGCGGGCATGAGGGCGGAACAGAAGATGCCGGCGACCGTAACGCCGGTTGTTTACGTCGCATTCGGGGATTCGACGGGCGTCGGCGTCGGGGCGCGCAAAGGCGGGTACGTGACGCGCGTCTTCGAGCGCATCGAGCGCGTGCGCTCGGGATCGAGCGTCAGAAACTTTTGCGTGAGCGGCGCGGAGACCTCAGACGTTTTGCGCAGTCAACTCACGCGCCTCGACTCGACGCGCCCGACGCTCGTCACGCTCGGCATCGGCATCAACGACGTGAGCCACGGCGTCGCGCCCGCAGAGTTCGCGCGCAACTATGAAGAGATCGTCACGCGTCTGAAAAGCAAAACAGACGCGCCCATCGTCGCCACCAATATTCCCGACATCTCGCACGCGCCGCGCGTCCCCGCGTTCCTCCACGAACAGGTGCGGCAGCGTATCCAACTCTTCAACACTCACATCGCCGAGATCGGGAAGCGTCACGACCTGCTCGTCGTTGACGCCTACGGCATGAGCCGCGAAGTAATACCTAATCACCCGGAATTTTTCTCGCCCGACGGCTTCCACCCTTCCGACGAGGGCTACGAATACTGGGCGAAGATGATGTGGCCGACGGTAAAGGAAGCTATCGGTGAAGAGAAGTAGAGCGTGAGACGAAGTCGGCGGCGGCCGGTGCGCGCGCTCCGGCTGTTCGTCCCGCGCGGAAACTTGCCGGGCGCGACGGACGTACACATGGCAGAGCCGTCATAAACTTCACCCGCAACGCTTCCTGAACCGGAGAGAAAAATGATGAGACGTTTAGTGGTCTGCTTCACCCTGTTGCTCCTGTTGTTCGTTCCAACGCGCGCCACGCCGCCCGCAGATTTCAAGTTCAAAGTGGAAGAAGAGATTCTCGGCCTCGTCCGGCGAATGGCCGAAGCGCAGAAGAATTACGACGCGGCCGGCTTGGACGCGATTCTCGCCCCCGATTACGTGGAGATTTCGCCCGCCGGCGAGGTTGATTCCCGCGCGAAGGTGCTCGGCTTTTACGCCCCCGAACGAAAGAGCGCGCGGCAGGGCGAAATGGTCTCTTACGAATTGGACGAGATCACGAGTCGGATTTACGGCGACACGGCGATAGTCGTCGCGCGCCTCCCGTTCACGTTGAAAACTCCGGACGGGCAGACGGTGAGCCGCGCGTTGCGCTGCACGTTCGTCTGCCGCAAGGCACGCGGCAAGTGGCGCATCGCCTCGGCGCAGTACACCGGCATCAGGCCGCAGGCCCCAGCGAAGTCCTGAGATCAGAGTTCGCTGTGCTAGTATTTGAGGCGGAACGAAGGCGGCGGCGCGGGCGTATAGGCACGTTGGAGGAGTGATTTTTATTTATGGCTGAAACGAACGACACACGCTATCACACCGGCGACACCATCTGCGACGCGCTGCGTTTCCTGTGCGACGCATCTTACGCCGTCCTGCCGCGCGAGGTGGCTTACAAGTTCGGCGAGTTCGAGAAGAATTTCTGGGGCAGCGTCGGTTGGCTGGCCGATAAAAAGATCAGTTGGATTGACGAAGCCCTGCGCGGCGGCGACCGCCTGCGCGAAGAATGGCAGCGGCGTGGCACGCGCGAGTCGCAGACGCAGACGACAACGCCGCCCCCGGACGGCATGGGGTAGAGAATGTTTGAGTTTAGACCGGCGTATCAGGGCGGCCGGACAGTTTACGCCGAGGCGCAAGTCTAAACTCGAAAGTCACAAAGCGGAGATTCGGCACATAGCGGAGATTCGGAAGGTAACGTGCATGCAGGTTCTGTTGGCCGAAGAGTACGGGTTCTGTTTTGGCGTGGAGCGCGCCGTAGAGATGGTGGAGCACGCGCTCTCCGAGGGCGCGCGCGTCCGCACGCTCGGGCCGCTCATTCACAACACGCAGGAGATACAACGCCTCGAACGGCACGGCGTCGCGACGATTGACGCGCCGACGGACGTTGAGGGCGAGGTGACGGCCGTTATCCGCGCCCATGGCGTGACGCCCGACGTGCAGCGCGAACTCGAAGCGCGCGCGTCGCAGGTGGTTGACGCGACGTGCCCGTTCGTGACCAAAGTGCAGAAACTCGCCGAGCGCGCCGCCGCAGAGGGGCGCGACGTGGTGGTGGTCGGCAACCCGGATCATCCGGAGATGATCGGCGTCGTCGGCTACGCGCCGAAGAATTCGCACGTCGTGCGCGACGCGGGCGAGGTGGCGAATCTGCCCGCGCTCCACGCGCCGCTCGTCGTCTCGCAGACCACGATCAAACTCAGCACCTTTCTCGAAGCCGCCGAAGCCGTGCGCGCCAAGTCCGACTCCGAGCCGCAGGTCGTCAACACCATCTGCTCGGCCACGCGCGACCGGCAGGATGCCGCGCGCGCCCTCGCCGGGCACGTCGAAGCCTTCTACGTCATCGGCGGCAAGCATTCGTCAAACAGTCTGAAACTGCTCTCGGTCTGCAAGGAAGGGTGCGAGCGTAGTTTTCTGATCGAGACGCCGGAAGAGATTGACGCAGGGGATTTGCGCGGCGTCGAGCGCGTCGGCGTCACCGCCGGGGCTTCGACGCCGAACTGGCTGATCGAGCAGGTGGTGGCGCGGCTTCGCGAGATCGGCGAGGCGCAGAAGGAGACGGCGGACGCGCTCGCCGTCTGAGTTGATGAGGGCTGAAAGGAAAAGGCCAAACTGAGGCCCGACAAAAGTGAAAAGCCGCTCGAAGTCGAGCGGCTTTTTTTATGGTTCGCTTTTAATGGTTCGTCTCGGCCGGCTTTTATAGTTCGTCTTCGCTGGCGTCGGCGCGCTCTAACGCGCTGACAACCCAGCGGGCTTCTTCCGAGCCGTAATCGTCCGCCTGTAGGACGAGCGCGTCGCGCGCCACGTCTGCGTCCACCGGGTCGCCGAGCAATTCGACGAGCACCCCTGTGGGCGATTGTGCCAGGGCTTCGTGCGCCAGAGCGCGCACGCTCGGGTTCGGGTGGCGCGCCAGTTCGCAGACCTCTGCGGCCGGCAGTCGCGCGGCGAACGTGTCGGCCAGCACGTCAACGCGCTTGTAGTCGCGGACGAAGAGGGCGCGCTCCAAAAGCTGCGCGAACACTTCGGCCGAACGCGCCTCGCCGTGCAGGACGTGGGCGCAGGTCTCGGCCATGCGCGTCAGTTCGCTCACCTCTTCGGTGCTCAGGACGCGCGCGCCCGTCTCCTTCGCGCGCCCGTCGAGCGCGGCGAGCAGACGGCTCAATTCCCATTCGGAGCGCGCGTCGTAGGGCGCGCTACAGCGCGGCGCGGCGGCGGTGACGGGTGCGGCCGACGTGAGAGCACGCTCGACCAGGCTGCGCGTCGAAGGGCGCAAGCCCTGCCACACGCTCGCCACGCGTCCGCCGAATTCCTGAATCGTGATGTCGGAAGTTTTCTGCATAAGTAGGAACGCGCGGGACGCTTCCTCTTTAAACCACCCACGCGCGAAATATCATACCTTAAAAACCACCCGCGACGAAAAGACTGTTACGGTGAAAAACAAAATATCTTGCGGCGCGCACACCCGCGCACCGCAAAATACCGCCCGCCGCTCAACGCTCTCTTTCGGCCGCGTTATGATCGACGATTTCGATGATGGTGTCGAAGGTGATCTTGACGACCTCGCCGTCGGCGCGCTGGATTTTAACGCTCGGTTTGGTGAGAGCCTGTGTCGTTTTCATGCTCTTGACGAGGCCGCGCACGCGCGTGCCGTCCTCGGTCACGATCTCGATGTTGTCTTTATTGTAGAGCGGCTGCAATGCAGCGAGGGCTTTAACTACTTCCAAGTCGGGCCTCATTCTTTCGTCGAACAGTTTCCGGTCGCTTGCCGCGCCGCGGTCTCGTGCCTTTAGTCTTCGCGCAAAAGTTTATGCCGCGGGCGTATGAATGTGCAACCGGGGTGCGCGAGTTGGCGTATAATTCCTGACGCCACACATGACCGGACGCCCCGCCCGGCGTCCGCGATTCCAGCACGGGACGGGGAAAACTTTATGGAAACCGAAACTGAGCGCGCCGCAGAAAAGACCGCCGCCTCGGGCGCGAACCCGCAGACGTGTCCGAGTTGCGCCGCCGCGCTCGTGGACGGAATGCGCTTTTGCCGCGCCTGCGGGTATCGCCTCGGCGAGGGCAGGGCGGAATACGTGGAGACGGTGCGTTTCGACCAGAGGCCGTACATGCCGGCCACGGCCGAGGGCAATCAGGCGTTCACGGCGCCGGCGGGCGCGCAGACGACCCTCATCTCGCCGGCCGCGCCCGCGTCGCCGCAGAATGTGAGCACGGAGCGTCGCCGCCGTAAGGGCAGGAAGTGGCTGGCGTTCGCGCTGGCGTTCATGTTGCTCGTTCCGCTCACCGTGGTCGGAGGCGTATTTCTGTTCCGCTCCTTGAGAGACGCGGCGGAGCGAAGCGGCGCGTTTCAGTCGCAGCCTAATCGGCCGCAGTCCTTTTTCGGCGCGGAGGAGTTTGGCGACACGGAAGGGGCGGCGGGCGCGCTGCTTGCAGGGGCGATGCCCGGTAGCCCGGCCGAACGCGCCGGACTCATCGACGGCGACATCATCACGAAGTTTGACGGGCGGCCGGTGAACGGCGAAGACACGATGCGAGATGCACTGCGCGAGACGCCAATCGGCAAGACGGTCGAGGTCGTTTACCTTCGCGACGGCGAGACGAAGACCGCGCAGTTGACGACCATTTCGAGCGCAGACTACAACTCCGACGCCTTCATGCCGAAAGAGAGAGGGATGCTCGGCGTTGACGACACGGCGCGCGTGCCCATCGAGGGCACGAACCTTCACGGCGTGCGTCTGGGCGAGGTCTATGCCAACCGTCCCGCCGATCTCGCCGGACTCAAAGATGGCGATATCATGATCGAGTTCGACGGCAAGCCCGTGCGCACCGTCGAAGGACTCTACGGTTACATCAATACCGCCAAGCCTGCCAGCACCGTCAACGTCATTGTCTACCGCGAAGGCCAGCGCGTCACGATCCCCGTCAAGATGGGACGGCGGACGTAAAAGTAAGAGTCAGAAAACAGAATACAGGAGTCAGAAGCAAAGCCGCTTGTCTTCCTTCTGACTCCTGTATTCTGTTTTCTGACACCTGTTCTCTGCCTACTTTCTCATTCCACGTTCAGCCGTTCCTTCATCTTCGCTTCCATTTCGCGCCTCACGTCTTCGCGGTCTTCTTCCTCCTCGTCCGGCTCGAACAACTCAAAGAGCGCGTAGGGTGATTCGGCGACGAGGCGTAGTTCCCAGGCCTCGCGCCCGCCCCCGGCAGGACGCACAAACCACATGGCGTCAAACGGAAATTCGCGCGTCGCGCCGCTCTCAAAGTTTTCGCCGCCCGTCGCGGCGCGCAGTTCCGAGAGGGTCTCGGGGCGCATCAGGACGCGCGCGAGTTGCCAGCCGTATTTGCGGTAGGTCGCCAGCGTTTCGCGAAATTGATCGAGTCGCCCCAACAGAGTTTTTACCGCCGCGCGTGCAAATTCTTTCGCCGATTCTTTCGTTCAGCCCCGACTCTTGGTAGCATACCTCAGTCCCGCGCCCGCCGCGAAAAGCGAGACCAGCGAAAATTGTAAAGGCACGCCCGACGAACCACGACCGCGCATGCGCAAAAATAGCGACCACCCCGCAATGCCCGACCACACGACGACGCAGGCGGACGACTTCACCGCATCGCCCTTTTACGCCGCGCTCACCGGCGCGCTCGCGCGTCGCGGCATGAGGGCGGAAGAGTTGTGCGACGCATGCGACGCGGTCGAGCGTCGTTTGCTGGCCGAGTACGGCGCGATGTTCATGGCGGACGTGAGCGTGCGCGTGCCGCCGCGCTGTGTGTTTCGGAGCGTGGAAGAGTGCGAACAATTTCAGGCGGAGGTCGAGCCGCGCGCGGCGCTCATCGCGGATGCGCAGATCGAGTTGCAACCGGCCGCGCTCGATGCGCTGCTCGCGGCGCGCACAGAGGCGCACGCGCACGGCCTGGAGATCACGCCGCGCGGAGGCGCAGAGGCGGCGCGGCGCAGTTATGCAGACACGCTGCGCTTGTGGGAATCGCGCGTCACGCCCGCGCTGGCCTACTGGGTCTCGGAGAAATCGCTTGCGCCCGACGAGGCGGAACGTCTGGGCACGCTCTGTTGCGCCGAACAGATCGCGGCGGTGCTCAAGGAAGAAGAGCGCGGCAATTTTTTCAGCAAAGATTTTTCGCGGACGATCTTGTCGTCGGTGGCCGCGCCGGGCGCGTCGCAGCACCTCTCGATGCTGGCGTTCGATGCGGCGGAGTTTCGCGACGGGCGCGTGCGCGAGATTATGGCGCACCACGGTTGGTTTCAAACCGTGCTCCACGATCTGCCGCACTTTACTTTTCTCGGCGTTCGTGAGAAAGAGTTGCGCGCCCTCGGACTCAAGCGCGTCGTCGAGCGCGGTCAGGATTTCTGGATTCCGAATATTTAACGGGCACTTTCAGACCCGAACATCTCAAACACCCCTTCGAAGGAGAAGATAATGGCAACTTGCGCCTCTTGTGGTACGAACAACGTTGATGGAACGAAATTTTGCGTCAGTTGCGGCGCGACGCTCGCGCCCGCACCCGCCCCCGAATCGTGGCGCATGAGCGGCGATTTGAACAACCAGCCGCCCCCTGCCGACGCCTACAACCCGACCGGCGGTTACACGCCGCAGACGCCGCCGCCCAATTACCCTTCCTACAACGCAGGGCAGAACATGACGCCCTCTTACCAGCAGACGCCCTCGGCCAACCAGCCGATGCACCCGGCCGTGCCCGCGCTCGTCAGCTTCTTCATCCCCGGCATCGGCCTGTTGTTCGTGCCCAACAAGGCCGGTCTCGGTCTGGGAGTCTTCGCCGGTTACGCCGCCCTCAACATCGTCTTGTTCGTGCTGGCGGTCGTTACGCTGGGCATCGGTAGCTGTCTGTTTCTGGCCGTCCCGCTCGTGAACGTGGCGGCGGCAATTCACAGTTGGGACGAAGCGGCAAAAAGCTCGAACGGGCAGTTCCAGCCGATACTTTTCAAATAACAAAACGCGTGGACGTATTCGACGGGGCGACAGGAAATTTTTATCGCGCCTTGATGTGGGCGGGCAGTTGGTGGTGTCACCAACTGCCCGCCCGTTCGCCGCACACATGGGGCGTGCAGATGCCTCTGTGCTGGCGTTGCGCGGGAATCCTGTTTGGGGCAATCGCGCTGCTCGGCTGGCTGCTGTGGAAGCGGCGCGTGCCGCCGCTCGCGCCGAGCGTCGCGCTCGCGCTTCTCTTGCCGCTCGACGTGCTACACGCCATCGTCACCGGCGGGCAGGGCGATAACGCGCGGCGTCTGTTGACGGGCGCGCTGTGGGGGATTTTCGGAACGTCTCTATTCTTACGTTTCGTCCGACGCGCCGCCGGGTGGTTGTCCGCCTCAGGCACGGCGACTGCTGCGGACGCGAAGACCTCGACCCCGGTTTCTCGATGATCGCCCGAGAGCGACAGGAGACGGCCAGCATGTTGAGCCGAAGTTTGAACGGCGGGACGAAACGGCCGCGCGATTTAATGAACCGGTTAATGAGCCGGACGACGCTCGGGAATTTAATGAGCCGGACGATGCTCGCGCCCGGCCTCCTCGGCGCGCTCGTCCTGCTGCAACTCTGCATCCTGCGCTCGCTCGCGTCGGTTAGGGACGGGCGCGTGTTCGTCGCCGGTCGCGAGTTGCTCTGGGAATGCTGGTTCAGGCGATGGCTCGATTTTCCGTGCCCGACCTGCGGCCTCACGCGCAGCGTCCTCCACACGCTGCACGCGCGTTTCGGCGCGGCGTGGCAACTGAACCCGGCGGGGCTGTTTCTCGTCTCCGGCCTCGTTCTGCTCGCGCTCGCGCTCCTGTTTCTGGCGTTCCACCGCCGACGCCACACGCCCGCCGCCAGCGGAGCAGTTCATCGCCGCATCCGCATCGCCACGAAGGTCTACGCGCACCTGCTCATCGCCGTCTTGTTCGCGCACTGGATCATCGAGATCGCAACGCGCTAATGCAAACCGGTGCGAACCGGCGCGAACCGGAGCGGACCGGCACGGGCGGGGGAAATGTCGCCGGGAAGCGACCGGGCGACGGTCTCGCTAAAAAATCGGCGCGGCTGCAATTTTGCTTTTACCTTTCGCCCCGCTTGGTGCTAAACTCCGTGGCTATCGGCATCCGCCGTTTCAGCAAGCGTCAACTTTCCCCGTTGCCCGTATCGTAAGGATTAACAATTAGTCTCCTCTCGCCGCTCGACCGCGCTACTTCCCCCTCGTCTCGTTCAGAAGTAAACGGCCTAACGACGACCCTTTGTCCCCAAAAAGAGGGTTTTATCATGGACATCCCCCGTGTCATTGCTAACCGCTTCCGGATCGAGTGTGAGATCGGCAGGGGCGGGATGGGCACTGTCTATCTCGCCACGCATCTCGGACTGGAACGCCCCGTCGCCATCAAGGTTCTCAAAACCGAGTTCGCCGCCGACCCCGAAGTGGCCGAACGCTTCATGCGCGAGGCGCGGACGATGGCGCGCCTGCGCCACACGCGCGCCGCGATGATCTTCGACGCGGGCAGTCTGCCCGACGGCCGCCCCTTCATCGTGATGGAACACGTCGAAGGCTCGACGCTGGCCGACGTGCTGGCGCGCGAGGGGCGTTTCTCGCCCGAGCGCGCCGTGCGCATCGCCTGCGAAATCTGCGACGTGCTGGCCGAAGCGCACGCGCTCGGCATCGTCCACCGCGACCTCAAGCCTTCGAACATCATGCTCAACGAGCGCGGCGTCTCGGTGCTCGATTTCGGCATCGCCAAAGTGCTCACGGCCTCGGCCGACGTGACCAAGACGCACGCGACGACCGAGTCGGGTTTGATCATCGGCACGCCGCGTTACATGTCGCCGGAACAATGTATGGGCAAGCCCGTCGGCACGGCGAGCGACCTCTACAGCGTCGGCGTACTCGTCTACGAAATGCTGTCCGGGCAACCGCCCTTCACGGACGGGCTGCAATCGGCCGTGCTCGTGCGGCAGGCAACCTCCGCGCCGCCGCCCCTCATGGCGCGCTGCCCTGAAGTTCCGCGCCGCCTCGCGCTCGCCACGCACACGCTGCTCGCCAAAAACCCGGACGACCGCCCGAAGTCGGCGCGCGAAACTCGCGCGATGCTCGAACGCAGCATCCAGAACACGGCGCAACTCGTCATGCCGGAAGAGGCCGCGCCGTTCGCCTCCACCATCGCCACGCTCGACACGCGCTCGTCGAACGCCTCGCGCGCCGTGGCCGCCGTGGCCGCGCTCGCATTGCTCGGCGGGCTGTTCTTCGCTTGGTCTTCGAGCAGCACGACGAGCGCGC